>DATABZ010000121.1:0-3608 GCA_036259315.1 Gemmatimonadales bacterium | reverse complement strand
GCCGGAGGCGGTGGGGGGGAAGGGGGAGGATGGAGAGTAGGCGGACAGGCGGACAGGCGGACAGGCGGACAGGCGGACAGGGTTCAACGTTACCTACCTGAATTCCGTATCGCGCGCTACAGCGGAGTATAAGCTCCAAGTCAAACGTCCGGCTTGGCTGCGGAGGTCTTCGATTTTCACCCAGGCCTCAGGGCTCAGCAATCCATAATCCCTGCTGAATCGCAGGAGATAAGAGACCTCAGCGAGGGAGCCCAAGGCGATATCGAGAAAGCGCCTGAATTCCCGTCTTCCTCGTTTGGCGGCGCCTTCCGCGATGTTGGTGGGGGCGGACAGTGCGGCACGTCGCAGCTGGATGGTAAGTCCGAACCGTTCCTCTTTAGGCCAGCGGTCCGTCAGTCGGAATATGTCGAGCGCCAGTTGATGCGCTGCCCGCCAGGCCTGAAAGCGTTCGTAGGGCATCATCCCGCATTACTAACCGCCTCTTGCGCTATTCGAGTACCCATCCCACGCCTTTCGGTCCGCCCGTCCGCCCGTCCGCCCGTCCGCCCGTCCGCCTACCGATGCGTCCTCCCCATCAGCCGCTCCTCCTGCCGCGGCGCGTACTCCTCCAGCTGCGCGAGAAGCTTGCGGGGATCGGTCTCCACCAGGATCATCTCCCGGTGCTCCCGGGTGAGGAAGCCCTCGCCCACCGCGTGGTCGAGGAACTCGATGAGGCGGTCGAAGTAGCCCGCGACGTTCAGGATCCCCGAGGGCTTGGCGTGGATGCCGAGCTGGCCCCAGGTGAGGATCTCGAAGTAGCCCTCGAGCGTGCCGATCCCGCCGGGCAGCGCAATGAACGCGTCGGACAGGTCCGCCATCTGCGACTTCCGCTGGTGCATCGAGGCGACCACGATGAGGTCCGGGATCCCGGTGTGCGCCTCCTCCTTCTTCATGAGCTGCTGCGGGATGATCCCGGTGACGTGCCCGCCGTGCTCGTGCGCCGCGTCGGCCAGTTCGCCCATGATGCCGACGCTGGCGCCGCCGTAGACCAGCTCGATCCCCGCCTCCGCGAGCAGCTTGCCCAGCTCGCGCGCGGCGGCGCCGTACTCCGGCCGCTCGCCGGCGTTGGTGCCGCAGAAGACACAGATACGGGTGAACCGGGAAGTGCGCTCGTCGTCGGGCATGGCTCTGGAGTCGCCGGAGGTTGGGGTCTAGACTCCAGACTAATCACCTGTGTCCCACCACCCAAGCCCGTGACTGACCGATGACTCAAATTCCACAGCGCACCCTCGGCACCGCACGGCTCACCGTCTCCGCTCTCGGCCTCGGCTGCATGGGGATGTCCGACTTCTACGCCGGCCGCGACGACGAGGAGTCCATCGCCACGATCCACCGCGCCCTCGACCTCGGCATCACTTTCCTCGATACGGCCGACATGTACGGCCCCTTCACCAACGAGCGCCTCGTCGGGCGCGCCATCCGCAACCGACGCGGGCAGGTGGTCCTCGCGACCAAGTTCGGCAACGAGCGCGCGGAGGACGGCTCGATGCTCGGCGTGAACGGCCGTCCCGAGTACGTCTTCAAGGCCTGCGACGACTCGCTCCGCCGACTCGGCGTGGACCACATCGACCTCTACTACCAGCACCGGGTGGACCGCACGGTGCCGATCGAGGAGACGGTCGGCGCCATGGCGCGACTCATCGAGCAGGGCAAGGTGCTGCATCTCGGCCTGTCCGAGGCGGCACCCGCCACCATCCAGCGAGCTTACGGCGAGCACCCGATCACCGCGCTCCAGACGGAGTACTCGCTCTGGAGCCGAGACCCCGAGGACGAGATCCTGCCGCTCTGCCGTGAGCTGGGCATCGGCTTCGTGGCCTACAGCCCACTGGGTCGCGGCTTCCTCACCGGGCGCTTCCGCACGATCGACGACCTGCCGCCGGACGACTACCGCCGGAACACGCCCCGCTTCCAGGGCGACAACTTCCGCAAGAACCTCGAGCTGGTGGACCGGGTGAACGAGATCGCGGCACGGAAGAAGTGCACGCCGTCGCAGCTCGCGTTGGCCTGGGTCCTGGCCCAGGGCGACGACATCGTCCCCATCTTCGGCACCAAGCGCCGGAAATACCTGGAGGAAAACGTCAGGGCGCTCGAGGTCGAGCTCTCGGCAGCGGACCTCGAGCAGATCGACGAGGTCGCACCGAAGGGCGTCGCAGCGGGGGAGCGGTACAACGAGGCGGGGATGCGTACTATCAACGGGTAGTCGGCAAGGTTTACAACAGAGGCACGGAAGACACAGAGGGGCACCGAGCCACGCCCGTCCTTCGTGCCTTCGTGGTGAATCAGTTGGGGGGTGGCTCGGCCACTCCGTGCCTCTGTGGTGAACGTCGAAACCCCGGCAAACTCCAAGAAGTCACCCCAACTGCACCAGCCGATCGCACGCCACGGCCCGATAGACCAGCTCGTACGGCGAGCGCTGCACCAGAGATCCATACCAGCCCGCCGCCTCCTCCGTTCGGCCGGCCTCCCGCAGCAGCTCGGCCTGCAGGAAGCGCCGGGATGTCAGGCAGAAGAAGGGTGACGCCACGGTGAGCTGAAACCAGAGTCGGGGACGGGCGCGGTCCAGGATCGCAAGCGCCTCCGCCGTGCGGCCGTCCTCGCGGGCGAGCGCCGCGTCCAGCTCCGAGGCCAGGCAGTCTCCAAGGGCGCCGTCGCGCGGCACCATGGCGCTCAGCGTGCCGGCGTGGGCTCGTGCGGCGGCGAGGTCACCCAGTCTGAGCGACACCATCCCCTGCAGATACTCCCGGATCGTCGGGTGCAGGTCGTTGTGCATCGCGAAGATCGCGAAGCTGCTCGGCGGAACCGCCGCCGCGTCCCAGGCGGCGAGGTCGCGCCGCAGCCGGTCGAGCTCCGCCGCGTCGGGGGCCGCGAAGGGCAGCGTCGCCAACAGACCGCGGGTCTCCAGCCCCCAGGCCTGGTCCAGCGCCTGCGCGCGCCGCAGCTCCTCCTGCGCCTGCCCGGCGTTGCCCTGCGCGAGCGCGAGGTGCGCGAGCTGGATGTGACACAACGCCCGCAGCTCCGGCGAGCGGACCACCTCGATGAAACCCCGCGCCAGCATCTCCGCGCCTTCGAGGTTGCCCGAGTACAGCGCGACGTCCGCGAAGGCGCTGGCCACGGTGATCGCCCGCGCCGAGCGCAGTTCGGTATTGACCGCCTGGATGCCAGCCGCGTCCCCCACCGCGTAGGCTCGGAGCGCGCGCATCGCGAGCGCCTGGTCGGCCTCCGGGCTGGTCCGGAGCACCCGGCCGACCAGCTCCAGCATCTCGTCCCGCCGGCCCTCGATAGCGGCGACCCGCGCCAGGTGCACCATCGCGGCCAGGTGATCCGGCTCCAGCATCAGGACCCGCTGGAAAGGCGTCCTCGCCTCTGCCGCCGAGCGCCCGCGCATCGGGTTCGAGTGGAACAGCAGGTCGCCCAGGTGGAACCAGACCTCGACGTCGTCGGGCTACGTCCCGGTGGTCGTGTTGTAGAGCGATTCCGCCTCGCCCAGCGCGCCGTCGAGCCAGGCGCGCTGCGCGCTCAGCACCAGGTGATCGTGGGGCGAGAGCCGGGCACGGTGCTCGTGGGCCCGC
>DATABZ010000120.1:0-28053 GCA_036259315.1 Gemmatimonadales bacterium | reverse complement strand
GGCGGCGGGGTCGCGGCCAGTCCCGAGGTGAGTGGAAGGACCGCGAGCAACGCGGCCAGGAAAAGTCGATGCATGCGGACTCCAGGGCAGTGATGACCCGCCCGCCACGAAGGGCAGGCGCGAGGATCGAGATCGGTTGTGAATCGGGCGGCGATCAGGTCAGCTGCGATGGAGGCGCGCGGGATCGCGCGGAGGCGGTGAGCCGGACGGCTCGAGGGACGTCGGCGGGGGCCGAAGGCGTGCGGGTCGTCCCCGCCTGAGCCGGCAGGGTTGGAAGCTGGTCGAGCGCGAGCGTGTAGGTCCCGCGCGCCGTCCAGTCGAGGAGAACGCAGGTGTCACCGTGCGAGCGGGGCGCGTCCGTGCCGGCGACCCGGGGGCTCGCCGGGGCCTCGACATGCCCGCCCAGGTGGTAGAGCACCAGATCCAGGGCGGAGATCCCGCTGCCACCGACCAGAAGGACGGCGGTGAGGAGCAGTGCCTGGAGTCGGCGGTCGGCGATGCGGCGCATTAGTCGGAGTCAAATATACCATTAGACGACGGCCGACCTGGCGGCCGGGATTCAGTCGGGCGTAGCCGCCGAGACCCCCGAGTTGCGCCGCACCGGCCCCTCGGCCGGCAAGATGAACCAGAAGGTGGACCCCCGCCCCGGGAGCGATTCGGCTCCGATGGTGCCGCCGTGCATCTCCACCAGCTTCCTGCTGAGGGCCAGTCCGAGGCCGGTGCCCTGCGCCTTGCGGCTGGCGGAGCTGTCCACCTGACTGAACTCCTGGAAGAGCTTGGGCATGTCCTCCGGCGCGATGCCGATGCCGGTGTCGGCGACCGACACCCACACGACGTCCTTGGTGACGAGCTTGCGCTCGTCTCCCGTCCGGTCGGCGGGAGGGGCGAGCGGAGCCCGGGTGCGGAGCGCCGAGAGGATGATCGAACCCCGCTCCCCCGTGAACTTGGAGGCGTTCGAGAGCAGGTTGAACAGCACTTGCCGGACCCGCACCCCGTCCGCCACGACTTCGAGCGGCCGGTCGTCGAGCTCGAGCCAGACGCTCTGCTGCTTCGCGCGCCGGAGGCTCTCGGTGTCCGCCACCGCGCCGGTGATGGCCTCGCGGAGGTCCGTGCGGCCGAGCGAGAGCGACATCCGGCCGGCCTCGATCTTCGACAGGTCCAGGACGCCGTTGATCAGCTCCAGGAGATGCCGTCCGTTCCGGAGCACCGCCTCCAGGAACTCGCGCTGCTGCGAGGTCACCGGGCCCGCCCCGTCGGAGAGTATGAGGTCGGAGAACCCGATGATGGCGTTGAGCGGAGTGCGGAGCTCGTGGCTCATGTTGGCCAGGAACTCGCTCTTGAGCTTGGCGGCCCGCTGCAGCTCGACGTTCTTCGCCGCCAGCGACCGCTCGCTGCGGCGGATCTCGTCCAGCGCCGCGGCGCGGTCGAGGCCGACCACCACCTGGTCGCCGAGGGTCTCCAGCAGCTTGAGATCGTGCTCGCTGAACGGGCTGCCGTCGAGGTGGTTGTACACGCTCACGGTCCCGATCACGACCCCGGCCGAGCGCAGCGGGACGATGGCCACGGTCCGGAGGGCGAAATCGAGCCCGGGCATTCTGTAGCTGCGCGAGTCGGCGTCCATGTCGTTGATCACCAGCGGGGCGCCGGTGGTGACCGCGGTCCCCAGGAGCGACCCGTCCACCGGAATCAGCCGGTCCTTGGTGACCGAGAGCGGGCCTTTCACCGCCGCCACTTTGAGGAAGCGTCCCTCCTCGACCACGAGGGTGACGCCGCCGCTCTCCGCCTCAAGCAGCTCGACCGCGGCGTCGGCGATCTCCTGCAGCAGGGCGGAGAGCTCGCTGCTCGCGAGCAGCGTCGCGGCCACGCGGCGCAGCCGCTCCAGCTCGCGGTTGCGCTGGGCCGCGGAGGCGAGCGCGTCGCGCAGGGCGGCGCTCCGCCGCCGCGCCCGGACGTCGCCGGCGCGGAGGGCGGCGAAGGTGACGACGGTGGCGAGCAGCGCGAGCAGGATGCCGAGCCAGTGGCCGTGAAAGGCGAAGTACACGCCCAGCCAGCCGATGACGAGCGCCGCGCCACCGAGGGCGCGAGCCCCGTCCAGCCGGGACCGGTCGGGCTGCTCCATCAGGGTCGCTCGTCCACCAGCAGCTCGTGAAACGCGGTTTCGCCGGTGGCCAGCATGCGGCGAAGGTAGGGGCGGCAGAGCCCGCACTGCGCCCCGCACCCGGTCTCCCGCATCAGGGCGTCGAGGTCCCAGCCGGCGCTGCGGGCCTGCGGCAGCAGCCGGCTGAACGACACGCCCCGGCAGACGCACATGGACACCGTGACCGGCGTCATGCGTGGCTCGTCATGCGGTGGCTAGGGATTGGTGGGTCGCAGGTCGATCTCGCTCACCAGCGCGCGCCCGGGCAGCCGCAGCGCGTGCAGGATGGTGCCGGCCACGTCCTCCGGCTGGAGGATACGGTCGGGATCCGCCTTGAGCATCGGCTGGCCGCGGATCATGCCGGTGTCCACCGAGCCGGGGCAGACCGTCAGGACACGGATGCCCTCCTTCCGGAGCTCCAGCATGAGCGAGCGGCCGAAGCCGAGCACTGCGTGCTTGGAGGCGGCGTAGGCCGAGCCGCCCGGGAACCCGGTTCGCGCCGAGAGGCTCGCGACGTTCACGATGTCGCCCCGGCCTCGGGCTCTCATGGGGGGGAGGACCGCCCGGGTCATGAGAAAGAGGCCCCTGAGGTTGGTGGCCATCGTGACGTCCCAGTCCTCCACCGTCAGCTCCTCGATGGGCCGTGCGATGAGCACGCCGGCGTTGTTGACCAGCACGCCGATCTCGCCCAGCGCGCCCGCCACGTGCTCCACGATTGCGCTGGCGTCGGCGGGCTCGGCCACGTCGCCGGCCCGACCGTCGGCCTCGATGCCGGCATCGCGAAGCTCCGCCACCAGCGCCTGCACCTTGTCGCGGGTGCGGGCACAGATGCCGACGCGATAGCCGGCTCGGCCCAGCGCCAGCGCAGTGGCCCGTCCGATGCCGTGCGTCGCGCCGGTGACGAGCGCGGTCGTCGAGGGAGGCATGGGCAGAAGATAATTACCTTCCGTCATGGCCCTGCCGCTCCAACATCCCACCGTCCGACCCAACACCGGTCGGAGGCGGCCAGGCGATCCCCCGACCTCCTGGCGACAACGGCTCCAGGCGCTCCGGCATCTTCCCCGGCTGCTGCGGATGGTGTGGGAGACCGAGCCGCGCTACGTGCTAGGCATCCTCCTGCTCCGGGTAGCGCGGGCGCTGGTGCCGCTCGCGGTGCTGTGGGTGGGCAAGCTCATCGTGGACGAGGTGGTGCGGGCGGTGGCGCTCGCGGGCAGCGGCGCCGAGCTGCCCTGGGCCCGACTCGCCGAGCTGCTCGTGCTGGAGCTCGGCATCGCCCTCCTGGGCGAGGGGCTCACCCGCGTCTCGGCGCTGCTCGAGAGCCTGCTTGGCGACCTCTTCGCCAACCGGACCAGCGTCGAGCTCATGCGCCACTCCGCCACGCTGGACCTGGAGCAGTTCGAGAACGCGGAGATCTACGACAAGCTCGAGCGGGCCCGGCGCCAGACGGTGAACCGCATCGGGCTCTTCACCCTCCTGCTCGCCACCATCCAGGACCTCATCACCCTGGTGACGCTCTCGGTGGCCCTCGCGGTGTACGTCCCGTGGCTGCTGGTGCTCCTCGTGGTGGCGGTCGTGCCGTCGCTGCTGGGCGAGACCCACTTCGCTTCGCTCGGGTACTCGCTGCTGTATTCGTGGACTCCGGAGCGTCGCAAGCTCGACTACCTCCGCTTCATCGCGGCCAGCGACGTATCCGCCAAGGAGCTCAAGCTCTTCGGCCTCTCCGACTTTCTCGTGGGCCGGTACGATCGGCTGTCGCAGGAGTTCTACGAGGCGAACAAGGCACTCGCGGTTCGCCGAAGCCTCGTCTCCAGCCTGCTCGCCGCCGTGGGCACCCTGGGTTATTACGCGGCCTACGCGGTGATCATCTATCTCACGGTCATCGGCTACCGCTCCCCGGCGGGCGTCTTCACCATCGGGGTGCTCACGTTCCTGGCCGGCTCCTTCCGGCAGAGCCGCGATCTGATCCAGCGGGTGCTGCTCTCGCTGACCCAGATCTTCGAGCAGAGCCTGTATCTCGACGACCTCTTCACCTTCCTGGCGCTCGAGCCCCGAATCCGGCCGATGCCGGGCGCGCGCCCGGTGCCCTCGCCCATCCTCGAGGGGTTCACCTTCGAAAACGTGGGCTTCCGGTATCCGGGTGCGGAGCAGTGGGCGGTCCGCGGGCTCCATTTCACCCTCGCGCCGGGCGAGCGGATCGCCCTGGTGGGCGAGAACGGCGCGGGGAAGACCACGCTGGTGAAGCTCCTGGCGCGCCTCTACGACCCGACCGAGGGGCGCATCCTGCTGGACGGTGTGGATCTCCGCGAGTACGACCTGTTCAGTCTGCGGCGGAACGTCGGGGTGATCTTCCAGGACTTCGTGCGGTACGACTTCCTGCTGCGGGAGAACATCGCCGTGGGGAACGTCGGCCGGCTGGAGGAGGCGTCGGTGATCGAGAGCGCCGCCGAGCGCAGCCTGGCGGACACCGTGGCGGCGCGGCTGCCCGGCCGGTACGACCAGATGCTGGGCCGCCGCTTCGAAGGCGGCGTGGACCTGTCCGGCGGCGAGTGGCAGAAGGTGGCGCTGGCCCGGGCGTACATGCGGGAGGCGCAGCTGCTGATCCTCGACGAGCCCACGGCAGCGCTCGACGCGCGCGCGGAGTACGAGGTCTTCCTGCGCTTCTCCGAGCTCACCCAGGGCCGCATGGCGGTGCTCATCTCGCACCGATTCTCCACCGTGCGCATGGCCGACCGGATCCTGGTCCTGCGCGGCGGCGAGCTGGCGGAGCAGGGTACCCATGAGGAACTGCTGGCGCTCGGTGGGCTCTACTCGGAGCTGTTCCAGCTTCAGGCCGCGGGGTATCGCTAGGCGACCGGCGAAGGGTACACTACCGCCATGATCCACTCGGAATCGCCGCTCCCCGCGCGCCTCCCGCCGATCGTTGTCGTCCCTGGGCTCGTGGTCGCGAGGCTGGTGCTGCCGGCGCTCGCTCTTTCAATCCTCGCGCTCACGGCCTTCGTGGAGCGGGTGTTCGCTCAAGGCCCGTCCTTCACCCGGGCCGACACCCTGAGAGGCAGCATCACCGCCGAGCGGGCCTGGTGGGACGTCGTGTTCTACGATCTGCACGTCACGATCGATCCCGCGGACAGCACCATTCGCGGCCGGAACGGGATCACCTACCGGGTCACCGGCAAGCCGCGCGAGATGCAGATCGACCTCCAGACGCCGCTCCGGGTGGACAGCGTGGTGCGGAACGGGCGGCGGCTCCAGTTCCGGCGGGAGGGGAACGCCTTCTTCGTTCGGCCGGGCGCGGGACAGCGGGTCGGCGGCACGGAGACAGTCACCGTGTACTACCGCGGGCGCCCCAAGGTGGCGGAGAACCCGCCGTGGGACGGGGGGCTCATCTGGGCGCGCGACCCCGGCGGGGAGCCCTGGATCAGCGTCGCCTGCCAGGGACTGGGCGCGAGCGTCTGGTGGCCAACGAAGGATACCCAGGCGGACGAGCCCGACAGCCAGCGCGTCGCGCTCACCGTCCCGGACTCGCTTCAGGCGATCGCCAACGGCCGCCTGCGGTCGGTCGAGCGCCGGCCGGACGGCACGACCACCTTCGAGTGGTTCGTCTCCTCGCCCATCAACAACTACACCGTGTCCGCGTACGTCGGCCGGTACGCCCGGCTGGACGAGACTTTCCAGGGTGAGGGCGGGCCCCTGACCATCGCCCTCTGGCCCCTGGCTGCCCACCTCGACCGTGCGCGCGAGCAGTTCACCCAGGTGCAGCCGGTGCTCCGGTGCTTCGAGCGCTGGTTCGGGCCCTACCCCTGGTACCGCGACGGCTACCAGCTGATCGAGGCGCCCCACCTCGGTATGGAGCACCAGAGCGCGGTCGCCTATGGCAACGACTACCTGAACGGCTACCGGGGCAAGGACCTGTCCGGGACCGGGTGGGGGCTCACCTGGGATTTCATCATCGTGCACGAGACCGCCCACGAGTGGTTCGGCAACAACATCACTACCGCGGACATCGCCGACATGTGGGTGCACGAGGCGTTCGCGAACTACTCGGAGTCGCTCTACACCGAGTGCCGGTACGGGCCGGCCGCCGGCGCGGCGTACGTCATCGGGACCCGGTCCCATGTGCAGAACGACCGCCCCGTCGTCGGGCCGTTCGGGGTGAACGCCAGGGGCTCCGGCGACATGTACAGCAAGGGCGGCAACATGCTCCACACCATCCGCCACGTCGTCGGCGATGACGCGCGCTGGGCGCGGATCCTCCGGGGGCTCAACACGCGGTTCCGCCACCGGGTTGTGACCGGCCGGCAGGTGCGGCAGTACATCGCCGAGCATGCCGGTGTCCGCCTGGAGAAGGTGTTCGAGCAGTACCTGGGCACGACGCGAATTCCCGTCCTGGAGTACCGCCTGGATGGCGACCGGCTGTCGTTCCGGTGGGCCGACGTGGTGCCCGGCTTCGACATGCCGGTGCGGGTGTGGGCCTCCGGCGACAGCGCGGTTCGCCTGGAGCCCACCGAGTCCTGGCAGACGGCGTCGCTTCCGCTGGTTCAGCCGGAGGATTTCCGGGTCGACGAGAACTTCTACGTGGTCACCCGGCGCGGCCAGTAGACCGGCAGCGGCCTGCGTTTGACAACCAGAGCAAGAATGTTCACCTTGGGAATTCAACTCTTCCAAGGAGGTGGAGACCATGAAGGTCTATGGCTCCAACGCCATCCGGAACGTGGCGTTCGTCGGCCACGGCGCGAGTGGAAAGACATCCCTGGTGGACGCCCTCGCCTGGGTGTCCGGTTCCGGGCGGCGGCACGGCAGCATCAAGGACGGCACCACCCTCACCGACTACTCTCCCGACGAAATCGACCGGAAGCATTCCATCAATCTCGCCCTCGGCTTCGCCGAGTGGCTGGATACCAAGCTCAACCTCATCGACACCCCCGGCTACCTGGATTACTTCGGCGAGGTCGTGACCGGCCTCCACGCGGCGGATGCCGCCGTGGTGGTGGTGAGCGGTACCGGCGGGGTCGAGGTGGGCACCGAGAAGGTCTGGGAGGCCTGCGATCAACTGCACCTGCCACGCATGCTCTTCGTGTCCATGATGGACAAGGAGCATGCCGACTTCGAACGCGTCTATCAGGACATCAGAACCCATCTCACGCCGAAGGTCGTGCCGGTCGAGGTCCCGATCGGGGACGGACCGGAGTTCCACGGCATCATCAATCTCTTCTCCGGCCACTGCCACTCGTACAAGAAGGGGACCGCCAAGGGCGAGTACGACGTCGTCGCCATTCCCGACGAGTACCGGCAGCGATATCAGGAGTACACCGAGCAGCTCACCGAGGCCGTGGCCTCGACCGACGACGAGCTGATCGAGCGCTACCTGGCGGGTGAGGAGATCCCGCGGGACCAGTTCATCGGCGCGGTGAAGCGGGCCATGCTCGGGGGCCAGATCGTCCCGCTCTTCTGCGGGAGCGCCACCCTCACCTATGGACTCCGCACCCTGCTCAAGAAGATGGTCGAGCTGTTTCCGTCGCCCGCGGAGGTGAGGCCGCCGGTCGAGGCGCCGCTGGTGGGGCGCGTGTTCAAGACGCTGTCCGAGGCGCACGTCGGGGACGTGACCCTGTTTCGCCTCTACAGCGGCGAGCTCCGGAACGGCGGGGAGGTCTGGAACGCGGAGCACGAGACCACGGAGAAGCTCAACCATCTCTCGATCCAGCAGGGCAAGGAGCGGATCGAGGTGGAGCGGCTGTGCAGCGGTGACATCGGCTCGGTCGCCAAGCTGCGCGACACCCACACGGGGGACACGTTCTGCCACCGGGACAAGCCGGTGCGGCTCCCGCCCCTCCCGCTGCCCGAGGCAGTCGCGACGTCGGCAGTGCTGGTGAAGCAGCGGGGCGAGGAGGACAAGCTGGCGGCAGGTCTCCACAAGCTGCACGAGGAGGACCCCACCTTCCACTTCGAGTACAACTCGGAGCTGGGGCAGACGCTGATTCACGGGATGGGCGAGCGCCACTTCGACACCATCCTGAGCCGGCTGCAGCGGAAGTTCGGGGTCCACGCCGAGCTCACCCGGCCGAAAGTGGCGTACCGGGAGACGCTCAAGGGGAAGGGCGAAGGCCAGGGGAAGCACAAGAAGCAGACCGGTGGGCGCGGACAGTACGGAGACTGCTGGATCCGCCTCTCACCCCGCCCACGTGGCGCGGGGTACGAGTTCGTGGACAGCATCGTCGGCGGGGTGATCCCGAACAAGTACATCCCGGCGGTGGACAAAGGGATCCAGGAGGCGGCGGAACGCGGTGTGGTCGCGGGGTATCCGCTGGTGGACTTCCAGGCGGAGTGCTACGACGGCTCCTATCACGACGTGGACAGCAACGAGATGTCGTTCAAGATGGCCGGCATTCTCGCCTTCAGGAACGTCGCGCCCAAGTGTCGGCCGGTGTTGCTGGAGCCGCTGCTGGATCTGGAGGTGTGGACGCCGGATGACGTGCTGGGCGACGTGATGGGGGACCTCAGTGCGCGCCGGGGGCAGATCCTGGGGACCGAGCCCGACGGCCGGCTCACCAAGGTGCGCGCCATCCTCCCGGAGGCCGAGCTCTACAAGTACTCGACGACGCTGCACTCCATCACTCACGGGCGCGGCACTCACCGACAGAAGTTCCACGGGTACGCCGAAGCTCCCCCCGAGGTCGCGGCCAAGGTGGCCGCGGAGAACCAGAAGGAGCACGCGGTGGCGTAGGGATCACGCATCCATCGACAGAGGGGTCATGCCTTGCATGGCCCCCGGTCGCTCACTCCGTCACGCTGGTCCCCTCGCGTTGATCCCGCCTCCGGGTGCCGATCCTTGCACCGCCTGCTCTCTCACCGAGCTCCTCGAGGTTCGTCTCCACCAGCCTTCAGCCAGCCGGCGTTGCGGGGCCTCTGCGGCACGCTGCGGCAACCTGCCACCCTCGCTGGGTGCTTCTGATCTGCGGACCGTACAGGAAGACAACACCGCCCCGACGCTGCGCTGCGATGTACCGGTATGAGGTCCGACAGGTTATTCCCAGGCCGAAATTGGCATGTTCAGGTTTTCTACAGGCGCTCCCGGCCCGGGCATAGGGCTTGCCCCCTCGCCGCCTAGTCCGTTCCGCGTACCACCCCCGGCAGGCTCGGGGGTCGGCGGCTCCATTCCTGGCCGCGGTATCGTCGCACGCCGAGAACCTCAACCGGGAGTACCGTATGACCGGATGGTCGCGCAGAATGACCGCCTGTTTCCTCGCCCTGGTACTCGCCGCCGGGGTGAGCTGTACCTCGGAGTCTCTCGGACCATCGGACGTCGGCTCGCCCACGCCGCCCTCGACCATGGGGGCCAGCGACCAGGAGTCCAGCCTGCTTCTGGGCGGACTGCTGAACGGTCTACAGAACCTGCATCTGCTCTCCTGTTCGCCTCAGTCCTATGTTTCCGTGACCAAGGTGGTGGGTCCGGGTGGCGGGACGATCCTCGTCGGGACACACAAGCTGGTCATTCCAGCCGGCGCCCTGACAAAGAACTACACCATACGGGCCGAGCAGGTCCGAGCCCGGGTCAACTCGGTTCGATTCAGTCCGGAGGGGCTGAGGTTCGCCAAGCCGGCCAAGCTGACTCTGAGCTATGGGAACTGCTCCCCGCTGCTGTTGCTCAAGCGCGTGGTCTATACCGACGAGCTGCTCCGCATCCTGGAGCTGATTCCCTCGCTCGACAACCTGAGGACCAGGACCGTCACTGGCGACATCCGGCACTTCTCCCGGTACGCCGTGGCCTGGTAGACGCTTGAACCCGGAAGTGGCACCGACCTCCGCCGCGCCCTGGACCGCTCCACCCGATCTCCAGAGCGCGGCGGAGCTGTTATCGGAGGCACGGAGGCGGGAGCGGTCGGGGGCGATCACCGAAGCGCTAGAGTGCTATCGCGCGGCCGTGGACGCCGCAGCCGCCGCGGGCGATCGTGCCGTGGAGTCGGAGGCGATCCGCCGACTCGCCGTGCTCCACCACCACAGGAACGAGCGCGACAAGGCTCGGGAGCTCTCGAGCAGGAGCTACGCCATCGCCACCGAGATCGGCGATAGGGTTCTGGCCGGCGAGGCGCTCAACGTCCTCGCCGGTTTCGCTTTCGAGAGCGGCGCGATGGAGGAGGCCCGGGCCCGCTACAAGGAGGCGCTCCGGCTTGGTGGCACCGACCCGCTGCTCCGCGGGCGGATCGAGCAGAACCTCGGGATTCTCGCCAACATCCGCGGCGAGCACGTCGAGGCGACGGCCCACTACCAGCGCTCGCTCGAAGGGTTCGAGCTCTCGGGCGACGAGAAGGGCCGGGCCATCGCCCACCACAACCTCGGGATGGTGTGCGCCGACCGGCGGCTCTGGGACGAGGCGGACCAGCACTTCCGGAACAGCCTGGAGATCACCCGTCGCGTAGGCGACGTGCACCTCGAGGGGCTTTGCCTCCTGAATCGCTCCGAGGTGCACGTGGCCCGCCAGCGGTACGAGGAAGCCCGGAGCAGTGCGGAGCAGGCCCTCGAGATCTTCGACCGGCTCGGGGCCCGCCTGGACACCGCGGACGCCTACAAGGTCCTGGGTGTGGTGTACCGCGAGACCGGCCGGTTCGCCCTGGCCGAGTCTCGGCTCCAGGCGGCGATCGACCAGGCCGTCGCGACCGGCTCGGTGCTGAGCGAGGCCGAAGCCTCCCGGGAGCTGGCTCGGCTCTACCAGGGCATGGGTCGCAACCAGGAGGCCCTCCAACTCCTCAACTCCGCTTACCGGCTCTTCTCCCGGCTCGATGCCAGGGTGGATCTGGTGGACGTCGCCTCCAAGACCAACCGTCTGGAGGAGACCTACTTCGCGATCGTGCGGGACTGGGGTCAGTCGATCGAGTCGGCGGACAGTTACACTTTCGGGCACTGTGAGCGGGTGGCGAACTACGCGGTCGCTGTGGCGGAGGCACTCGGAGCCGACCAGGGCCAGCTCACCACGATCAGAATGGGCGCGTACCTGCACGACGTCGGCAAGGTGAAGGTGCCGCACCAGGTGCTGAACAAGCCCGGGAAGCTCACCGAGGAGGAGTTCGAGGTCATCAAGCGCCACCCGGTGTGGGGTGTCGAGCTGCTGGCCTCGGTCGAGTTCCCCTGGAACATCAAGCCCATCATCCGCTGGCACCACGAGCGCTACGACGGGACCGGCTATCCCGACCGCCTCAAGGGCGACGAAATACCCCTCGGTGCCCAGATCATCTGTATCGTGGACGTCTACGACGCCCTGACCACGACCCGGAGCTATCGTGGCGCGATGGACCGGCCCGAGGCCCTCGCCCGCATGGAGGAGTCCCGCCACTGGTGGCGGCCCGACGTCTACGACGCCTTCCTGAGATCCTCGGGGAGCACCCCGCTCACCGCCTGAGTCCTGGCCTTACATTCAGGCGATGCTGTACCGCCTCTTGGCCGATGTCGTGGTCGGGGTCCATGCGCTCTTCGTCGCCTTCGTCGTGGTGGGAGGACTGCTGGCCCTCCGGTGGCCCTGGGTGGTCGCGGCGCACCTGCCCGCGGCGGTCTGGGGCACGCTGATCGAGTTCCAAGGCTGGGTCTGTCCCCTCACGCCGCTGGAGAAATCGTTGCGCGCCGCCGCCGGAGAGGCCGGCTACCAGGGCGGCTTCATCGAGCACTATCTGCTCCCCGTGCTCTACCCGGCGGGTCTCACCCGTGGCGTGCAACTGGTTCTTGGCACCGTGGTGATCGTGGTCAATCTCGTGATTTACGGCGTTCTGCTCCGCCGGCGGGCGGCTCGCCGGTCCGTGCAGGGTTGACGACGGAGTCACACTCGAGCCCCTGAGGTCCCAGTGAAGGCCGCTCTCCTTGCGCTCGTCCTCCTCGCCACAGCCTGCGGTCGGGACGCGGCGGACTGCCCGACCTGCGGCACAGCCGTGATCTCGGCGATCGGCGAGCCCGCGACCATCCTGCCACCGCTGGTGGATGAGTCGGTGGGGCGGGACATCGGAGACCAGGTCTTCGAGCGGCTCGCGGTGCTCGAGCCCGGTGGCTCGCCGATCGATGCGTCGGCATATCGGCCGTCGCTGGCGGAGCGCTGGGAACGGACGGATTCTCTGTCCTGGAGATTCCGGCTCCGGTCCGACGCACGGTGGCACGATGGCCGGCAGGTCACCTCGGAAGACGTGCGGTTCTCCTTCGAGGCATTCAGCGACTCGGGGCTCGGGTCTCCAGCGAGGGCCCATCTCGCGGGCAGGACCGAGGTGATCCCGGAGGACTCCACTACCTTCACGGTCCGCTTCACGGAGCCCTCGCCCGAGCAGCTCTACGACGCTACCTACCACGTCCGCATCATCCCGAAGCACGTGTGGGCAGGCGTGCCCCGGGCCTCATGGTCGGCAGACACGAGCACGGCCCGCCTGATCGGCAGCGGCCCGTTCCGGGTCGAGCGGTGGGAGCGCGGCCAGTTCATGGTGCTCGGAGCAGACCCGGCCCGCGACGATCCTCCGGCGCTCCGCCGCGCCATCTGGCGCTTCACGGCCGATCCCGACGCCGCGCTCAATCTGGTGCTGAGCCACGAGGCGGACGCGCTGGAGACGGCGATCGGCCCCGAGCGCGTCCGGCGAGCGGCCGCGGACACGACGCTGCGGCTGATCTCCTATCCCTCGGCGGCTTACGGGTTCCTGGGGTTCAATCTGTGGGACCGGCGGAGGCGCGCCCCACATCCGGTGCTGGGTGAGCGCGAAATCCGGCGGGCGCTCGCGCAGGGCGTGGATCGCGCGGCGCTCGCGCGGTCGGTTTTCGGCGACGAGGCCAAGGCGCCTCCGGGCCCGATGTCACAGCTGCTCTGGATCTGGAGCGACAGCATCCGGGCTCTGCCGTACGACACGGCGGGGGCACGGCGGGCCATGGAGGCTGCGGGGTGGCAACTCCGCAGTGGCGAGCCAGCTCGCCGCCGTGGCGCGCGGCGCCTGGCGTTCGACATCCTGGTGCCGAGCACCAGCGAGGCCAGGCGCCGACTCGCGGTGCAGCTGCAGGAGGCCTGGCGAGCGCTGGGCGTCGAGGCCACGGTGACGTCCGTGGACTTCGCGGTGTTCCAGGAGCGCCTCGGCGAGGGTCGGTTCGACAGCTATATCGGTGCCTGGCTGGACGAGCCCACCCCGCGAGGGCTCGTGGACCAGTGGGGCCGGGCCGGCTGGGATGCCATCAACTACGGGCGCTACGCGAACCCCGCCTTCGACTCGCTCCTGGCGGCCGCGGGAAGCGAGCACGACGTCGAGCGCGCGGGCGAGCTCTACCACCGCGCCATGGAGACGCTCAACACCGACGCCCCCGCCATCTTCCTTTACGCACCGGCCCACACCGCGGTGGTCTCTCGGCGGATTCGGAACGTGGAAATCGACCCCTACAGCTGGGCGAGCGGGCTGCGGGAGTGGAGAGCAGCGGCGCCATGACATGAGAAGGGGACCACGTTCCCCGTGGTCCCCTTCGCGCAGCTCGGATCCGGCTCGCGGGCTAGTCCGCGGCCGCGTCGCCGTCTCCATCGTGGAACGCACGGAAGCTTTCCCGGATCTGCTGCTCGACCAGCGACTCGAAGGGGCCGCCGTCGTTCGCCTGCTCCGGGTCCACCAGGCCGGACCCGGTCGCATTCATGAACCACCCCGAGACGTCCACCAGCAGGGTGACCGGGAGCTCTCCGTCGGCCGCGACTTCCACCGCCTCGGGGAAGTCGACGTCCTCCACATGCGTAAGATCGGAGGTGAAGGTGAAAGGTGTGCCGTTATGGGTGCCGGTCACCCGGATGCTGATGTCTTCGTAGTCCGGGTTGTCGGCCACGAAGTCCGCGTCTTCGTTCGCGTTGGTCGGGCGGTGGAGCTGGAACTTCAGCCCGCTGTAGCTCCCCACCGGGACCGCTGCGGTGAAGACCTGCTCGGCGCCCTCCGCGAGCGGCAGCTCGAAGAGCACCGGGCCGAGGCGAAGCTCGGCGCAGCGGGAATCGCCCTCGGCATCCTCGGGACAGGAAGCGGTCTCGGGCCCGTCCAGGCGCACCTTTCGGAGCACCAGCCCGACCTTGTCGATGACGATCTCGTCAGTGCCCGCGGTCACTACGAGCTGGCCGGGAGCATCCTCGACGGACGCCGCCGCCGCATGGCTGGCGAGCTGCAACCGCACGTCGCCCATGTCCGAATCGCTGCAGGCGCCGAGGGCCCACACCACGGCGCCAAGAGCAATTCCTCTCATCTCACGGATGCGCATTCTTGCCTCTTGGATTGAAGGGAGCGGTGCGCGCTCTCGCGGCAACTCCGATACCACCGAGGCTCGGCTGGTAAGTCAATGATACGGGCAGAAATACGCCGGGGCCACCCGGCGGGCGGCCCCGGCAGAACGCAGGACGGCTCGCGAATCAGGCGGTCTTGCGCCTGGGCCGGGCCGGACGCTTCCTGGCGATCGAGAGCTCCTCCTGCGGCTGACGGTAGACGTACCGCTCGCCCCGGAAGTTGCGGAGCACGACCTCGTCGTCACTCATGCTGACGACGTACTCCGGCAGCAGCGGGATCTTGCCTCCGCCGCCCGGCGCGTCGATCACGAAGTGGGGGTTGGCGAGGCCGCTGGTCCAGCCGCGGAGCGCCTCCATGATCCTGATGCCGGCCTGCACCGTCGTCCTGAAGTGCTCCGCGCCGGCCACCTGATCGGCCATATAGATGTAGTACGGCCGCACCCGCGCCATCAGCAGGCGCTGCATCAGCTCCTTCATCACCTCGGGATCGTCGTTGACGCCCTTGAGCAGGACCGTCTGGCAGCCGAGCGGGATCCCGGCGTCGGCGAGCATGCCGAGGGCCTTGACCGCCGCCGGCGTGAGCTCGTCGGGGTGGTTGAAGTGGGTGTTGATGAAGAGCGGGTGGAACTTCCTGAGCGTGGCACAGAGCTCCGGGGTGATCCGCTCCGGCAGGTGGCAGGGCACCCGGCTTCCGATCCTGATGATCTGAAGGTGAGGGATGGCGCGGAGCCGGGACAGGATCGCGTCGAGCCGCCGGTCGTTCAGCAGCAGCGGGTCGCCGCCCGACATGATGACGTCCCGGATCTCGGTGTGCTGCTCCAGATACTGGAAGGCGCTCTCGAACTGCGACATCGGGATCTTTTCCGGATCGCCCACCTTTCGCCGCCGGGTACAGAAGCGGCAGTAGGTGGCACAGACCGGGGAGACGAGGAAGAGCGCCCGGTCGGGGTAGCGGTGGGTGATGTTGGGCACGGGGGAGTCCGCGTCCTCGTTGAGCGAGTCCACCATGCCGTCCCGCACGTCGAGCTCCTCGACACTGGGAACGTACTGCCGCCAGATCGGATCGTTGGGCGACTTGATCAGGTCCACCATCGCCGGGGAGATCCGGAACTCGAAGTTGTCGGCCGCCTGGCGCAGGCGGTCCAGCTCGGGGAAGTTCTCCGGGCCGAATCGCTCGGCCAGGACTTCCAGCGACGCTATCGAGTTCTTCCTGAGGACTTCCTGCCAGGTCTCCATGACGGGCTACCCTGTCGAAAGAGTCTTCACGTACACGACCTGATCGTCGCCGGGGGCATAGAAGTCGGGGATAACGGCCGCGCGCCGATAGCCGCGCGCCTCGTAGAAGGCGCGGGTTGGCCGGTAGTCGGGTCGCCCGGCCGTCTCCACGACGATGAGCCGCGCAGACCCGGCCAGCCGGCCTTCCATTTCGCGCACGAGCGCGGTGCCGATCCCGGTGGCGTGCACCGCGGGGTCCACCGCCATCCAGTAGAGATCGTAGGTGCCGAGGGTGCAGGGGGTGGGGCCCCAGCAGATCCAGCCGACGAGCTGCCCGTCGAGCACCGCTCCTACCGCGGTGTAGTCGGGAGATCCGCCGACGGCGGCGTCGAAGACCTCGAGGGCCACTGGGATCTCGCCGTCGCGGAAGACGCCGACCGCGCGGGTGATCTCCTCGAGGCGGCCGCGGTCGGCAGCGGTGAGGGGTCGGAGAGCGGGCGCCGTGAGCGTGCCGCTCACGCGGCGGACACCCCGCTGACGAGGGCCGCGGCGGCGCTCTGGCTCTGGGAGCGCATCAGCGCTTCGTCCACGACGTGCATCACCAGGTCGTCGTAGCTCCAGCCGAAGGCGCGCCCCATCCGGGCGAGCCCCGCGTTGCTGGAGAGGTCGGGGCAGGGATTGACCTCGAGCACGTAGGGCACGCCGTCCTCGCCGACCCGAAGGTCCACCCGGCCGTAGCCCTCGCCGCCGGACACGTAGTACCACGCTTCGCGCGCCACCTTCGCGATCGCGGCCGCGAGCTCCTCCGGCACCTCGGCCGGGCAGACCGGCAGGGTGCCCTCGTCCTCGGGGCTGCCGGGAATCCACTTGGCGGCGTAGCTCACGATCGGCCAGGTGCCCTCGGGCATGCCGTCGAACCGGATCTCGGCCAGCGGCAGCATCCGCTTCCCCACGAAACCGACGTTGAACTCCCGACCGGGGACGTACTCCTGGACCAGCACCTCCTCGAACTGCTCAAGCATCAGCGCGACCCGCTTCTTGAGCGCCCGCTTGGAGGTGCAGACCGCCCCATTGTCGATCCCGACGCTGGCGTCCTCGGCCGACGGCTTGACGATGGCCGGGAGGGGGAACTCGGACGGCGTCTTGTTGGCATGGGCGAGCGTGAACGCGGGGACCGGAAGCCCGGCCGCCGCGAGCAGTGTGTTGGCCACGTGCTTCCGGTGGGCGATCGTGGTGGCCCAGTGCCGGCAGCCGGTGAAAGGCACTCCGACCAGCTCCAGCGTGCCCACGACGTAGTCTTCGAACCGGGCGTGGCCGTTCACGCCTTCGCAGAGGTTGAAGACCAGGTCGGCGCGGCGCACCCGGTTGAGCCAGCGGAAATCGCCGAAGCGGACCGGGAGGAGCTCGACCTCGTGCCCGCGCCGGCGCAGCACGTCCCGGACCTCGTGCACGTTCCCCACCACCGCCGCGACGTCCTGCGGGCTCCAGTCGTCGCTGCCGGCATCGTAGAGAATCGCAACTCGCATCAGGCCACCTCCGCCAGGAGTGAACGGCCGCTGATCCGCCGCCAGGCGATATCGGCGACGGTGCGGATGAGATCGTCGTAGCTCATCCCGGCGGCCCGTGCGGCCTTGGGGAAGCAGGAGTTGTCCCTCGGGTCGGGCAAAATGCCCGGCAGCGGGTTCAACTCGACGACCATCGGGCGGCCGGCGGCGTCACAGCGGATGTCGACGCGGCACCAGTCGCGGCATTCCAGGGCGTGGTAGGCCGCCAGCGCGACGGCCCGGACCTGCTCGGCGAGTTCCTCTGGGATGCGCGCCGGGCAGTCGAAGATCTCCAGAGGTTTGCTCGGCGAGTCCCACAGCCACTTGGCTTCGTAGCCGTAAATCGGTGGCGCACCCTCGGGCAGTGTATCAAATCGCATGCCGACGATCGGCAGACAGCGAGCCTCGTCGCCGTTCCCGAGCACCGCGACGGTAAACTCGTGGCCGGGGAGATAGGTCTCGATGAGGACCGGCTCCGCGTAGGTGGCGAGCAGCTTGGAAACCTGCCGTACCAGTTGGGAGCGATTCCGGCACAGGCTCTTCACGCTGACGCCCTTGCCCGAGCCCTCGAAGCAGGGCTTCACGAAGAGCGGGAAAGGGAGCTCGCACCTCCGGGCGTCGGCCGGACTCCGCGCCAGCACGAAGGGCGCGGTGGGCACGCCGCGGTAGGCGAGCACCTCCTTGGCCCGACGCTTGTCGAGCGAGAGGCCGAGGGTCAGCGGGTCGGAGGCGTGACAGGGAATGCCGAGGAACTCGCAGATCGCGGGGACGTGGCCCTCACGGTTCGGACCATAGAGGCCCTCGGCGATGTTGAACACGAAGTCGGGCCGGATCAGCGCCAACCGCGCGGGGAAGCTTTCGTCCGCCTCGAGGCGGTAGACCTGCCCCACGGTCCTGAGCGCGCGCTCCACCGCGTCGATGGTGGCGGGCTCGTCCCACTCGGCGTAGAGATCGGGCTGAGGGAGATCGTCGCGGAGGACTCGAGCGGAGGAGCTGTCGGAAGAAGAGGGGGAGGAGGGATCCGCCCCGGCTGGGTTAGCCGGCGCCTCGGGTTTGAGATTGAAGGCCAGTCCGATCCGAACTGCCAAAGGCGCCCTCTACAAAAAAGGCCGTCTGCGAGAGACGAGCCGGCACGAGTTGGGTTCGACGACGAAACTAAAGTAAGAAAAAGTGGACAGCGGCACAATAGTTTTTTCACACTTTGTGAAACCCGACGCGTCCCGCCTCGCTCCCGTCTTCCGCCTGATAGATCACGAAGTCGGCGAAGAGCGACGGCGCCTCGCGCTGGAGAAGGCGGAGACACGCGACCGCCATGCGTCGGATCTCCAGCTCCGCGCCCTCGCCCAGCCGCAGCTCGAGCATCGTCCGCCAGGCGCGGACGTTGGCGCTCGCCACGATCTTCACCTCGGTGGCGTTGGGCAGCACGCTCCGCGCCGCCTCGCGCGCCATCTTCCGCCGGTGGACCTTGCTCTCCACCCACTCGTAGCGCGCCATCAGCCGCTCCACCGCCGTCACATAGGCGGCTTGAGCCGCCTCCACCTGCCGGGTCCAATCCGCCTCCAGCTCCGCGTCCCCGATGATCGCCGGCGGCATGACGAAGGCCGCGTGCGATTCGTCCACGTACCGCTGGGAGAGCTGGGAGTAGCCCCAGCCGGCCCGGTGGCGCACCAGCTCGTGGCTGCACGAGCGCGAGATCCCCTCGATCAGCACGGCGTAGGTGCTGTGTTCGAACACGGACCCGTGCCCCTGGCGGAGAATGTTCCCGAGGTACTCGGCCGTGCTGCGCCCGGCCGGATTGTCCTGGCTCATGTAGCAGAGCCGGCCGGCGAACTCGGCCAGGCGCTCGCCGTCGCTCGACTCGCCCTTCCATTGCACCGGCAGATGGGCGGGCTCGAAGAACTGGGGACGGGCGAGGAGGGTGACGTGGGGCGCGCGAAGGATGTCCATGCTCAGCTCTCGGGGTCTCGTCAGGCCAGCTCCAGCCGGCAGCGGGCGTAACCGGCGCTCCGCTCGATCTCGCGGAGCGCGCGGGCGATGTCGTCGGGAATCCGAACCGCCTGGCGACCGACCTTGAGGCGGGAGATGGCCGGCTCGCCGGACGGAAGGATAACGCCGGGCGCCAGAATTCCGAGCGGGTCGAACGCGAGCTTGAGCCGGTGGAAGAGCCCGACGATCTCGTCGCCGTACACCCGCTGGAGCAGCGCCGCTCGGAGCCGTCCGTCCCCGTGCTCGCCCGATGGCGTCCCGCCCAGGCGGAGCACCGCGTCCGACACCTCCTCCAGCACGCCGGCGACGGCCTGCTCCCAGCCGGCGCGGCCGACCGTCGGCAGCAGGTTCACGTGGACGTGGCCGTCACCGGCGTGTCCGAAGATCACTGCCGCGATGTCACGCGCGGAGGTCACCCGCCGGACCACCCGGATGTACTCGCCCATCCGGTCGACCGGCACGCACGCGTCCTCGATGATCTGGAGCGAGCGACGGTCCTCGGGGAGGTTGGCCAGGATGGGGCTCGCCGCGTGACGCAGCTCCCACAGACGGGATGAGCTCGCCGCGGTGAGGGCGGTGTCCACCGCCGAGGCCCACGGCCGCACGCGGTCCGAAGCCTGCTTCACCGCCGCGCGCAGGCTGCGCTCATCGTCGCGCTCCACCTCCACGAGCAGGATCGCCTCGGCACCCGCCAGCCCTTCGCCGACATCGGTGCCGCGGATCAGGTCGAGGAAGGTGCGATCGAGCAGCTCCACAGCCGACGGCTCGCAGGCCAGGAGCGCCGCGACCACCTTCACCAGGTCGTCGAGCGACCGCAGCTCGATCCGGAGCCCGGCCCGGTGCGCCGGCTGCGGGTCGAGCTGCCAGTCGATCCGGGTGACGAACCCGAGCGTGCCCTCGGCGCCGACGACGAGGTCGAGCAGGTCGCCGGAGGCGAGCCATTCGTCCAGCGCGTATCCCGAGGAGTTCTTGCGCGTCCTCGGATAGCGCGAGGCGATCAGGCCGCCCGCCGCGAGAATGGCGGGAGCTGCGTCCGCCTCGAAGCGGCGCACCGTCTCGGTCGAGCGGTCGCCGGCGCCGCCGCCCCGCCGCAGCTCCAGCACTTCACCGCGCGCGGTCACCAGCTCCAGGGCACGGACCCAGGGTCGAACGCTGCCGTACCGCACGGTCCGAGCGCCGGCGGCATTGGTGGAGACCATCCCGCCCAGGGTCGCGAAGCGACCGCTGGACGGATCCGGCGGCAGGCGCAGCCGGTGCGCGTCGGCCGCGAGGTTGAGCTCGGCCAGGGTGACGCCGGCACTGGCGACGGCGAGCCGCTCCGCCGGTCGTATATCGAGCCGGCGGGCGAGCTGCGTCAGATCCACCACCACGCCTTCGCCCACGTTGCCGCCACCCATCGCGCTGCCGGCGCCGCGAGGCACCAGCGGCACGCGATGTTCGGCCGCCCAGCGCACCAGCGTGACGAGATCCTGACGATCGGCGGGCAGGCAGACGGCGGTGGGAAGGATCCGGTAGATGCCGGCTCCCTCGGCATAGGCGGCACGGGCGCGCTCGTCGGTGCGGAAGGCGCCCCGAACGGCTGGGGGAGGCAGCATGGGCCAAAGGTAACTATCTTGTTCCCCTATGCCGGAGAACCCGCGCGCCCAGCTGATTCACATCGACGTGGATCGGCGGCTGGGCCACGAATGGGATGAGTGGGACGGCCGGCCGCTGCCCAACCGCGGCGACTACGATTCCTCGCCCGCTCTCTTCTTCAGGTGGTCCGCCGCCGCTCTCGGTACCGCCCTCGGCATCGGGGCACTCGGGCTCTACCTCCTGGCGCCGCGTCTCGCGCTGCTCCACCGAGCGGTGCCCGTGGTCCTCTGGATCGCGCTTGGGATCGCGGCGCTCCTGTTCTGGGCCTGGTGGCTCGTCCTTTTCCTCTCATATAGAACGGGTAGGGCACTCCTTCCGGAGCGCCTGGCCGAGCGGGGACCGTTCCTCCGGCTGATGCGGCTCACCTCACGAGTGGCGCAACGCTTCGGGCGGCGGGATTGGGTGGAGAACGCCGCGGTCAAGGTCTACAACGGGCTGGCGCTGCTCCGCGGCCGGAAGGTCGGCAAGGGCGAGATGCTGCTCCTCATCCCGCGCTGCCTGTCCAAGGAGACCCTCGACGGGGTGCTCGGGGTGGCCGGCAGATACGGCGTACCGGTCTTCGTGGCGACGCGGGGCCAGCTGGCCCGCCGGGTGATCCGCGAGCGACGTCCGCGCGCCGTGGTGGCGGTGGCCTGCGAGCGGGACATGGTGAGCGGGCTGCACGACGTGGCCGGAAAGGTCCCGGTGCTCGGGCTGACGATGACCCTGCCGGCCGGCCCGTGCAAAGACGCCCTGCTGGACCTGGGCAAGCTCGAGGACT
Organism: Gemmatimonadales bacterium; assembly: GCA_036259315.1. GTDB lineage: Bacteria > Gemmatimonadota > Gemmatimonadetes > Gemmatimonadales > GWC2-71-9 > CAVVWJ01. The sequence goes on along the minus strand of DATABZ010000120.1, from coordinate 6,526 downwards.
GGGTGAAGTCGTATGTAGTCTGACAAGCGTCAGCCTGACGGGTACCGGAGGTAGAACCTGCCCCTCTGGTCACTCCGCGGTGTCGCTCGGCTCTTCCTCGCTCTCGGCCCCCTCCCCACCTGATTCACCCGTCCGTTCTCCCGGCCCGCCGGCTTCCTGGCGCTCCTGCTCCGCCGGCGCCGGTGGTCCGCCGTACCGCTTGAGCAGCGCCGCCAACACCTGCTCCACCTTTACCGCGGTCGGGTGCGTGCGTGGGACCTGCCGCTCCAGTTCACGGTCCGGCAAGGAAGGGTCGGCGAACGGGCGATAGACGGTCTCCACCGTGAGGACCGTGTTCCCCGGGCGCCCCGGATCGGTCCAGCCGCGCAGCCGCACCACACCGGTGCCGAGCGGCCGACGGGTGGTGGGTCGACCGGTGGCGGAGTCGAGCCAGCCGGTCTCGAGATAGCCGTCACGCAGCTGCACGCGCGCGGGCGGGAGCGATTCCGCCTGGAGTGCTTCGGCCAGACGGCGGATCGCCTCCGGTTGACGCAGCCTGATCTCCACGCCCGCCGCCTCCGGGTAGGGCGTAATCGCCGGCCGGGTGGTATCCGGGCGACAGGCGAGGCACGCGATGCCTACGATCCAGGCGATGCGGGCCATGTGCCTAGTGCTCGTGCGGCGCGGTACCGGGAGGATGGCTGTGTCCCTCCTGGGTTGCCGCGGGCTCGTGGCTGTGGGGTGGAGTGCCTGGAGGATCGACGTGGTCGCCGCCGGATGAGGGTGCCGTGGAATCCGCCGTGGCACCGGCGGGCGCGTCGTGCGTGTGACCGCCCTCGGCGTGGCCCTCACCCGGGGCGTGCTCGTGGTCCCGGGAGCGCTCCCGGGTCTCGGTCGTGAGCACCTCCGTGGGAATGCCGGCCGCATGATCGAAGACCAGCCGTCCCCCGTACACCGACGTGGCGATCAGGACTCCGGCGCCGGCGAGAGTGGCGGCCAGCGCTACCGCGCGCTCGGCCGTGCCCATCCGACGCTCCCGCCACAGGCGCCACCCGGCCAACGCCCCGAACGTGCCGAGCGTGACGAACGCGAGGAGCTCGTGCGTCTCCATGACCCGGTGAACCGCGTCACCGTGCGCGATGTTCTCCTCGGCCTGCAGCCCGGAGAGCACGGCCGCGACGCCCCCCAGCGCGCCCACCATGAGCGTCCAGAAGGAGACCTGACGAAAGCTCTCCTTCCTGGTCGTCAGCGCCAGCAGCTCGAAGAGGGCCGCCGTCAGCAACAGGGCGGTGGGCAGATCGTTCAGCGCGGCGTGCAGTCGTGGCCAGTCGTAGCCGAACATCGGGTCTCCTCGGAGGCCTACGTCGGTGGTGTGAGGCTGGACGGGTAGTATAGTCGCTCAGGAGTTGAGCGCCTTGCGGACTTCGTTCGCGAGCAGGTCGATGAGGCGTGGCGGGGGCGGCAAGGTCCGCTCGCTGCGGCGGCCGTGCTCGAGCTGGTCCAGCACGCGCTCGAGCCCGAGCTGGATCCGGGCCGCGACCGGTCTGTACTCGCGGAGCACGAGGTAGCCCAGGCCCAGCGAGAGGGGAAGCGGAACGAGCACGATCGGCAGGATGGCTCCGACTGCCGCGAGCACGCCGGTGCCGACCGCGCCGGCCGATGCGAGTGCCGCCCCGCCGATCACCGACTCGTTCCGGCGCTTCCGGGCAGTCGCGATGAGCGCGACGTTGCAGTACCCCGGCTCGAGCGTGACGACGGTGCAGGAGACGGTGTCCGCCTTCGACAGCATGATCGGCCGCTTGCTTCCGCCCGCGGCGCCGACCGCACGGCGGTAGGCCGCCTGGAACCCGCCGGTCGGCTCCCAGGTGATCCGTCCAGGCTGATGCCGCTGCACCGAGAACAGCTCCTGCTTCTCCATCCAGTCGATCAGCGCGCTCTCGACGGCCTCCCGCTCGCCCTTGACCACCCGCTGGGCGGTGATGGTCGCCGGACCGACCGTGCGGCCGAGGATCCCCTCCGGCCCGACCTGCACGATCCGGGTCCGTTCCTCGAGCAGTGCCTGCTGAAGGTAGCGCCCCGGAATGCCGACCTCCCGGCCGAGCTCCATCACCTGGTCGGTGGTGAGCCCTTCACCGATCTCCCGGTCGGCCGTCTGCAGCTCGGCGGCCCGCTGGATGATCCGCTCGAGCGCGGCCCGATCGATCGGGGCCCGGTCGATCGGGGCCGGGGTCCGGTCGGCCATGCTAATCCTGCGACGTGCCGCGAGTGGCGCCGACCCTCAGCTGCGACATCAGCGTGGAGAGCTCGCCGGCGGTCAACGCCGGGTTGGGGGGCTCGCCGGGCTCGAGCGATCCCGCAGGCCTGGCGGCCGGCGAGGTCTGGGCGCCATGGGCGGCCTGCTGAGCGGCCTGCAGGAATGGACGGAAGAGCTCGATCGGCACGGGGAAGATCGTGGTCGAGTTGTTCTCGGTCGCGATCTCGCTGACGGTCTGGAGATAGCGGAGCTGGAGCGACGTCGGTTCGCTCGCGAGAGTTCGGGCGGCCTGGGCCAGGGTCTCCGAGGCCTGGAGCTCGCCTTGTGCAGCGATCACCTTGGCCCGGCGCTCCCGCTCCGCCTCCGCCTGGCGTGCCATCGCGCGCTTCATCTGATCGGGCAGGTCCACGTCCTTCACCTCGACCGCGGAGACCTCGATGCCCCAGGGATCGGTCCGCGTGTCGATGATCCGCTTGAGCACGGCATTGATCTTCTCCCGGTCGGCCAGCAGCTCGTCCAGCTCCACTTCGCCGAGCACCGAGCGCAGGGTGGTCTGCGCCAACTGACTGGTCGCGTAGAGGTAGTCCTCGATCTCGATCACGGCCTTGGCCGGGTCGCCGACGCGCATGTAGAGCACGGCGTTCACCTTGACCGAGACGTTGTCGCGGGTGATCACGTCCTGTGGCGGGATGTCGAGGGCCACGATCCGGAGGGAGACCCGCTTCTGGCTGGCGAACCCGGCGGGCAGGAAGATCACTCCGGGCCCCTTGGTGCCCCAGTAGCGGCCGAGGAAGAACGTCACCCCGCGCTCGTACTGCCGGAGTACTCTGAGACTCAGGAACGAATAGACGACCGCGACCGCCAGACCGCCCAGCAGGACTTCCATCGGATCAGCTCGCCTCCACGACGACCGCCATACCCTGGCCTCCGCCGATGCACGCCGCGCCCAGGCCGTAGCGGCCGCCGCGCCGGCGCAGGGCGTGGAGCAGATGCAGCGTGATCCGCGCGCCGCTCGCGCCGAGGGGATGGCCCAGGGCCACGGCACCGCCGTCCACGTTGGTGCGCTCGCGCTCCAGCCCCAGCTCCCGCTCCACGGCGAGGTACTGTACCGCGAACGCCTCGTTGATCTCGATCAGATCCATGTCGTCGAGCTCCAGCCCCGCGCGCTCCAGGGCACGTCGGGCGGCAGGCACCGGCCCCATCCCCATCGTGCGCGGGTCCACTCCCGCGGCGGACCAGGCGAGCAGCCGACCCATCGGTGCCAGCCCGCGCTCCTCGGCGAAGCGCTCGCTCGCGATGACCAGCGCCGCCGCTCCGTCGCAGATGTCCGACGCGTTACCAGCCGTAACCACGCCGTCCTTCTTGAAGTACGGGGGCAGCTTGGCGAGCGCCTCAGGGGTGGTATCGGGCCGCATGTGCTCGTCGGCCGCCCAGGGACGTTGCTCACGCGCCTTGCGGTCCTGGAGCATCACCGGCATGACCTCGTCCGTGTAGTCCCCGCGCGCCCAGGCATCCCTGGCGCGCGCCTGGCTCATGGCGGCGTAGCAGTCCACCGCCTCCCGGCCGATCCGGTACTGCTGGCCCAGGTTCTCGGCCGTCTCTGCCATGGACAGTCCGCACTGGGCGTCGCGCAATGCCTCCCAGAGCGTGTCCTCGAGCGGCGCCGGCGGGCCGAGCCGCAGGCCCCAGCGCGCGCCGCGCACCACATGGGGGGCCTGGCTCATGCTCTCGGTGCCGCCGGCCAGCACGACGCGCGACTCGCCGAGCAGAATCTGCTGCGCCCCCTGGACCACCGCTTCGAACCCCGACCCGCAGAGCCGGTTCACCGTCACCGCAGGCGTCTCGACGGGCAGGCCGACTCGGAGTCCCACGTGCCGGGCCAGGTACGGCGCGTCCGCGGACGTCTGGAGCACGTTCCCGAACACAGCGTGGTCCACATCGCGGGGAGCGACGCCCGAGCGGGTTAGAGCCTCGGCGCCGGCGAGCGCACCGAGATCGGTGGCGGAGAGGTCCTTGAGGGCACCGCCGAAGCTGCCGAAGCCGGTGCGAACCCCGGAGAGGAACACTACGCCGGTGGCGCGGCCCGACGGGCTCAGGCGAGGGGTGGAGGTGAGGGACGGGTCGGGGGTCATTCTGCCGGGAATATCGCCCCGGGCGGAAGCCACTTCAAGGAAATCCGGTCAGATCTCCGTTCCGCTCATGACCACCGCGTTCTTCGGCACGACCACGATGCCGTCGCGCACGTAGAAGTTGGACCCGTCGAAGTGTGGCGGCTTGCCCTCCGGCGAGATGCGCACCGCGTCGCCGATCCGGGCGTTCTTGTCCACGATGGCGCGCTCGATCCAGGTGCCCTGACCGATGCCGATCGGCGGCGCACCCGGGGGCGGCGCCCGGTCCGGGGTCTCGTAGTAGTCGGCCCCCATGACGAGCGAATCCCGGATGGTGGCTCCCGCCTCGATTCGGGCGCGCACGCCGACGAGGGAGTGCTCGATCACCGCGTCGTTGATGATGCAGCCGTCGGCGATGACCGAGCGCTCGATCCGGCTCTTGATGACTTTGGTGCCGGGCAGGTAGCGCGCGTGGGTGAAGATCGGCGCGGTCGGGTCGTAGAAGTTGAACTTGGGGAGCGGCTCGCAGAGGTCCAGGTTGGCCTCGTAGAAGGAGCGGATCGTGCCGATGTCCTCCCAGTAGCCCTGATACTGGAAGGCGTGCACCCGGTGCGTCGCGATGATGCGGGGAATCACGTGCTTTCCGAAGTCGGCCTCGGTTCCCTGCAGCGCGTCGGCGAGCACGCCGCGATCGAAGACGTAGATCCCCATGGAGGCGGGGAGCGCATCCGGGTCCACGGGGCTCTCCAGCTCCTCGACCCGCGACCAGTCCACCCGCAGGGAGCGCTGCACTTCCGGATCGGAGGGCTTCTCCACGAATCGGACCACCCGGCCGCTCGGGTCCATGCCCATGATGCCGAACGCATGGGCCGCCCCCGGGCGGACCGGCGTGGTCGCGACGGTCACCTGGGCGCCGCTCGCGGCGTGGCGCTCTAGCAGCTGACGGAAGTTAATCCGGTAGAGCTGGTCGCCCGAGAGGATCAGGACCAGACGGTGCGGGTAGTCGCCGAGGTGCACCAGGTTCTGGCGCACGGCATCGGCGGTGCCCTGGTACCAGCTCTCGCTCTCGGTGCGCTGCTGGGCCGCCAGGATCTCCACGAAGCCATGGGCGAAGTTGTCGAAGCGGTAGCTCTCCTGGATGTGGCGATGGAGCGAGCTGCTGTTGAATTGGGTGAGCAGGCAGATGCGCCGGAGGTCCGCGTTCAGGCAGTTGCTGATTGGGATGTCGACGATGCGGTACTTCCCGCCCAGGGGGACAGCGGGCTTGGCGCGGTCCTTGGTGAGCGGGAAGAGCCGGGTGCCGGCACCTCCGCCGAGGATCACGGAGAGCACGTCCTTCGGGCTGAGCGTGCTCCATGTCGTCACGGGCTACACCTCGCCGACCGCGGCGCCGCAGTTGACGCAATGTCTCCACCCGGGCTCCACCTCGCTGCGGCACTCGGGGCAGAGGATCTGCGTCTGACTCTGGCCGCAGTGGGGGCAGAAGTTCACCGGCCGGTTGGTGGGAAGCGTCCCGCCGCAGTAGAGACAGGTGGGCCTCGGCTCCGGCACCTCGTCGGCCCCGACGTCGGTCTCCACGGGGCCTGGCGGTACTTCGAAGGGGGCCGCTCCCAGAACGATCATGGGCTCCGGCTCGGGCTCCGGCCCCACCTCGGACTCCGGTTCGGCCTGCCGCTCCAGTCGGTCCCGTGTCTCCGGTGCGTCTTCCGGCTCGATCTCGCGGTCCGTGCCCCGCTCTCCCCCGCGATCCGACTCGAGTCTCCGTTCTCCATCACGCCTCGACCCGCGGTCCCGGTCCCACTCCCGACCCGAATCGAGCTCCGACTCGGTCTCGAACGTCGGCTTGAGCTCGTGGCTCATGGCCGCGGGAGCGTGGTGGGTCGGGGCGCGGTGGTCCGCCTGAGGATCGGGCGCGAGCGCCCAGAGCAGCGGCTCGGGCTGAAGCGTGAGCCGCACGTCCTCGAAGGAGTAGAGCGCCGTGAGGTCCGGGTTGGGGCTGCGGCTCTCCTGGACGAAGCGCGCCCTGGCCTCCTCGGGCTCGGTCCGGACCAGGTCCCCTTCGCCGGCGCAGAGCCGCAGCAGCACCGCCTCGTAGTCCTCGACCGTGTCCACCTGGAGTGCGCGACGGTTCGTGCGATACGGCAGGATGGAGCCGGTGACGTCGTCGAGGGGCAGGGGCCCCTGG
>DATABZ010000119.1:0-8735 GCA_036259315.1 Gemmatimonadales bacterium | reverse complement strand
GCCCGGAGGGCGCGCGGCCCATCGACCACCCGCTGCTGGAGGCGCTGCGCATCTTCACCCGCGCCGAGGCCGCCGCCGAGGCCGCCCAGCTGCGCGCGCTGCACGCCCTCCCCGCCGCGGACCGCGCCCGGCGCTTCGAGTGCATCCGGGGGATGGAGCTCGTGGGGCGCGACGCGGACGGCGACCTGATCTTCGAGTTCGACCCGGAGTGCCGCGACGCCAAGCTCAAGCCGGGCGACTTCACGCTGGTCCTCACCAACGAGGACACCGACGGGCTGCTGGACACCGACCGCAGGCCGTGGCTCCGCCGGCAGCTCTCGATGGAGCTGGTGGAGTACGACCTGGCCGCTGCCCCGCCGCGGGTGGTCCTCGCCCCCGGCGACCGTCGCGGCTTCGAGAAGACCGAGGCCGCCGGCGCGATCCACCTGGACCGCCGCTGCGTGCTGGACCGCGCCCCCGGCGACTTCGGGACGAGGCGCATCCTCGCCACGCTGCGCGCCCTCGCCGCGGGGGAGGGTGAGGCCGCGGCGGTGCTCGAACTGCTGGAGGGGCGCGCGCCGGCCGGGTGGGCTCCGCCCCCGGCCGACGTGGAGGCGGTCCGCCGCTCGGTGCTCGACCCCGCCGCGGTGGCGTACGGGCGCCCCGTCCTCAACCCCGACCAGGACCTCGCGTGGGAGGCGGCGTTCGGGCGGCCCCTCACCCTGGTCTGGGGACCGCCGGGGACGGGGAAGACCTACCTGCTCGCGTGGATGCTGGTGGGGCTGGCGGCGGCGGCGCGGCGGGCGGGGCGCCCCTGCCGCATCCTGGTCTCCGCGGCGACGCACCGGGCCATCACCAACGTGCTGGTGCGCGTCGCGCGCGAGCTGGCCGCCGCGGGGATCGCGAGCCCGCTGCGCGCGGTGAAGCTGAAGGGGAGCGGGAGCGAGGCCGACGCGGAGCTGGAGGGGACCTGCGTCGAGCTGGTGGAGGACGCGCGGCTCGCGGGGCTGCTCGCGGAGGCGGCGGAGGGCGGGGAGGCGCTGTTGGTGGGGTCCACCGTCTGGTCGCTCTGGAAGCGGATGCGCGAGGCCCACTCGGCCGAGGCGCCGCTGGAGCCGTGGTTCGACGTGGTGGTGATCGACGAGGCGTCGCAGATGAAGGTTTCGGAGGCGCTGATCGCCCTGTCGGCCATACGTCCCGGCGGGCAGGTGGTGCTCTGCGGGGACGACAAGCAGCTCGCCCCCGTGATCCGGGGTCGCTACGGCGCCCGCGACGGCACCCTCTTCGGGTCGGTGTTCGGCCACTTCGCCGCATCCTTCCCGAAGCTCGCGCTGCGGGAGAGCCGCCGGATGAACCGCGCGCTGGTGCAGTACCCGCGCGAGCTCTTCTATCCGGGGCTGGTCTCCATGTGCCCCGAGGAGCGCGTCCGCCCCGCCGCGGGGAGCGCGCACCTCGCCGACGAGGTGGACGAGCTGCTCTGGGAGGTGTTCTTCCGCCCGGAGGACGCGGTGGTCTTCTGCACCTACTCCGGCTACCGGGCGGGGGCGCGCAACCCCTTCGAGGCGGGGCTGGCGGCGCGGCTGGCCCGGCTCGCGCGCGGCGGCCTTCTGGACCCGCAGACGGGGAGCCCGTTCTCGGCGGGGCGCTTCGCCTCGCACGGGCTGGCGGTGCTCTCGCCGCACCGGGCGCAGAACAGCGCCATCTACGGCGAGCTGCTGGCGGGGGGGTGGCCGCGGGAGGAGCTCCCGGTGGTGGACACCGCGGAGCGGATGCAGGGGAACGAGCGGGACATGATCGTCGTCTCCTACGCCGTGGCCGACGGCGAGTACGCTGAGCGCGAGGCGGAGTTCCTGCTCAACCCAAACCGCTTCAACGTCTCCATCACCCGGCCGCGCGGGAAGCTGGTGGTGCTCATGAGCGAGGAGGTGCTGCGCGTCCTCCCCCGCGACGAGGAGGTGATGACCGGCTCCATGGCCATCAAGGGCTACGGCCGCCACTGCGCCGACGGCGTGCGCGAGGTGGAGCTCCCCGCGCCGGATGGACGGGTGGTCCCTGCGGTATGTCGCTACGCGAAGCTGAAGGGCTGAAGGTCTGCCAGCCCTGGACGAGCGGTCGCCAGTCCAGGGCCGGTGACAGGGCCGACGGTCATCAGAGATCCGTCTGGTTCACCGCCCAGGTTATGCACCTCTTCCGTTCGTCTTTGATCCAGAAGCCGGTTTCGATCCAGACGATGTCGGCAGTCCCCGCGTACTTCCCATCGCTGTTCCGCGTCCAGGTTATGTCCCAGCTCTCGTCCGAGGTCGAGAAAATGCCTCCCACCATGTACTCCGCGTAGACCCGAGGCCGGTACCTGATCGGATTGGCAGAAGGTACGGTGACCGTATACGTGTGGCCCGCGGTGTGGGTTACGTTCCAGCCGTCGTCGGCGGGCCGAAGCGTGACAACGAAGTAGCCGCCGCACAATCGCATCGATCCGTCATCGTTGACCCAGTACCCCGTGATCGCGACACCACCGTTGCAATTCCGGTTCGCCAACTGCTGGATCCCCGTACGGACCTTCTGGCGCGACTCGGCCTGCTGCATGTAGCTCTCCACTGCACCATGCAGGCGCAGACCCCACTTCGCCTGGATGATGCGGGCTGCGACACCGGCTCCTGGCCCCAGCATCTGAGTGAGCCTGTCCCATTCGGCGACCTTCGCATCGGCCTGGCGCGACAAGCTGGTTTCCGTCCTCGCGAAGTGGTTCATCCCGAGCCAGAGGATCATGTCGCCCTTCACGGCGACAGGAAATAGATCCGTGCCCTGGGACAGCGGCCAGTTCGAGCTTACAGGTGCGGCGAGGGAGACTACCCCGACGCACCGAGGACTCCCGGCGCCGCTCGCGGATGACGACTTGGCGTAGTTGATCGCCTGTTGCGACATCAGGTTCCCCTGCGAGTGCGGGACCAGGATCACGTTGCGGCCGCTGCGCCATTCCTGTCGGATCGTGTCGCCGATCATCCGGGCGTCCGCCTCGGTTGCGAACGATGCATATCCATTGATCTGCATCACCTGGCGGAGTGCCTCGACCAGGTCAAAGTTCGTCCCGAGGTGCTGGCCGAAGTCGCCCATGCACCGTAGATAGCGGAACCGGAGCGACAGGTCTCCCAGGAAGTGCTCCGATCTAGCGAGGTCCTGCAGGCACATCGTCGTTCGCTTCTCGAACGGTGTCATCTGCGCGGAGTACGTGCGATTGTAGAGGACGCCAACCCGATCGATGTTCGGCGTGCCGGCTTCGTCGACGACCACCTCCAGCACACGAGCGGAGGTCTGAGCCTGTGTGAAGCTGTTCAGCACTCCGTTCACGTAGTACGCCGTCGTTGGAGTCCCCGCAGCGGACTGCGACAAGGAGGCCGGACCTGTGCCCTGCCTCGTCGTTGCCATCACGGCACTGCCGCGGAGGGCGAACCCGTGTCCGGCCAGTACCGAGTCGACCCTGAGCATGGCATCCGCGTCCCGTACCGGATCGAACGCGAGATATTCGATTGCGGCAAGACGGCGAAGTGCTTCCGGCTCGCCGACAGATGCGAACAGGTCGCCGACGGCATCGAGATGGGACTGGTAGGCAGCAACCGGATCGGGTGAGGTCAGTATCGCGCGGGCGCTCCGAAGCAGATCCTCGCCACCTGGCGGCGGAGCCACCCGCACGTCGGCGGTCGCGATCAGCAGATGAGCCCGATCCATCGTTACGACCCCCTGTGCAGGAACGTACTCTCCGTCGAGCATGACGATGAGGTTGTCATGTCCCGGAGCCGCCTCGAACGCGTACCGTACCTTGCCGCGTGGTCGATAGACGCTGTCGCTCGTGATCGGGCGCCCCGCAACCCCCGGGCCGAGTAGGACCTTCAATCGGGGGGTGTCACCTGCCGCGTCTCTCCTGGCAGAATGGATCCGGAACCTGATCGGCAGCGTCTGTCCTTTCGTGACCCTGATGACGCCGCCCGGCTCCGGTTCGCTTCCGTCGGCTACCACCTGAACGCCTACCGCTCCAAGCTCGGCTCCGTCCAGCAAGACGCGAATGCGGTAAGTTGTGCCCTCGCGAACCTCAGACCGGTTCGTGTTCCAGTTGACGATGTAGTGTCCGTTCTCCGAGTCACTCACTCGGACCGTCTCTGAACCTGGACCCGACTCCGTGGTGAATTGTGCAAGAGGGGATGCAGAGCAACGATCCCCGGACCATTCGCAGATTACGACGGTTGGTCTCTCCGAAGGCAGGAAGGTCCCGGTGAGTTCACGCTGAGGACCCAGGGGAGGAAGAAAGTGCAGACTGATCGTATCGTCCGATGGGCTGGTCAGTGAACTCCTGGGGCCGACATCGACGGGTGAGGCCATGTCACTGCAGCCGACCAGGATGATCGCGAGGATGGCTAAGACGATTCGGGCGCGATACATGAGGGTTCCGATCTGAGGGTTGTAGCGGGTTGATCACGTGGTGGGTTCAACGTTGCTGCAGGTGCGATCTGTTGGGTAGATTGGCTTGTTGGGAGCTGTAGGGCTGCCGATCGTGGAGCGCAGCCGGCGTCTCGTGCGCAACTGGCGGGCTCCTGTTGAGTGTTGTGGTGAAAGACGGGGATCCGGTAGGAACCTCTGTCCCGGCCCCAGCAGTACTGGGTACCTCGGTGGTCCAGCTTACATCCTGACCGGGTGGACCGACGTGCTCACCTACGGAACACTGGGAATCGTCCTTCGAAGTATTCAGGCCGGTCCGGCGTTCAGGGAGAAGCTACGGCAGTGTCCGGGTGTGGGGTATTTCGGCACTCGGAGGTGCTGAAGGAGTGGAGATGTAGCAAGCTGTCCCGCCTGGAGATGGCCGCGCGATCCCTCCAGGTGAAAGCAATCTCCTCTGCCTCTTCAATGCGTTGTACGGCCTCCTTCTCCCCGAGCAGCAGGAACAATCGGTCGATCTCACACATCATCGCCTGTGCGGTCGCGTGGGGGTCCGGGTCCGTGAGAGACTTCCGCATGAGCTTCACCAGGGAGTCGGTGACCGCGGGTGGGGTGCCGGCCGCCACACGCTCGGAGCTCGGGTGTGGCGCGCCGCATCCGGCGAGTGCCAGGCAGAAGAGTCCTGCGACGAAGAGGCTCGTTTTCATGTGCTCCTGGCTCCAACACTAGATACGCCGTGTGACATCCCGGGTCGATCGGACGGCCCACAGATGAAATTCGACCCCTCGAGGCGCTTTCTTGAGCAGAGTCGGCGAAAGTAGTAGCTCCGCTGATTGCCGGCCAGGGCGCCGCCTACGAGTTCCACGCCGCGCCGTACGACGCTCGCCGTAGTGCGTATCGACGCGACCTGCGGGGCGCCGCATACAGATCGCTGATCGAGGAAGCCGAGGCGCTCCGGGTCGACTGGATCGCGCGCACCTGCGAAGGGAGGTGACCCTGCGTGCCAACGAATTCGCCCGCCGACTGGAAGCGGAGTTCCCGGAGATCGCGGGGATCGACCCCTCGTGCGCCCTGGCGAGCAACGTGGATCGGCTCCGCAAGGACCGCGGGCTCACACAGGAACTGCTCGCCGAGGCGATCGGCGTCCGCCCGCCTCGGATCGCCGCGGTCGAGCGCGGCGAATCGAACCCTCGTCTCGACACCCTGGAAAAGCTCGCCGGGGCGCTCGGGGTTCCGGTGCACGCGCTGCTCGATCCGGACTACCTCGACCGGCCGGAGGAGCCCCCCGCGACCGCGGAGTACCGGCGGACGCCGTCCCGGGTCCGCAGGGTCGCCGAGCCCGGGCCGCGCCCCTCCGAGTAGCCCCCCGTTCTCCCGCTTCCGCCCCCCACGCACCCTTCCGCCTTCCGGCGATCTGCTCTCGACACCGGCACCCCACCGGGTTACAATCCTGGCCTTCCGACCCGCAACCGCAACGAATTGCCGGACAGAGGCCAGCGAATGGACGCCCTGAGAGCCGCCGATCCCGACATCCACCGCCTCCTGGTCGCCGAGGCCGAGCGGCAGGAGAGCCAGCTGGAGATGATCGCCTCCGAGAACTTCGTCTCGCGGGCGGTGCTCCAGGCCATGGGGTCGGTGCTCACCAACAAGTACGCCGAGGGGTACCCCGGGAAGCGCTACTACGGCGGGTGCGAGGTGGTGGACGACGTGGAGCGGATCGCGCAGGACCGGCTCCTCCAGCTCTTCGGGGCGGACCACGCCAACGTGCAGCCGCACTCCGGCGCGCAGGCCAACATGGCCGTGTACTTCGCCCTGCTGGAGCCCGGCGAGACGCTGCTGGGGATGAACCTCTCCGAGGGCGGCCACCTCACCCACGGCTCGCCGGTCAACTTCAGCGGCCGCCTTTATCACGTCGAGGCGTACGGCGTGCGCCCCGACGACCACCGCATCGACTACGACCGGCTGCGCGAGCAGGCGCTGCGCGTGCGGCCGAAGGTGATCGTGGCCGGGGCGAGCGCCTACCCGCGCGTCATCGACTTCGAGGTCTTCGGCGAGATCGCCCGCGAGGCCGGGGCGCGGCTGGTGGTGGACATGGCGCACGTCGCCGGGCTGGTCGCCACCGGGCACCACCCGAACCCGGTCCCCTACGCCGACGTGGTCACCTCCACCACCCACAAGACCCTGCGCGGCCCGCGCGGCGGGCTGATCCTGGCGCGCGAGGAGCACGCGAAGGCGGTGGACAAGCAGATATTCCCCGGCATCCAGGGCGGGCCGCTGATGCACGTGATCGCCGCCAAGGCCGTCGCGTTCGGCGAGGCGCTGCGGCCCACCTTCAAGGACTACTCCGCGCAGGTGATCGCCAACGCGCGCGCGCTGGGCGAGGCGCTGGCGGAGCGCGGCTTCGACCTGGTCTCCGGCGGCACCGACAACCACCTCCTCCTGGTGGACCTGCGCGGCAAGGGGATCACCGGCAAGGACGCCGAGAAGACGCTGGACCGGGCCGGCATCACCGTCAACAAGAACACCGTCCCCGGCGAGACCGCCTCCCCGTTCGTGACCTCGGGGATCCGCATCGGCACCCCCGCGCTCACCACGCGCGGCCTGGGCGTGGCGGAGATGCGCGAGATCGCCGCGCTGATCGACGCCGCCGTCGCCGGCCACGACGACGAGGCGGCCATCCCCCGAGTCCGCGGAGCGGTCTCCGAGCTGTGCGGCCGCTTCCCCCTGTACGGGGAGTGGGCGAAGGCGTGAGGCCGGACCCCGACGGGGGGATCGGGGTAAGCAGCGGTCCCTGAGGGACCCCTCCCAGCATCGAGCCATGGCGGAGCAGAAGAAGGCGTACATCGAGACGTACGGGTGCCAGATGAACATCAGCGACACCGAGCTGATGCACGGCATCCTCGCCGAGAGCGGGTACGCGTCCACGGACACCCCGGAGGACGCGGACGTGATCCTGGTGAACACCTGCGCCATCCGCGACCACGCGGAGCAGCGGGTGATCGGCCGGGTGGGCCAGCTCCAGCAGTACCGCCGGCAGGGCGCGCTGATCGGGGTCACCGGGTGCATGGCGCAGCGCATGGGCGAGGACCTCCTCGGCCGGTCCGGCGGCGTGGACCTGGTGATGGGTCCCGACAGCTACCGGCAGCTCCCCGAGAAGCTGGCGACGATCGGGTCGCCCGCGTCCGCCCCCCCGGCGCGCTCCATCGCCCTGCCGGTGGTGGGCGCGGCCCCCGCGAAGGGGCTCACCGTGCTTGGCTTCGACCCCTTCGAGAACTACGAGGGCGTCGCGGCCCGGCGCACCTCCGCCATCTCGGCGTGGGTGCCCATCCAGCGCGGGTGCAACTACCGCTGCACCTACTGCATCGTCCCCTACGTCCGCGGCGACGAGAAGAACCGCGACCCGGAGCAGGTCCTGGCCGAGGTCCGCGAGCTGGCGGCGGACGGCGTCCCGGAGGTCACCCTCCTGGGGCAGACGGTCAACTCGTACGAGCACGGCGGCTGGGACTTCCCCCGGCTGCTGCGCGCCGTCGCGCGGGTGGAGGGGATCCGCCGCGTCCGCTTCACCTCGCCGCACCCCAACGACTTCACGCGGGAGCTGGTGGCGGTCATGGCGGAGGAGCCCGCCGTCTGCAAGCAGCTCCACCTGCCCGTACAGTCCGGCCACGACCGCACCCTCAAGCGCATGCTCCGCCGCTACACCGTGGCGGAGTACCTGGAGAAGATCGCCTGGGTGCGCGAGGCCGTCCCGCACGTGGCGCTCTCGACCGACGTGATCGTCGCCTTCCCCGGCGAGACGGAGGAGGAGTACGAGGCCACGCTCGACCTGATGCGCGCGGTGCGCTTCGACGACGCCTACATGTACCGGTACTCGCCGCGCGACGGCACGCCGGCGACCCGGCTCCCGGCCGGGCAGTTCGTCCCGGAGGAGGTCGGGCAGGCGCGGCTGGAGCGGCTCATCGGGACGCACCGCGAGATCCAGCTGGAGATCAACCGCGCGCAGGTCGGGCGGGTCGAGGAGGTGCTGGTGGAGAAGGAGGGGCGGCGCGGCGGGCTGCAGGGGCGCACCGACTCCAACAAGGTGGCCACCTTCGACGGGCCGACCTCGCTCATCGGCTCGTTCGTCGAGGTGCGGCTCACCTCCACCACCGGCGCGACCTTCGCGGGGGAGATGCTGGAGGCGGCGGTCCCCTCCGGGAACGCGGCATGAGCCGGGGCGGCTGGTTCGGGATCGCCGCGCTCGCACTCCTCGCCGCCGGGTTCGCCCACCTCAACCGGGCGGAAACGGCTGCGCTCCACCTGGGTGTCCTCTCCTTCGTGCGCGTCCCGGTGGC
>DATABZ010000118.1:0-10702 GCA_036259315.1 Gemmatimonadales bacterium | reverse complement strand
ACGGCACGGCTCCGGCACGTGTTGGCGGCGCACCTGCCCGGCGCGCTCGGCTCGCTCGATACCGAGTCCGTCCTCGACCACGTCGCCCGGCAGCGGCCGGACTGGCCGGTGGCCGAACTGGGCGACGTGCTGCGGCAGCTGGACCAGGCGCGGTTCGGCACCGGGGCGAGGCCGGATGCCCTGCGGCTCGCGCGCCGGGCCGCCGATCTCGAGTCCCGCCTCTCGCGGGAGGCCGCGTGACGTTCGCGCGGCCGCTTCTCCTCCTGCTGCTGCTCGCGATCCCGCTCTGGGCCTGGCGTCGGCGGCGGCAGGACGTGCCGGCCGCGCGATTCAGCGACGTCGCGCTGCCCGCGGCCGTGTCGGCGAACCGCTGGTGGGTTGTGCTGCCTCCGGCGCTGCGTGCGGCCGCGCTCGCCGCGCTCATCATCGCCGCCGCGGGGCCTCGGGTCGGCGGAGACATGGTCGAGGTGAAGCAGGAGGGGATCGCGATCGTCATCGCCATCGACATCTCCAGCAGCATGCTGGCCGAGGACTTCGCGCCCTCGAACCGGCTGGAGGTGGCGAAGCGGCAGGCGGTGGGATTCGTGCGCGGGAGGGAAGCCGACCGCATCGGACTCGTCGCCTTCGCGGGCGAGGCGCTCACCCAGGTGCCGGTCACCCTCGACTATCCCGTGGTGGAGCAGGCGGTGATGGACCTCAAGATCGGGAGCCTGGAGGACGGCACCGCGATCGGCAGCGGGCTCGCCACGGCGGTCAACCGGCTGCGCCGGGCACCGGACAAGTCCAAGGTGATCCTTCTCCTCACCGACGGCGAGAACAACAAGGGGCTGATCGACCCCAGGACCGCGGCCGCGACCGCCGCGGCGTTCGGGATCAGGGTTTACACCATCGGCGTGGGCACGATCGGCGAGGCCCCGATCCCGACCGGCCGCGGGCTCGGCGGGTTCCGCTACGAGCTTCTCCCGGTTCGCATTGACGAGCCGCTCCTCCGGGAGATCGCGGGCCGCACCGGGGGACGGTACTTTCGCGCCCGCGACAGCGAGGCCCTGAGCCGGATCTTTCGCCAGATCGACGCCCTGGAGAAGACTCCGGTCCAGGTCACGCGCTACACGCGCTACGATGAAGCCACTCGCCCGCTGGTCCTGCTCGGTCTCGGCGCGCTCGCGCTCGAGCTCCTCCTCGGCAGCACGTTGGTGGTCCGGGTCCCGTGACGTTCGACGCTCCGCTCCTGCTTCTCCTCGCCCCGGCCGTGGCGCTGGCGATGGGATTCGGCGCCTGGCTCGGGCGGGGACGGCGGATCCGGCTGGCGCGGCGCTGGTCGCCGGCCCTGGCCCGAACCGCGAAGGCGCGCGGCGGCTGGGCGCCGGTCACCCTGGGGATCGTGGCGCTGTTGGGCACGGTCGGGCTCGCAGGGCCACGGATGGGGAGGACGCAGATCACCACCGAGACTCGGGCCTTGAGCCTCGTCGTCGCGGTGGACATCAGCCGCTCCATGCTGGCCGAGGACGTGGCTCCCAACCGTCTCCAGCGCTCCGTGCGTGAGGCCCGCCGCCTGATCGAGGACCTCGCCGGCGATCGGCTGGGGCTGATCGCGTTCGCCGGGCAGAGCTACATCCTGGCGCCGCTCACGGTGGACGGCAGTGCGATCCGGATGTACCTCGACGCGCTCGACCCGGATCTCGCGAGCAGCGGCGGATCGAACCTCCAGGCCGTCCTGAAGCAGGGTACCGAGCTCCTCGGCGCCACAGGCGACGCGGCTGACCGGGTTCTCGTCCTCTTCACCGACGGCGAGGCCCACGACACCCTGACCGGGATCGTGGACGAGGCGGAGGCGCTGAAGGAGGCCGGTGTGCGGCTCGTCGTCGTGGCGGAAGGCAGGACCGAGCCGGTGCGGATACCGATCCGCGACTCCGCCGGCACCGTGACGGAGTACAAACAGGACATCGACGGCTCGATCGTGCGGACGCAACGGCGCGACGACATCCTGCAGGCCGTGGTGGAGGCCGCCGAAGGGACGCTGGTGCCGAGCGAGGTTCCCGACCAGGCGGGCGCCGTGCGGGACCTGGTGGCCGCGATGAAGCGCAGTCCCACCTCGGAGACGCGCACCGCCGACCTGGTGCCCCGCGCCTGGATCCCGGTGCTCGCGGCGGCGCTGCTGCTGGCCCTGTACACCATCGCGCGGCCGGGGCCGGCCCTCGTCGGTCTGGGCGGGCTGCTCCTGGCCGGGAGCGCGGCGGCACAGCGGCCCGCCGCCGGTGAGCGTGCCCTCGCCGAGGGCGACCCGGCAGCCGCCGCCGCTGCGTTCCTGGCCGACGCCGGGCGGGGCACCGCGAGGGATACGGCGTTCTACAACGCGGGCACGGCGGCGCTCGAGGCCGGCCGTCTGGAGGTCGCGCGCGGGGCGCTGGCCGAGGCCGCCAAGTCGGTGGATCCCGCGCTCCGCTACCGCGCGCTGTACAACCTCGGCGTGGTCGGCCTGCTGGCCGCCGAAGCCGACAGCACGCGACAGGAGGAGTATCTCGAGGACGCGGTGGACCGCCTGAGACAGGCGCTGCTGCTGGAGCCCGCGTCGGCGCGAGCCAAGTGGAACCTGGAGCTGGCCGAGCGTCGCCGTCCTCCGCCGCCCAGCGGGGGTGGTGGAGGTGGAGGCGCACCGCCCTCGAGCGGCGGCGGCGGACAGCCGCAGCAGCAGTCCGAGGGACAGACGCCCCGGCAAGGTCTCTCGCAGAGCCAGGCCGAGCAGATACTGAACTCGATGGAACGGCGTGAGCGCGAGACCCGGGCCGAGCAGCAGCGGCGCCTGCAGGCCGGTGCCGCCGGCGGAGTGAAGGACTGGTGATCGCGCTTCTGCTCGCGCTCGCGGTGGCGCAGGTGGGCGGCCCCACGCTCGACGCTTCCGTGGACGAGGAGCGCGTGTCGGTCGGCGAGGATTTGCTCTACACGCTGCGTGCGGTGAGCCACTCGCCGCTGCCGATGCAGGTGAGTGTCGCGCCCTTCACGGGGCTCGAGATCGTCTCCCGCAGCGAGCGCTCCGAGGTCTCCCTCGGGCAGCATCCCACGCGCACCACGGTCCTCGAGGTCCGGCTGCGCGCCGTCAGGCCGGGGCGCTGGCAGCTGGGACCGGCGCGCGCGGTGCAGGGAAGCGACACGGTGGAGGCGGCGGCGCTCGTGGTGGACGTGACGGCCAATCGCGCCGCGACCGCCTCCAGCTTGAGCCCCAGACTCAAGCGGCTCATCGAGCAGGCGCATCCGCCCTCCGCGGGGCAGGCAGCCGTGGATCTGATCGTGTCGGCCGACTCGGTCCGGGTGGGCGAGCAGGTGGACGTCGTGACGGCCGCCTGGTTCCCGAGAGACCTCCGGCTCCAGCTCCGGCGGCCCCCAACGCTGCAGCCGCCGGTGATCGACGGCGTGTGGAGCTACCCGCAGGCGACGCCGGCCGGCATCGCGGCCACCCGCAGCGTCGGCGGACGGTGGTACGACCTCTTCATCGCCCACCAGGTGGTCTTCCCGCTGCTGCCCGGCACCGTGTCGGTGCCGCGTGCGACGCTGAAGTACAGCACACCCGTCGCCCTCCAGTTCTTCAGCCAGGAGGAGCGCTTCGCGCTCGCCAGCAGCCCCGAGACCCTGTTCGTCGCAGCGCTCCCCGAGACCGGGCGCCCGGACCACTTCAACGGGGCGATCGGCTCAGGCCTCACACTGGAGCGTCGCGTCACCCCGCACGCGGCCAGGGTCGGCGAAGGCGTCGCGGTGGAGCTCGCGCTGAGCGGCCACGGCAACACGGCATTGTGGCCCAATCCCGAGCTGCGTTGGCCGGAGGGCACCAGGGCATACAGCGACAAGGTCGAGGAGCGCGTCGGCGTCGTGGACGGCCGTGTGGGCGGGACGAAGACCTTCCGGTATCTCGTAGTGCCGGACTCGGTCGGGGCGCTTCCGCTCCCGCCCGTGAGCTATGCCTACTTCGACCTCGACCAGGGCCGATACCTCGCGGCCGCGCTCCCTGCAGCCGCGATCCCGGTCGGTCCGGGCACGGGTGCCACCGCCTCCACCGCGCTCCCCCCACCGCTCATGCGCCCCGGGGCCCCTTCCCTCGCCGGGCGGTTCGGCGGCGGGGTGCCGGATTGGGTCTGGCTCACTGTGCTGATCACCCCGCCGGTTCTCCTCGGGCTCCGCGGCCGAATCCCGCTTGCGAGACGGAGACCGCGGTCGGAGCCGGTCGGTGACCTGCGCGGCGCCGAGGAGGAGCTCGAAGCCGTCGTGCGCACCCTGGTCCCCGATCCCGAGCGGCGCACGGGTGCCGGGCTGGCGGCGGCCGTGCGCGCCGCGGGCGCGGATGCCACGCTCGCGTCGCGTGTCGCCGCCGCCCGGGAGCGGCTCCTGGCGAGAAGATACGGCCCCGAAGGCAGCGTGGGCGAGGACGCGAAGCTGGCGGCCGAAGTGCGGGATCTGGCGCGCCGCCTGGGCGGCTCGTTGCGCGGTTGGGCAGGCCGGGGCGCGGCGGCGGTGCTCCTGGCCACGATGCTCTGGTCTTCTCCGCTCCCGGCTCAGGCCTTGTCGCCCGAAGCGCTGTACCAGCAGGGGTCGGTGGGCGCGGCCGCGGAGGAGTTCGCCAGCCGCGCCGCACGGGAGCCTGCGGTCGCGGCGCACTGGTACAATCTCGGCGCGGCCTTCTACCGATTGGGGCAGGACGGCCGCGCGCGCGCTGCCTGGCTCCGGGCCCGCCGCCTGGCGCCGCGCTCTCCCGATGTCGCGCAGGCGCTCCGACTGACGCCGCCTCCGGACGCCACGTCCGCACGCTGGAGCTGGACGCCCCCCGTTGCACCGGAAGAGCTGCTCATCCTGGGTGCGATGGGCTGGATCGCGGGATGGCTCGGATGGACGCTGCGCCCGCGCGTGCGGGAGCGCTGGGTTGTGCTCCTGGTGTTCTCGGCCGTGGGTCTGCTGGCCGGTCTGGCGCTTCGGAGCTGGCTGCGCGAGCCCCTCGCCGTCGTGCTCGACCGCGCGACCCTCCGGCTCTCGCCCCACGGGCTCGCGCCATCCCTCGCGGTGCTCGAGTCCGGCAGCGCGGTGCGGATCCTCCGGCGCTCGCCGGGCTGGGTGATGGTGGAGGCACCGGGATCGCAGCATGGCTGGCTCGCGGACGAGGCGGTGGCCGCCGTCGGCGGCTAGATTTTTCCGATGCCTCGCCGCATCGCCATTCTCCCGGACGCCGTGGCCGACCAGATCGCCGCCGGCGAGGTGGTGGAGCGCCCCGCCTCGGTCGTGAAGGAGCTGGTCGAGAACGCGATCGACGCGGGCGCCCGCCACGTCCGGGTGGAGCTGGAGCAGGGCGGCAAGACGCTGATCCTGGTGAGCGACGACGGCAGCGGCATGGGCCGTGAGGACGCGGTGCTGGCGCTCGACCGTCACGCGACCAGCAAGGTGCGGAGCGCGGCCGACCTGGTCGGCGTCGGCACGTTCGGGTTCCGCGGCGAGGCGCTCCCCGCGATCGCATCGGTCTCACGCTTCACGCTCACCACGTCGGAGGGTGACGGGACGGCCACCGAGCTGAGCGTCACCGGCGGCCGTCTCGATCGAGTCGCGGACGGCGTACGTCAGCAGGGCACCACGGTCGCCGTTCGAGCCATCTTCTTCAACACCCCGGCACGCAGGAAATTCCTCCGCTCCGTCTCCAGCGAGACCCGGGCCGCGCACGAGGTGTTCGCGACGCTCGCGCTCGCCCATCCCGAGGTAGGCTTCGAGCTCCACGTGGACGGCGCCTGCCGCCTCGTCGTGCCCGCCGGGCAGAGCCTCGAGGATCGCCTGGCGACCGTGTGGGGCGCCGCGCTTGCCGCCACGCTCGTCCCGGTGAGCTATGCGGCCGGGGCGTTCAGGATCACCGGATTCGCCCAACGCCCGGGCGACGCCGGACCCACGGGCCGTCGAACCCAGCTCTTCGTCAACGGCCGGCCGTTCAAGGACCCCTTCCTCGTCCGCGCGGCCGAAGCGGGCTACCGCTCCGCGATCCACCCGGGCGACCGTCCCTCGATCCTGCTCAACATCGGGGTCGCGCCGGAAGACGTCGACGTGAACGTGCACCCGGCCAAGCTGGAGGTGAGGTTCCGCGACCGGATCGGCGCGGAGCGGGTAGTCGAGGAAGCGATACGCGACTCGCTTGGCGCGCTCGCCGCCGCGGTGCGAGTGGGTGACTGGCGGCCGGGCGGCTTCCCGGACACGGCCCAGGGTGCGGCCGCATCGCCGGGCGGATCGGGGCTCCCGGGGAGCGGATCCGGCACACCGAGGGCAGAACCCAGCGACCTCTTCGCACCGACCGATGCATCGGTGCTCGCGGACGCCGCCACGGCCGAGCCCGCGGCGGGGTTCACGGTTCCGCTGCTCCAGGTGTTCGACACCTACATCGTCTACGAGGCGCCCGAGGGCGTCGTCATCGTGGACCAGCACTCCGCCCACGAGCGAGTGCTCTACGAGGCGGTGATGGCGCAGCTCACCGGCGCGGACTCCCCCGCGCAGCGCCTCCTCCTTCCGCTCACGCTGGAACTGACCGACGAGGAGCTCGACGCGCTGGAGTCGCACGGCGAGGAGCTGCGCCGCATCGGCTTCGAGGTGGAGCCCTTCGGCGGCCGCGCGGTGGCGGTCCACGCCGTGCCGTCGCCGCACCCGCGCTTCGATGCCGAGCGCTGCTTCCGCGAGACGATCGCGGATCTGGCGCGGGGGAGATTCGGAGGCTGGGCCAACCGCCTGGAACGCTTCGCGGCCACGTACGCGTGTCGCGCGGCGGTGAAGGCGGGTCAGCGCCTGGACGACCGCGAGATGCGCCGGCTGTTGCTGCGCCTGTTCGCGACGGACCTGCCGCCGCACGACGTGCACGGCCGGTCAACCATCGTCCAGTTGCCGCGGGAGGAGCTGGAGCGCCGGTTTGGGCGACGATAGATCCGCGGCACGCGGCGCCCCGGTCCCCGTGATCGTGGGGGCGACCGCTGTGGGGAAGACCGCGGTCGCCCTCGCGCTCTCGGCCCACTGGCCGCTCGAGGTGATCTCGGCCGACTCGCGCCAGGTCTACCGTCGGCTGGACATCGGCACGGCCAAGCCCACCTCGAAGGAGCGGGGCCGCGTGACCCACCACGGGCTCGACGTCATCGAGCCTGGCACCCGCTACAGCGCGGGGCGCTTCGCGCACGACGCGGTCGCGTGGATCGCGGACGTCCGGAACCGGTCGAAGCTGCCGGTCGTCGTGGG
Source organism: Gemmatimonadales bacterium (assembly GCA_036259315.1). Taxonomy (GTDB): domain Bacteria; phylum Gemmatimonadota; class Gemmatimonadetes; order Gemmatimonadales; family GWC2-71-9; genus CAVVWJ01. Next base: position 3,469 of record DATABZ010000118.1, on the reverse strand, counting down.
TGGAACCGGGCTCTACGTGCGGGCCCTCGCGGAGGGGCTGTTCCAGGAGCCCGAGCTCGACCCCGCCCGGCGGCGCTCCCTCGATGCGTTCACCGCGCGGCTGGAGCCGCTCGAGCTGCTGCGCTGGGCCGGTCGGCTCGATCCCGGGTTCCGCGGCGGAGGGCGACAGCGGGCGGCGCGCGCCATCGAGGTCGCGCTGCTCACGGGCCATCCCCTGACACACTGGCAGGAGGTGGCGCGCTCCGGGGGCGCGATCCGACCCTGGTACGTAGTGCTCACCCTGCCGCGGCCGGTGCTGCATCAGCGCATCGCCCGCCGGGCGGAGGAGATGGTGCGCCGAGGGGTGATCGAGGAGGTCGCGGCAGTGCTGGCGGAGGGTCACTCCCCGAGCGCGCCCGGGCTCGACGGGATCGGCATTCGGGAGGCAGTCGAGTACCTTCACGGCCGGCGGCCTCGCGAGAGCGTGGCGGAGGCGATCGCCGTCAGCACGCGGCAGTACGCGAAGCGGCAGGAGACCTGGTTCCGTCACCAGCTCGCCGGGGACGTGGTGTCGCTCGACGCGACCCGGCCGCCGGAGAAGCTGGCGGCGGAGATCGCGCGACTCTGGGCGGGAGGCCTATGAAGATCGGTATCACCTGCTATCCGACCTACGGCGGCTCCGGCGCCGTGGCCACCGAGCTCGGGCTCGAGCTCGCCCGGCGGGGGCACGAGGTGCACTTCATCACCTACGACTCGCCGTTCCGCCTGCGGGGCTACGCGGAGCGGGTCTACTTCCACCAGGTCGAGACCCGGATGGGACGATACCCGCTCTTCGATCACTATCCCTACACGCTCGCGCTGGCGTCCAAGCAGCACGAGGTGGCGATGCGGGAAGAGCTCGATATCCTGCACGTCCACTACGCCATTCCCCATGCCACGACGGCGTTCCTCGCCCGGGAGATGCTCCGGAACGACCGCGAGCTCCGAGTGATCACGACGCTCCACGGCACCGACATCACGCTGGTGGGCCAGGAGTCGAGCTTCTACGGGATCACCAAGTTCTCGATCGAGCGCTCCGACGCGGTGACCGCGGTGTCGGTCTACCTCCGGGACGAGACCTACCGCGCCTTCGGCTGCGTGAGCTGCGATCTCAAGGTGATCCCCAATTTCGTGAATCTGGGCGAGTACCAGCCGGGCGCGCCGACCGGACGCCTCGGCCTCGCCCCGGACGGGCACAAGCTGCTGACCCACGTCTCCAACTTTCGAGAGGTGAAGCGGGTGAAGGACGTGATCCGGGTGTTCGCCCGGGTGCAGCGCGCCTTGCCCGCCACCCTGGTGATGATCGGCGACGGCCCCGAGCGGGTCGACGCCGAGAACGAGGCGCGCGAGCTGGGTGTCGCTCACGAGGTGAAGTTTCTCGGCCGGCTGGACTCGGTGGCGGCTCTGCTGCAGGCCAGCGATCTCTTCATCCTGCCGTCCCAGACCGAGTCGTTCGGCCTCGCCGCCCTGGAGGCGATGGCGTGCGGATCTCCCGTGGTGGCCTCGCGGGCGGGCGGCCTCCCGGAGGTCGTGGACGACGGCGTGAACGGGATCCTCGAGCCGGTCGGCTCGGTGGAGGCGATGGGGCGGCGCGCGATCGAGCTTCTCCGCGACTCCGCGCGTCACTCCGCCATGCGTGACGCCGCCATCGCCAAGGCACAGGAGTTCTCCGCCGACCGTATCGTGCCGCTGTACGAATCGCTCTACGAGGAGGTGATCCGGTGAGCCGCCGACATGACCGCTGAGCTGTTCGAGGCGGTCATTCTCGGCCTGGTCGAGGGCATCACCGAGTTCATCCCGGTCTCCTCCACCGGCCATCTGATCGTGGTGAGCGAGTGGCTCGGGCAGGTGGACGAGCGGGCCAAGACCTTCGACATCTTCATTCAGCTGGGGGCGATCCTCGCGATCGTGTGGCTCTACCGCGACCGGCTGCTGCACGCGGCGGCCGCGGCCGCGGCCGGCCGGGACCCGGCGAGCCGCCGCTTCTTCCTCAATCTCGCGATTTCGTTCGTGCCGGCCGCGGCCATCGGCTTCCTGATCCACGACTGGATCAAGGAGCACCTGTTCAACACCCGGGTCGTAGCCTGGGCCCTCGTCGTAGGCGGGGTCGCGATTCTCCTGATCGAGCGCTGGGCCCCACGGACCAGGTTCGCGGAGGTCGGGGACGTGCCGCCGACCACTGCGCTCGGTGTCGGATTCGCCCAGGTGCTGTCGCTCATCCCCGGCACCTCGCGATCGGGGGCCACGATCATGGGCGGCTATGCGCTCGGGCTCTCGCGCCGGGCGGCGACGGAGTTCTCCTTCTTTCTCGCCATTCCGACCATGTTCGCCGCCACGCTCTACGACCTGGCGAAGAGCGCCGGCGGCCTGTCGGCGGCGGACGCGCCGTACTTCGCCACCGGGTTCGTGGTCGCGTTCGTCTCAGCGCTCATCGTGGTCAAGGCATTCCTCGCGTACGTGTCGCACCACAGCTTCACGGCGTTCGCCTGGTATCGGATCGCCTTCGGCCTGGCCCTGCTCTGGCTCGCCACATGACGCCGCCGCTCCTCCGCTACCGCACGGTCGGGTCCACCATGGACCTGCTGCACGAGCTCGCCGCGGGGGGTGCCGAGGCAGGCACGGTCGTCGTTGCCGGGGAACAGAGCGAAGGCCGCGGGTCGCGCGGACGGACGTGGCGCTCGCCGCCCGGCGGCCTGTGGCTCAGCGTGCTCTACCGGCCGCCGGCAGCGGGGGTGGAGCTCGTGGCCCTCCGCGTCGGCCTCGCCATGGCCGAGGCGATCGAGGCGCTTGGCCGGGGAGTCACGGTGGCCCTCAAATGGCCCAACGATCTGATGCTGAAGGATCGCAAGGTCGGCGGGATCCTGTGCGAGGCGCGATGGCAGGGCGACGTGCTCGCCTGGGTGGTGGCGGGCATCGGTGTCAACGTGACGAACACGATACCCCAGGAAATCGGCGACCGTGCCGTCCGATTGGCAGACGTGATGGCGGGGGCGACCGTCGAAGCGCTCGAGTCCGAGGTCACTACCAGGCTCCGCAGACTCGATCTGGGCACCGAGCGGCTCCCCCCGGCGGAGCTCACCGAGCTTCGGCGCCGCGATTGGCTTCTCGGCCGGCGGCTCCGTGGCCCGGTCCCGGGAACGGCGGCCGGCATTTCGGACGAAGGCGCCCTGCTGGTGCGCCACGAGCACGGCACCGTCACCACGGTGCGGGCCGGCGGCGTCGAGTTGGCCCAGCCCTCCTTCACCCCGTAGCTTCGAGCCATGCTCCTCGCCCTCGACATCGGCAACACCGAGATCACCGCTGGACTCTTCCTTGGTGATACCCTGGAGGCGCACTGGCGGCTCACCACCAATCCCGACCGCACGCCGGACGAGTGGGCGAGCGCTATGGGCGGCTTCCTGATCCAGGCGGGGCATTCGCCCAACGAAGTGGCGGCGGTGTGCGTCGCCTC
>DATABZ010000117.1:0-3719 GCA_036259315.1 Gemmatimonadales bacterium | reverse complement strand
GAGCGTGGCCGGGAACCGCAGGGGCGCCGCCACCTCCGCCGCGTAGGCGTTGCCGTGCACCGGCGCCGTCGGCTCCAGGCCGCGCTCGATCCCGTGCAGGCCCGACGCGATCGCGGCGGCGAGCGCGAGGTAGGGGTTGGCGTCGGCCGCGGCGACCCGGACCTCGACCCGCTGCGACTTGGCCGAGCCCGGGATCACGCGGAGCGCCACGGTGCGGTTCTCGACGCCCCAGGTCGCGGCCGTGGGTGCCCAGAAACCGGGCACGAGGCGCGAGAAGCTGTTGACGGTCGGCGCGGTCAGGCAGAGCAGCTCCGGCATCAGCGCCTGCTGACCGCCGACGAAGCTCCGCATCGTTGCGCTCATCCCATCGGGACTCTCGGGATCGAAAAACACGGCGCCGCCGCCGTCCCTGTCCTTGAACGACAGATGGACGTGGCCGCTCTGGCCCGGGTAGGCGTTGGACCAGCGCGCCATGAAGGTCGCCATCAGGCCCTCGCGTTGGGCCAGGACTTTGGTGAAGGTCTTGAACAGCGCAGCCCGGTCGGCCGCCTCAAGCGCGCCGTCGACGGTGATCGCCGCCTCCAGCACTCCGGGGCCGGTCTCGGTGTGCAGGCCCTCCAGCGGGAAGCGCATCGCCTCGCCCAAGTCCAGCAGCTCGCGATGGAACTCCGCCCAGACGCTGTTGCGCAGCACCGAGTAGCCGAACATGCCGGGCGTGAGCGGCTTGAGGTTGCGGTAGCCCTTCTCGGCGGCGCTCTCCGGCGTCTCGTCGAACAGGAAGAACTCGTACTCCAGGGCGGCCTGGGGCACGAAGCCCATCGCCTCGGCCCGCTGGCAGACGCGCCGGAGCAGCCCGCGCGGGCAGAGCGGCTCGGCGCGCCCCGCGAACTCGCCGAGGAACAGCAGCCCGCCGTCCTCGAACGGCAGGTCGCGGCAGGTCTCCGGCACGATCCGGACCGGCGCGTCGGGGTAGCCGGTGTGCCAGCCGGTGAAGGCGACGTTGTCGTAGAGCTGGTCCTCGCTGTCCCAGCCGAGCACGACGTCGCAGAACCCGAAGCCGCTCTCCAGCGCGGAGAGGAACTTGGCGCGCGACACGTACTTGCCCCGCAGCACGCCGTCGAGGTCGAACACGCCGAGCTTGACGTGGCTCAGATCCCGCTCCTCGACGATCGCCCGCGCGTCGTCCGCCGTGCGCACGCTGGCCGCGTCCATGATCGAGCTCCCGCTTTCCCGCGCATTCCCTACGCTTAGCCGGAGGCGGCCGCACGGTCGAGAGGAGGCCGCGCCCGTCGCCGACCGCGCCACCAGCTCGATGAAGTGAGGGCGTGGGAGAACAGGTGCGACCGCCCCGCTACAGGAACGGGTTGACGATCTCCAGCCCGTCGATCCGGCGGCCGTGCTGCATGTCCTCGCTGAGCAGGGTCGCGCAGCCGCCCGCGAGGGCCGCCTGGACGATCAGCGCGTCCCAGAACGAGACTTGGTGCAGGCGCTGGAAGTCGATCGCGGCGAGGATGGTTCCGAGATCGATCCGCACCAGGTCGAGGTGCGCGAACAGCTCAACCTTCCGCCGCGCGACGGCGGCCTCGACCCCCAGCTTGCGCGTGGCGCCGACGAAGTACTCCTGCAGCACCTGAGTCGAAACCACGCCGGTCCGGCGCCGGCGCGCCCGTTCGTAGACCTCGATGGCGCGCCGCTGCTTCTCCGGCGCGTCGTGGTCGTCCGTGTAGATCAAGACGTTGGTGTCGAGAAAGCTACGGCCGCTCATGCAACTCGTCGCGGTCGAAACGCCAGCCCCGGGCGCGGCCCGAGCCTTCCGCCGACAGGCGACGAAGCTCCGCGCAGTCCGCCTCGGCCTGGTCCTGGCCGGCCAGCTGCTCAAGGTACTCCCGGACAAGCTGGTTCAGGCTCTTGTTCATCGACTGCGCCACCCGGCGCGCCCGTTCCACGACCCGCTCGTCCACGGAAAAGGTGAGGTTCATGGCCACCCCGCACCACCGTCGAACACAGAATACGTGCACACGGATTATGCGTCAATACCGCCCCCTGTCCGCCGGCATCGGAACGACGAGGCGACCAACGCTGTGGGAAAGCACGCGCCGATCGCTCCGGCTTCGGCCCCGTCGGCGGCCGCGGCCGGCGAGCCCGAGGACACGCGCAACCGACAGCAGCGGCAGCAGCGGACGGCGCGGCTCAAACGGCGAACTCGTCGAGGGCCAGCGTCGCCTCGTGCCCGATCTTGTCGCGGTTCTCCTTGAGCCAGCCGTCGGTGCGCCGGCGCCCGATGTCGCGCAGGTACTCCAGGAACGACAGGGCGGTGTTGTACTTGCTGCGTAGACCCAGGGGCGCCATCACGTCCTCGGCGCCGATCTTGTGCAGGCGGATGTTGTCGTAGCGCGGGTCCTTGAGCGTTCCCTTCGCGATCAGCTTGTTGATCGTGGCGATGGTGTCCAACTCGCGCATGAGCGCGGCGTTGCCCGTGACCTCGTTGAGGCGGTCCTGGATCGCCTGGACCGTGCGCGGCACGCCGGGCTCGCGGATGGGGTTGATCTGGACGAGCACGATGTCGCGCGCGCCGCAGCGGCGGATCAGGGGCTTGAGCACCGGGTTGCCGATGTAGCCGCCGTCCCAGTAGTAGGCCGGCCCGTCCGCCTCCTCGACCCGCACTGCCTGATGGAACTGCGGCAGACAGCCCGAGGCCAGCACCGCTTCGACGCTCAGCTCCTCGCGCTCGAACACCCGCATCTTGTTCGTCTGGACGTTGGTGGCGCAGACGAACAGCTTGACGTCCCGGCACCGGCGCAGCTCGTCGAACCGAATCCGCTCTTCCAGCAGGTCGCGTAGCGCGTTGCGATTGCAGGGGTTGAGCTGGTAGGGCGACCAGAGCAGGCCCATGACGTCGAGCCAGAACCCCATCGGTGTCCAGTCCAGGTTCCACCGTCCCTTGAACGCGTCCAGCAAGGTCGAGCGGTACGGGTTGAACACCTCGTCGCCGATTCGGCTCAGCGCGCGCCAGAAGGCGTCGAGCTCGGCCCGCGCGCCCTCGCGCCCGCCGCGCATCAGGCCGTAGGCGAGCGCGCAGGCGTTCATCGCCCCGGCGCTGGTGCCGCTGATGCCGTCGATCGCGAGGCCGTCCTCCTCCAGCAGCCGGTCGAGCACCCCCCAGGTGAACGCCCCGTGCGCTCCGCCGCCCTGAAGCGCGAGGGAGATCGTCGTCGTCGTGGTCATCGTCGTCGCGCGCCGCCCGCCGTCCCTTCGGTCCACCTCTACCTACGCGCCCCGAACGCGCCCCACCACCGCGCTGTGCCCGCGGGCCGCCAACGATACATCGCGCGCCGGCGCGGGTACGCATTCTCGCCCAAGCTATGGCGGCCTGAGCCAGCCCGTAGACCCAATCCGGCGCAGGTCTGGAGTCCCAGAGCTTGAAGGAACGGGGTAGGCCTAACGGGCGTTGGTGTGGTCAGTTCAATAAAACGAGGAGGCAGTCCATGATGCCTGGAATCATCCTGTGGCTTCTCGGCGTGCCGCTCTCGATCATTATCCTGCTGTTCCTTTTTGAAGTCATCTAACTCTTCTTGCCGGGCCGGCTCCGCCCTGTTGATCTGCGGCGAATACTGGCAGCGATAGCCGCGCGCACCGGCGGGGCCGAGCTCTACGGTCGGCTTGGGAAGATCATACCAAGGGGCCGCAACCGTCCCGTGGGTGACGCGGTGCTCGCCTAT
>DATABZ010000116.1:0-2537 GCA_036259315.1 Gemmatimonadales bacterium | reverse complement strand
GTGCTCGGCACGGCGCTGGCGCTCAAGATGGTGGCCTACGTCGGCATCGCCCCGATTATCGGCGGCTTCGCCCACTACCTGCCCCGCCGACGGCTCCTGATTGCCCTCGATCTCGCCCGCGCCGCCTTCGTCCTCTGCCTGCCCTTCGTCACCGGAGTCTGGCAGGTCTACGCCCTGATCTTCCTCCTCAACGCCTGCTCGGTCGCCTTCACCCCGACCTTTCAGGCCACCATTCCCGACGTGTTGTCCGACGAGGCGCGCTACACCCGTGCCCTGTCCCTCTCCCGCCTGGCCTACGACCTCGAGAGCCTGCTGAGCCCCACCCTGGCCGCGGCCGCCCTGCTCTTCCTGACCTACGACGCCCTGTTCGCGGCGAACGCCGTGGCCTTCCTGCTCTCGGCCATCCTAGTCCTCTCCGTCACGCTGCCCGCACCCAAGCCCCACGGCCGCACCGGCGGGCTCTGGCGCAACCTGAGCTTCGGCATCCACGCCTACCTGGCCACCCCCCGGCTGCGCGGCCTCCTGGCGCTCTCGCTTGCCGTGGCCGCGGCCGGGGCCATGGTGATCGTCAACACCGTCATCTACGTGCGCGACTATCTCGGCGGCACGGAGAGCGCCACGGCGCTCGCCTTCGCCGCCTCGGGCGCCGGGTCAATGGCTGTGGCGATCCTCCTGCCTCGGTTGCTCGACCGGCTACCGGACCGCCCATTCATGCTCGCCGGTGGCGTGCTCGCAGCCCTCGGGCTCAGCCTCGGCCTCCTGGAGCCGGGCCTGTTGGCACTCCTGCCGGTGTGGTTCCTCCTCGGCGTCGGCTCCTCGCTCATTCAGACGCCGGCGGGACGGCTCCTTCGGCGCTCCTGCCACGAGGCCGATCGCCCGGCCCTCTTCGCGGCCCAGTTCGCGCTCTCGCATGCCTGCTGGCTGGTCACCTACCCGCTCGCCGGCTGGCTCGGCGCGGCAGTTGGCCTGTTGCCAACGTTCGGTGTCCTCTCACTCGCTGTCTTGGCCGCAGCGGCTGCGGCGGCCGCTTTGTGGCCGGCCCATGATCCGGCCGAGCTCGAGCACGTCCATGAGGAGCTCGAGCACGCGCACCCACATGTCCACGATGAGCACCACCAGCACGGGCACGAGGGCTCCGAGGGGCCGGAGCTGCACGGCCACCGCCACCGCCACGGCCGCCTGCGGCATCGCCATATCTTCGTCATCGACGAGCACCACCGCCGCTGGCCCGCGGCGCGGGGGCTCAGCGGTGGCAGCACCGTGCTCCGGCGAAGCGGTGTGGCCATCGTGGGCCTGCTCCTTACCGCCGCGGTGGGCCACGCCCAAACCACTCGGGAGGCGGGAGGCGACGGGGTCCTCGCCTACGTCGCCAAGATCCAGGCGATGGTCGAGGTCTGCCGGCGGCAGACGCCGGCGGTCGCGGAGCACGTCGTGCGCACCTACGCCGAATGGCTCGAGCGCAACCCGGTCATCAGCGAGACGCTGCACGGGCTCGACTTCGGCCCCGACCCGGCACGAATGGGGGCGAGGGCTGCCGCCCTCGCGGAGATGAAGCGGCAAGAGGTGACGGCGCTGCAGCGGGCGCTTGGGATGGATCCGGCCGGCTTCTCCATGCGGTGCGAGCGGTTCCTCAGGGACCTCGATCTGGACGAGCTCGACTACCCGGCAGCGAGCACCTGGCGGCGTGAGTAGCCCACGACAGCGCCCGGTTGCCGCTGATACCCGATCCGATTTCGCCAACAGTATCGGTTCCTTTGTGCAACAGCGCCGTCTGCGCCTAAGCTGGCACCCAGCGAAGCACGGGGATGGTGCCGCATCGAGATGTATGTCCAAGAAGAAAATGCTTCTTGGACACGGTCGAGCGCCCGTTAGCGCCGCTGTCCCGCTTGATGATGCCGAGAGGGGGGAAGGGATCGAGGCGGCACAGTTGTAGGGCAACGGGGATGTGCAACGATCAGGCGCCGGCGTTCCAAAGGCTTGGCGGTGGGAACCGGCCGTTGCGGAATGGCTCCTTCGTGCAATTCCGCCGCGCCCTCCAGAATTTGCGGCTGGACTGGAGTGCGCTCCAGGGGCCGGACATGGTCGCACTTCTCCGCCGCAGAGGGGTGCCGGCTGATGGGCCTGCCGCGCTCCACCTTCTACGACGCGCCGGCGGCCAAGGCCGACGACGCGGAGATCGTCGCCCGCATCGCCGCGATCTGCGACGAGTTCGAGGCCTACGGCTATCGCCGCGTCGGCGCCGCATCGGACCCACCCGCGGAGCGTGCGGGCGCGCAGGGCGGCGATCCGCTGTTAACAAGCCATTGCCCGGCATCGGCGTGTCGCCGGCGTGGAAGGCGGCGCCGCTGGTCAGAACAGGCCTTATCATTACCGAAAGAAAGTTATCGTCCGCCCTTCGGTACGAAAGCCAAATGCGGCTCCCTATGTAGTGTCCAGCTCGGGCGTGGCGGCTTTGGCGGCAGCTTCGCTGCCGCAGCCATTTTGGAGCAGTTAGGGTGGCAACGGTACACGAATATTTCAAAACTGATTTTGCCGTG
>DATABZ010000115.1:0-5701 GCA_036259315.1 Gemmatimonadales bacterium | reverse complement strand
GGGGCTCCGGAGGGGCGCGTTGGAACGCGCCGCGGAGGAGACCGGGCGCTGTTTGCCCGGGCTCCGTAGCAGAGCGTTCTTCAGCGCCCCGGAGGAGCCCCCCGTCCCCTCCGCTCGTGCAGGCAACGCAAAAACACACGGGCCGGACAGAGTTGCGGAGCGGTCAGTACCGACGGAGCCAGCTCCGGTAGCCGATTGCCGTATTGAGCCAGCGCACCAGCGGCACCAGGGCCGCGAAGTCGCGGGCGAGGATGGCCGGCAGCCTGGGGCTCTCGACTTCCCGCACGCTCATCATCCGGGTCGCGGTGAAGGAGCGATAGCGCAGCCACTCGGCAGCGGGGTGATTGTCCGCGTAGCCACGCGGCATCCGCTTTAGCACCGCTTCGGTGTCGAGCCGGCCGAACCGCCGACGGAAGGCAGCTGCCCGGAGCAGTCGTTGGAAGTCCTCCGGTGACTCGGCGATCGCCTCCCGGATGCGGTCCAGGGCCGGACGCGCCGGCATCCACATCCCGCCGGCGACGAAGCACTCGCGGTCCGCCAACTGGAAATAGAGTCCCGCGCCGGCTCCCGTGGCGTCCTGGCCGGCGCCGCGGCCCGCGTCGCAATGGTAGAACTGGCAGGCGGCGTTGGTCTTGTACGGCGACTTGTCGGCCGAGAACCGGACGTCGCGGTGGATCCGGAAGATCGAGCGCCGCGGGTCCCCGGTGAGCTCGGGGGCCAGCCGAGCCAGTCGGATGTCCATCTCTTCCACCAGGGCGCGCATCGGTTCGCGGACCTCGGCCTCGTAGATCGGGCGTCTGGTCTCGAACCACTCGCGCCGGTTGTTGCGCGCGAGACCCCGCAAGAATCGCAGCGCCCCGGGCCCGAACCCCCGGAACCGGGCGGGCGCCGCAGCACCTGTCACCAGAGCTTCCTTCTCCTTTCGGGTGAGCCGCTTGATGGCCAGCTCCCGTCTGAGGGCGGGGCCGCGTCCCCGTGCCGGCTCAGCGTGGACCACCCGCACCGGCAGGCGGGCCCTGGTGTAGGCCGCTCCCCGACCCGCGTTGTGCGCCCGCTCTCGCGCGGCGAGGTCCGTGGTGACCCCGGTGTAGAGGGTACCGTCGGCACACCGGGCCAGATAGACGTACCAGGGCATACGGATTGTAATGATACGCCCCCCTTTCTATCTTCGGCGGGTCTCCCCCACAACGCAGTCCGAGGGTCCAGGGCCCGATGCAACTCGACAGGCGAGCCGGTCGCAGCTCGCTTCCCGACCAGCGCACGCTGTTGTCATGGCTGTTCATCGGGCGACTCACCCTCGCCGTGGGCATCCTGGTGGGCGCCGGTCTGGTCTGGACCGAGCGGCCCCAGGAGTCCTTCCTCGTCAGCATCGCGGTGGTGATCGCGCTGACCTTCACCGCCTACGGTTTTTACATCGTCCACCTGCGGCGGCGGCGGCCCGGGAACACGTTCCTGCTGACCCAGGCGCTGGTGGATCTGGTCGTGGTGACGACGGTGGTGCACTTCGCCGGGCAGCCCCAGTCGGCGTTCCCGGCGCTCTACGTCCTGGTGGTCGCGGCTTACGCGCTGCTCATGCCGCCCGCCACGGGGGCGCTCACCGCGGTCCTCGCCTCCGCGCTCTTCCTGGGCGACACGCTCTGGACCCGGGCCGATGCGCCCGATGCCGCGTTCTGGGCCCAGATGCTGGTCTTCAACCTGGTCTTCGCCATCGTGGCCGTGCTGGGACACCGGCTGCGCGAGGCCGGGATGGAGCAGGAGACCCTCGCCACCGAGCTCCAGCGGGTCCGGCTCGAGGCCGACGACATCCTGAGGAACATCCGTTCCGGAGTGCTCACGGTGGACGGGCTCGGCCGCCTGGCCTTCATCAATCCGACGGCGGAGCGACTGCTCGATCTGGAGGGGGAATCACTGATCGGGCTCCCGGTGCTGGACCAGCTCAAGGTCCGGTCCGCCGAGCTGTGGGCGGCGACCGTCGCCGGGATCCGGAGCGGGCGGAAGATCAGCCGCGGTGAGGGAATCGTCTCGCACCAGGGCGGGCGGTCTTTCCCGATCGGCCTCAGTACCACCACATTCCGGCAGGAGACCCAGGAGGCCCCCTCGGTCACCGCCATCTTCACCGACATCTCGGACCTGAAGGAAGTGCAGGAGCTCCAGGCGCGGGCCGAGCGGCTGGAGTCGGTCGCGGCGCTGAGTGCCTCGCTGGCGCACGAGATCCGGAACCCGCTCGCCTCCATCCGGAGCTCGGTGGAGCAGCTCGCCCGGTCGCGGCACGCCGACGAGGACGAGCGCTTCCTGGCCGGGCTCATCGTCAGGGAGAGCGACCGGCTCAGCCGGCTGCTCAGCGAGTTCCTGGACTTCGCCCGGGTGCGGGCGACCCAGTTCCTGCCGCTCGATCTCCACTCGGTCGTGACCGCGGTCGTGCGGCTCATCCAGGCACATCCCGATTGCCGGCCGGACGCGGAGATCGAGGTGGAAGGCGACCGCACGATCATGGAAGGCGACGAGGACCTGCTCCACCGGGTGATAGCGAACCTGGTCCTCAACGCGGTGCAGGCGGCACGGGGGCCCATCAGCATCACCGTGAGCGTCGCCAGCGTCTCGGTGGGGGAGATTCCCCACGGCACCAACCTGGAGCACGCCGTGCGGCTCCAGGTGCGCGACAACGGGCCGGGAATTCCCGACGAGATCCGCGACCGGCTCTTCGACCCCTTCGTCTCCGGGCGGACCGGCGGCAGCGGGCTGGGACTCGCGATCGTCCAGCGCGCGGTCGAGGCCCATCGGGGACTGGTCCTGGTCGACTCCTCGCCCGGCACCGGTACCACCTTCACCATCTTTCTGCCCGCCAGGATGCTGGCGGAGGACGCCGCATGAGTCAGAAGCCCTCGGTCCTGGTGGTCGACGACGAGTCGGGCATCCTGGACACCCTCAGGATCCTGCTCCGGAACGAAGGATTCGAGGTCACGACCGCCCAGGGAGGCAAGGCCGGCCTGGAGCAGATCCGGACCGGCGCGCACGACCTCATCCTCTCCGACGTGCGCATGCCCCAGGTCTCCGGCCTCGACATCCTCAACGCCGCCCGGGAGCAGGACCCGATGACGCCAGTCATCCTGATGACCGCCCAGGCCTCGCTCCAGAGCGCCATTCAGGCGGTGAACTCCGGCGCCTTCTATTACATCCAGAAGCCGTTCTCCAACGACGAGCTGGTGGCGATCCTGCGGCGCGCCTGCGAGTTCCGCCAGGTGCGGGTGGAGAACAAGCAGCTGAAGCAGGAGATCCGCCGGCGGGACAAGACGGCAGTGGCGCGGCCGATCGGGAAGTCGAAGCGGTTCCTCGAGCTGCTGAAGCTGGCGGAGCATGTGGCGCCGACCGAGTCCACGGTGTTGATCCAGGGCGAGAGCGGCACCGGCAAGGAGGTCGTCGCCCGCTACATCCACAACCTCTCCAGCCGCGCCGACGGGCCCTTCCTCTCCATCAACTGCGGCGCGCTGCCGGAGAACCTGCTCGAGAGCGAGCTGTTCGGTCACGTGAAGGGATCGTTCACCGGCGCGGTGCGCGACAAGCAGGGTCTCTTCGCGGCCGCGCGGGGCGGGAGCTTCTTCCTGGACGAGGTGGGCGAGATGCCGCCGTCGCTCCAGGTGAAGCTGCTCCGCGTCCTCCAGGAGCGGGAGGCGATCCCGGTGGGCGCCACCGAAGCGATTCCCGTGGACGTGCGGATCATCGCCGCCACCAACCGCGACCTGGAGGAGGAGATCCGGCGTGGCAACTTCCGCTCCGACCTCTTCTACCGTCTGAACGTGATCGCGCTCAATCTGCCGCCGCTGCGGGAGCGGCGAGACGACCTCCTCCTGCTGCTGGAGGCCTTCCTCCAGAACATGGCGCAGGAAGCGGGCACGGACCCCAAGGCGCTCTCATCGGAGGCGCTCGACGCCGTGATGGTGTACGAGTGGCCCGGCAACGTCCGCGAGCTGGAGAACGCCCTGGAGCACGCCGTGGTGCTGAGCCGCGGGAACCTGATCGAGGCCGCCGCGCTGCCGGAGCGGATCACCCGGCGCCGGAAGGAGCCGCTCGTCACCGAGCGCTCGTACCGCAACCCGACGCTCGAGGTAATCGAGCGGGCCTACATCATGTGGGTGCTCCAGGCGGAGGGCGGGAACAAGACACGGGCTGCCGAGGTGCTGGGGATCGACCCCTCGACGCTCTACCGCAAGCTCAGCCGGTACGAGGAACAGGTGGAAGTGAAGGTGTGAGACGGCTGCTGTCGCCGGCGCTCGTCGCGCTGGTCGCCGCGGTCGTCTTCGCCCACACGCTCTCCTTCGAGTTCGTCTACGACGACGTCTGGGCGATCGTTCACAACTCGCGGGTGCATTCGCTGGCGCATTGGCGTGACATCCTCACCAGCCCCTACTGGAAGAACGAGCTCTACCGCCCCGTTACCAGCATGACCTTCGCGGCGGACTGGACCGCATGGGGCGGCTCGCCGGCCGGCTTTCATCTGGCCAATGTCCTCCTCCACGTCCTCGCCAGCCTGTTGGTCTACGCGCTCGCCGCCGCGCTGCTCCCCCGAGCGGGCGCGCTGGCCGCCGCGCTGCTCTTCGCGGTTCACCCGGTCCACGTGGAGGCGGTCGCGAACGTCGTGGGGCGGGCCGAGGTCCTGGCCACCGTGTTCACCCTGCTCGCCGTGCTGCTCTATCGCCGTCACGGCGACCTGGCTTCCGGTGGAGCACCAAACCCTTGGCCGGCAGTGGGCACGCTCGCGAGCGTGCTCCTGGCCCTCGCCTCCAAGGAATCCGCGTTCGCCACCCCGGGCCTGCTTCTGGTAATGGACTGGTACCATGCCCGGACTACAGGCGAGCCGTTTTTCGATCGATTTCGCCGGCAGCGCACGCTCTGGGTCGCGGTAGTCCTCCTGGCGGTGCTGTGGCTCGGGCTGCGCGCCCGGATCCTGGGCGAGCTGGCCGGCGACCATCCCGCTCCCGGCCTGGAGGGCACGCACGTCGGCGACCGGCTGCTCATCATGCTCCCCGTCGTCGCCGAGTACGTCCGGCTGCTCCTGGTGCCGCTCCGTCTCTCCGCGGACTACTCACCCGATTTCCTGCCGATCTCACGGTCCTTCACCCCGCGGACGCTGCTCGGCCTGGCGTTGCTCACGGGGTGCGTCGGGCTCGCCCTGGGGGCGCGTAAGCGCGCTCCGGTCGTGACCGCAGGTCTGGCGTGGACCGGCATGAGTCTCTTCATCGTCTCCAACGTGGCCGTGCCTACGGGCATCCTCCTGGCCGAGCGCACACAGTATCTCGCGTCGGTGGGCGTGTGCCTGGCGCTCGGCTGGGCCTGGTTCGAGATCGGACGCCGCCGGCCCTTGATTGCCGCCGCGCTCCTGGTGGTCCTGGTGGGCGTGGGCGCGGTGCGCAGCTGGACCCGGGCATGGGCCTGGCGTGACGGAGACACATTCTTCTCCCAGCTGGTGCTGGATGCGCCCGGCTCGTACCGGAGCGATTGGGTCGCCGGGATGCGGGCCTACATCGCCGGAGATTCCGACACGGGTGAGCGCCTGATGAAGCGCGGTCTTCGGACCTATGGGGGCAACCCCGTCATGCTCATCGACTTCGCCAAGGTGATGGAGAAGCAGGGCCGTTGGCGGGAAGCCGGCAACTATCGGTGGGCCGCCTTCCTGGCCGACAGCTCACTCGGGACCGAGGCGGCC
>DATABZ010000114.1:0-3133 GCA_036259315.1 Gemmatimonadales bacterium | reverse complement strand
CGTTTACGCCCTCATGGCGCTCGCCGTAGCGCACCACGCAGGCGGCGCCAGGCGAGCGCGAGGCCGGTCCAGACCAGGAGCGCCGTCGCGGCCGAGACGAGGGCGGCTACCGTCTGGCCCGGGATGCCCAGCGCCTCACCGGTGTGCAGGAACCGCATCCATCCGCGAACCTGGCGTGCAGGGTCGAGGTCCTGGTACCCCTGACGCCGTACCGCGCCGTCGGGCGTGAAGCTCACAGAGCTACGCTCGTCGGGCCGGAGGACGCCGGTATGCAGGACGGTCATCGAGATCTGCCCGCCGTCCTCCGGGAAGCGGAGCTGGACCGAGTGCCAGCGGCCGACCCGTGCCATCGCGCGAGTCCATGCGCTGTCCAGACTGAGCGGCGGCAGGTCACCGCCTCGACCCCCGCTTCCCCTCTCCGGCCCGCTTCCGCCGCCGGCTGTCTGCTCCGACGGCGGCAGCCCGTACGCCCGCTCGATCAGCCGCTCGGGCCAATCGTACGAGATGAACGCCGCACCGACCACGATCACCACCAGGGCCGGCGCGGACCAGAAGCCGAGCACATGGTGCCAGTTCCAGTCACGCGCCTTGCCCCTCGCGCCCCGGGCGAACGCGAGCACGCGCCCGAATGCCCGGCGTGAGATCGTGCGGGGCCACCAGAGCACGAACCCGGTGAGGATGAGGAAGAGAAAGCCGAGATTGGCGGCACCGGTGAGGGCGGTCCCGGTCTCCCACCGGGTTCGGCCCTGGTACGCGATGGACCGGTGAATTCGCTCGACGGCGGCGAAGAACCCGCGCGGGCCAGCGTCGGTGCCGAGCACGGCGCCGGTATACGGATCGAGGAAGAGCGAGCTGCGGTCCTCCAGCGTCGCGGCGACGGGCATCCGCGAGTCGGCCCGAACCGTGAGCCCGCCAACGCGGCGGTCGCCGGCGGCCGCGCGAGCGCGGGCCACGAGCGAATCGAGTGCAAGCCGGCCGGTGTCCGCGGGCGGGGAGGCCACCGCGTGGCGCGCGGCGATCCAGTCCAGCACCTGGCGCTGGTACGCGAGGATCACCCCGGTGATCGCCATGATCAGCACCACGAGGCCTATCGCGGTGCCGACCGCCAGGTGACACCAGAAGAGCACCCGGCGCACCGCGTCGAAGGCCCGCCGCAGCGGCCCCGAGGTCGCACGTCCGCTCCGGGGAGGCGCAACAGCTTCAGTTGTAAGATGTTGGGTCAATCGAGTATTAGATGAGAATGAATCGCAGGTAGAGAATCGAGTATCCGAATATTTCCATCGCAATTGCCCGAGTCAACGCTAGCGCGCCTGGCATCCGGCGATTCCCTGGTCCCGCGCGGTACGCCCGGCTACCATCCAGTCCCCCTGAATCGCCGACGCACACCCCTGACGGACTCACGCGAGCCCAGCCGCCCGGCATGATCACCGCCCGGCGTGTCATGCGTCCTACCGTGGAGCGCACCATGAGCACAGCAGTGCTGAGCAGGGCCGAAGCACGAGCCACTACCTTCGACACCGCTGCCATAATGGGCGGCCTCTACGGCGACGGGATCATCGGACTGAAGGGAGCCTTCACGCGGGAGTGGGCCGAGCGGCTCCGCGAAGACATCGAGGGGCTGTTCCAGGACGCGCTGAAGCGGCCCGGCGGGGCGGTCGGCCGCGGCTCGAAGCGCTACTACGTGGAGATCCATCCCGAGGAAATTCGAGGCTTCCTCGACCTGGTGACCCACCCCTGGGTCATCGCCGTCTGCGAGTCGGTGCTCGGCCCCGAGTACAAGATCGTCGAGATCGGGTTCGACGTGCCGGGTCCCGGCGCCAAGTACCAGCCGTGGCACCGCGACTTCCCCGCCCCACCCGAGACGCTCGTCGGCCGGCGGCTCAACTCGCTCGCCTTCAACCTCACGGCGGTGGACGTTTTCGAGGACATGGGGCCGTTCGAGATCGCGCCGGGCACCCAGTGGGATCCGCCGGAGGGTTTCCAGCACGAGATGTTTCCGCCCGAGTCGCTCTACTGGCGCTACGAGGCCCGCGCGCAGCAGAAGATGCCCAAAATGGGCGACATCTCGGCGCGCTCCGCGCTGACGATCCACCGCGGCACCCCCAACCGATCCCAGAAGTCGCGCCCCGTCCTGGTCCTCGGCGTCGATGCGCCCGATGCGCGCAACGCCGAGCGGCACGACCTGCAGTTCACCCGGGCCTACTACGAGCAGCTACCGGCAGAGGTGCGCCGGCACCTCACCTGCCGTGTCGTGGAACGGCTGGAGCCGATCGTGCAGGGTCACACGATCGAGGGGCTCATGATGGGGGATGCGTAGGGTTTGTTCGAGAAGCCGTGCTGCATCAGCGGAGTGAGTGGGGCTCCTCCGGGGCGCCACTCACTCCGCACACTTGGGCAACGGCTGCTCGAACACACCCTAGCCGCCCGCGAGGGGGCACCCCGAGAACCCCAGCCTGGGCGCGCTGTGCCAGACCTGCGGGCGCCCGCGCCAGGTGAGCAGCGCGACCAGCCGCCACCAGCTGTGCAGCTGGCGGAGCCCGACGCTCTCCACGACGGCCGCCCCGGCGAGGCGCAGCAGGTGCCGCGGCTCGCGGTAGCGGCGGAAGGAGAGCTCCTCGAGCAGGAGCGTCGCGAGCGAGAGACAGAGCCCGTAGATCAGCCCGGCCGCGAGGAAGAGCAGAAAGAGCGAGTGATGCAGCAGGCCCAGCGCCCACCCCACCGGCAGGATCGTGAACCCCGCCACCTCGAGCAGGGGCCCGAGGTACTCGACGCCCATGAGGTACGGCATGGCCGCGAGGCCGATCCGCCCGAAGCGCGGACTGGCCAGCATCTCGTGGCTGTGATCCAGGGTCTCCCCCAGCCCGCGCTGCCACCGCTCCCGCTGATGGCGGAGCGCCTGGAGCGTCTCGGGGCACTCGGTCCAGCACACCGGGTCCGGCACGAAGGCGACGCGATAGGGTCGCCCGGCGGCACGCAAGTGCCGGTGCATCCGGACCACGAGGTCCATGTCCTCGCCGACGGTGTCGTGGCGGAAGCCGCCGATCTCCACGACCACGTCCTTTCGGAACACGCCGAACGCGCCTGAGACGATCATGAGAGAGCCGAGCTCGCTCCAGGCGGCTCTCCCGAAGAG
>DATABZ010000113.1:0-2896 GCA_036259315.1 Gemmatimonadales bacterium | reverse complement strand
GCGGAGGTGGTGCTCATCTCGGGACCGGTCGCGCTGGAGCCGCCGACGGGCCCGCTCCTCCGCAGGGTCGAGAGCACCAGCGACCTCGAAGCCGCGGTGCGCAGCGAGCTCCCGCGAGCCGACGTGCTGGTCATGGCGGCGGCGCCGGCGGACTTCCGACCCAGCGACCCCAGCTCGAGCAAGCGGTCGCGCGTGGACGGCGCGCTGGCCGTGCCGATGGAGCCGACCGAGGACATCCTGAGCGGCACGCGCGAGCTGAGGAAGCCGGGCAGCATCATGGTGGGGTTTGCCCTGGAAACCGGGGATGCCCTCGCCAAGGGAAAGGCCAAGCTGGAGCGCAAGGACCTGGACTTCATCGTGGTGAACGACGCCCTGGAGCCCGGCGCCGGGTTCGAGCACGACACGAACCGCGTGGCGATCGTGGGACGCGACGGAACGCCGAGCATTCTTCCGCTGCAGACAAAGCGAGAGGTGGCGGAGGCGATTCTCGACGCGGTGGAGCGTGCCCTTGGATGAGCTGCGCCGCCGGTACCTTAGGCAGCAGGCCGAGCTGGGTGGGGAAGAGGTGATCCTGGCCGCGCCCCTGGATCCAATCTCCGATCAGGGGGCGAGCGCGCAACCCGCCGTCTCGAGCGTCGAGCCTGCTGCCCAGGTCAAGGCCGCGGCGAGCGGCACTGGCGCTCCAGGTACGGCCGCCGCTCCGGGCGGCCAGGTAGCCGATTCGGGCCGGCGCGCGGCGGCGGCAGCGGATCCTCCGGGCGGCTCGCAGCCGAAATGGATGCGGGGCGCGCCGCCCGTTCCCGGCCCGGGCATCGCGGTCACCACGGCCGACCCCGTGTTGCTGGGCAACGATCTCGCGGTGCTGCCGACGCTCGATGCCGTCGCCGAGCGGATCCGGACCACCTACTGCTGCGGCCTCTGTCCCGCGCGGACCAACGCGGTGCCCGGCGAGGGGAATTCGAACGCGAAGATGGTGCTCGTGGGCGAGGGCCCCGGGGCCACCGAGGACGCCACCGGCCGCCCCTTCGTGGGACAAGCCGGCAAGCTGCTCGATGGGATCCTCGAGGCTATTGAAGTTCCCCGGGATTCAGTGTACATCACCAACATCGTCAAGTGCCGTCCCCCACAAAACCGGAAGCCCCTGCCGGATGAGATCGCGGCGTGCATTCCCTATCTCCATCGCCAGCTGGAGCTGATTCGTCCGAAAGTGATCCTCGCCATGGGCGGGACCGCGGGCGAGGCGATGCTCGGCGTGCGCAAGGGGCTGGGGGAGCTGCGGGGGAAGGTCCACACGTACAACGGCATTCCGCTCATCGTGACCTACCATCCCGCGGCACTGCTGCGGAACCCCAATTGGAAGAAGCCGACCTGGGATGACGTCCGTATCGCCCGACAACTTCTCGACCGCTGATCCATACGTCGGTCGCTCGGCGCCCTACAGCGCCGAAGCCGAGCAGGCCGTGCTCGGCGCGATGCTGCTGGACCAGGATGCCGCGCTCCGCGCGGCGGAGCTGGTGGACGACTCGATGTTCTACCGCGAGGCCCATCGCCGGCTGTTCCGGGCGATGGTGTCGCTGGTGGAGCGCCGGGTCGTCATCGACCACATCACGCTGCGGGACGAGCTGCTCCGCCGCGGCGAGCTCGAGTCGGCCGGAGGGCTGGACTATCTCGCCGAACTGGCCGACGCCGTGCCCACGGCGGCGAACCTCGAGTTCCACGCCCGGATCGTGCGCGACAAGGCGATCCTCCGGCGCCTGATCGAGACCTCCACCGGCATCATCACCGAAGCCTACGACGGGCACTCCACCGCGACCGAGCTGCTCGACATCGCCGAGTCGCGGATCTTCAAGATCTCCCAGCAGCGCGGCGACGAGGGCTTCACCCGCATCAAGGAGATGCTCTGGCCCACGATGGAGCGCATCGAAACGCTCCAGCGCAGCGGCAAGGCGATTACCGGCGTCCCGAGCGGGTTCGTAGACTTGGACGCGCTGACCTCGGGTTTCCAGTCGGCGGAGCTGGTGGTGGTGGCGGCCCGGCCCTCCATGGGCAAGACCGCCTTCTGTCTCAACATCGCCGCCAATGCCGCGGCGGAGGGCAACGGGGTGGCGGTCTTCTCCCTCGAGATGTCGAAGGAAAGCCTGGTACAGCGCATGCTCACCGCCACGGCGCGGGTGGACAGCCACCGCGTGCGGCAGGGCACCCTCCGCGATTCCGACTTCACCCAGCTCGCCCGGGCGGCCGGCCTGCTGCAGACATACCAGGTCTGGATCGACGACACGCCGTCCATCACCCTGCTGGAGATGCGCTCCAAGGCCCGGCGGCTCAAGATCGACAACGACCTCAAGCTCATCATCGTGGACTATCTCCAGCTGATGCGCAGCCCCGAGTACTCCGAGAACCGGGTGCAGGAGATCTCCGACATCTCACGCTCGCTCAAGGCGCTCGCGCGGGAGCTGGAGGTGCCGGTCATCGCGCTCTCCCAGCTCTCCCGCGCCTCCGAGCAGCGGGGAGGGGAGCGCAAGCCGATCCTGTCCGACCTGCGGGATTCGGGTGCGATCGAGCAGGACGCGGACCTCGTCATCTTCATCCACCGCCCCGAGTACTACGACCGGGATGACGAAACCAAGCGCGGCCTCGCCGAGGTCATGCTGGCCAAGAACCGCAACGGCCCCACGGGCGACGTCCAGCTCAAGTTCACCCGCGAGTACACCCGCTTCGACAGCTTCTCGCAGCGCGACGATCCGGAGTAGCGGTGGCGCGGGCACGGTCGGTCTACCGCTGTACCGAATGCGGGCACGAGCACGCCAAGTGGGTCGGCCGCTGCGAAGGCTGCGGGGCGTGGAACGCGGTGGCCGAGGAGCCGGTGGTCGTCGGGCGGACGGGCGGACGGGCGGAC
>DATABZ010000112.1:0-7828 GCA_036259315.1 Gemmatimonadales bacterium | reverse complement strand
CACGCCCGGGAGGTAGTCGACCGCCAGCAGGTCGTTCGCGGCGCCGTTGAGCAGCGCGACCACGCTCAGTAGCCTCACCCGTCGCCCGTCCACCAGCCGAACGGACTGCCGTTGACGGCGGCCGGCGAGGAGTCGCAGAGCGACGTAGAGCGCCAGGCCCCCTGCCAGGAACGGTAAGCGGCCCAACGCCGGTCTCCCTCAGTCGTCCTTCGTGAGCACGAGCAGGACGTCCGTGTCGTCGAACGTGCCCTCGCCGGTCAGTCGATTCTCGGACGCGACGAAGTCCACGTCGGTGATGAAGCTGCCCCCGGTCTGGCTGAACGTGACCGTATCGCCCGCCAGGGTCCAGGTTCCCGCGAGGTCCACATCGAGATCACTGCCGTCGTCGTCTCCTTCCGGAATGAAGAGCCGACCGGTCGTGGTCCCGTCGGCATCGAGGACGGCGGAGACGGTCGCCCCGGCGGCCAGGAGGTCCACGGTGCCCACCAGATCGGTCTCGACGGTGAAGGTGGTGGCCGTGTAGGAGCCCGCCACGTTGTCGACCGTGGGGCTGAAGGAGTCGTCGTCCCCGCACGCGGCGATCGCCATGGCAGCGCAGAGCGCCACGGCTCGCAAGTTCCCAGTCTTCATGATCCCTTTCCTTTCGCTCCACGCGAGCTTGGCTCACCCGTTCCCCTGACTCGGTGATCCGCTTCCGCAACCGCCGAGTGAGTCCACGCGCAATCTGCCGTGACCATCGCCCCGCCTCAACTCCGCCAGCGGGCTCCCGCATGCCAGCGCCGCAGCCGCGGCAGCAGACGCGACGCCTGTCGGCAATACTCCAGATACTGCTCACCGGACCGCCGGACCAGGTCCGGTTCCTCCCACAACATCGAGGGCTCGCTCCCGCTCAGCGGCGATGTCGCGTGCCGCTCGCCTGTCGTTCAGCCTGTCCCGGCGGCCGGAGCAGGCGGTACCACCCCAGCGCCCAGACGCCGATCACCAGCAGCACGGCGGCGAGCATCAGGTACATCAGATCGTTACGCAAGTGCGGGGGCTGCGAGCGGTTCGCCGCCAGCACCAGCACGTGTACCACCAGGGCCGTCCCGGCCATGACGCCGCCGAGCCACCACATGTAGGCGCGCACTCGGCGGACTGCCTCGCCGCCATGTTCGGGGCGGGTCCAGTATTCGCGCGCCGGAATGTTGAGGCCCTCCGGCCCACTGCGCGTGAGGAACCTGACCAGCCCCACGATCATCAGGGGCAGCCCAACCCCGATCATCAGGATCACCAGGCTGTGGACGCGACGGCTGGACCAGCCGTTGGGGGCTCCCGCCGCATCGAAATGGGAGGCTACCACCGGCGGCAGGAGGTCGAAAGTGGCCGCCAGCACGACTACGAGGCCTGTTGCCAGGATCCAGAACGCCATCTTCCCGCTGCTCAGCATGGGTGGATGGACCTCCCGCCATGGGATCGCATGATCAGTTCGGGCGCCGGGCGACGGCCAACAGGTGCGCGCTCACACCCAGGACGAATTGCTCCCTTTCGAGCATCCGCGCTATCCGCATCAGTCGCTCCCGTGCGGCTGCATCCGCCATGCGCTCGGCGATGTCCGGCAGCATCCAGCCCGGTCCCTCGATCCCGTACACGCCATGAAGACCCAGCCCGGCCGCCGCTACTTCGGCGGCCAGCTCGTCGGGGCGATGGAAGTACGCGGTCGTGAAGTAGTCCAGGCGCTCCGTCCAGTTCCGGTGCTGGCCGCTCAGGAGATCCCGCTCCACGATCTCGGCGAAACGTGGATCCTGCAGGAGATCGCGGGCGAGCCCGTCGAGGATGGACGCCCACCGGGAGATGGCAGCGGCGAACAGCCACCCACCCGGCTTCAGGACACGCGCCGCCTCCTGCAGCGCGCGATTCCGATCTCCCGCCTCCGTGAGGTGATACAGCGGGCCCAACAGCAGAACGATGTCGGCGCACTCGGCGGCCATGTCCAGCGCGCGCGCGTCGGCCACGCGGCAGGACACCAGGGGCCGCGCGGCCCCCCGGCTGCGACGCCGGGCCTCGGCCACCAGTCGGGGCATGAGGTCGAGCAGATGAACCGAGTAGCCGGCCTCGGCGAGCCAGAGGCCGTAGGCACCGGCCGCACCACCTACGTCCACGACAATCCCGGGAGGAGGTGCCACGAACCGGTGGATCAACTCCCGTGTGCGCGCCTCCTCGAGTTGGAACGGCCCCTGGCCAAGGCGGCTCTCCTCCGGCGCACGCTCGTAATAGTCCCGGATCGCGCGGCCGACGCTGTTCGGCGGCGGCTCCATCAGCTCCGCTCAAACCATGCACACGGTCAACAGCATGTCGCTCTCGGAGGAGGCCTGCACCGAGTGCGGCACGTCGGGATCCAGCACCACAGCCTCGCCGCTGCCGAGCCGGTGCGTGGCCCCCTGCGCCCCGACCGTCAGCTCACCCCTGAGGCAATGGATGACGACGTGCCCCGGCGCTCGATGTTCCGCCAGCCGACCTCCCGGCTCGAAGGCGAACAGCAGAAGGCGCAGGGGTCCTCGGTGGACCAGCCCCGCTTGCCGATGCCCGTCCTTTGCCGGGTGAGCCTCGGCGCGAAGCACACGGGCGAGGTCCGGTAGATCGAGCGGGACCACCGGACCTGCCAGGCGGGTGCTCGGATGCGGCCGCAAACGCTCTTCGGGTTGCGTCATGTTTACCTCTCTTCTCGCTCCTGGCCTCAGCCCGGACGAACGGTTGTGCGTCACCCTGGGCGCGGCGACCGTCCGCACGTGCCGCAGCTGGTCGAGGCTGTCGTGCCTACAGCCGCCGGATCTCCTGAGCTCGGACCACCAGCTCCTCCTGGGCGAACTCCGCCTCCAGCCGGTCCCGCAGCTCGGCCCACCAATCGGCATCGAGCTCTTCAACCATCACTTCGTACACCACCACGAGATCACGCACCGTCTCACCCGAATCCGCCTCCCACAAGCCCGTGGCGGGAGCTCGGCTGTATGCCGTGACACCGCCGAACCGATCCGTCAATCGCGCGACCAGCTCGTCGTAGAATCTGCGCGGGTAGGCCCGCCCCTGCTGATCGCGGATCGGGAGCAGGAGCTGAACTAGGTGCAACGCGGACACTCCAGCACCATGCCCAGATGAGCCTCTCTCCCCTCCGGAGTGATCACCCAAGGTCGCAGCTGCCATGGAGGATCGTGGCGGACGTGCTGGGTGTGCCCGCATTCCAGATCCGCCACCCAGTGCTGCTCCTCGTCCTGGTGGAACCCCACGATCCTGCGGCGCACCTACGTGCTCTCGGGAGGCGTCGGCGATCCCGTACGGGCGAGGCGCGGGGCCGTCATGGTCAGGCCAGCAGCGCGGCGAGCGCATGCGCCGGCTCGAGCGCCGCCGTGGCCCGAAGAACGACCTCACCATCCGCAGCCCGCACTTCCAGAATGGCCTCGGGGAACGTCACGAGCCAGCGACGTCCCTGGTAGGCCCCGGTTCCGTTTCCAGGGGGCACCTCGTAGAAGCTGCCCTGCGGCAGGTTGCCCAGATCTTCCGGGACGTGCGCGGCCGGCGGCGGCCTCCACGCATACTCCTCCACTCGATGGAAGCGCACCACCGCACAATGATGCGGGTCCCGCGCGATGCGGTACGCCAGCCACAGCGTGCTGTCGGACGAGAGCACAGCGGGCGCCGGGGCCGTCGGGCTCATGGGCGGCGGCTCGGTCCATTCCTGGAGCATCAGCCAATCTACTCTGTCGGTTTGCGCGGCTTCGGGAAACCGAAGCCACTTCCCAGCGATGTTCCCCACCACCAGCGTCGGCCCCCTCCGTGAGCCGATAGCTGCCCACTTCGATTCATGGCTCAGTGACATCGCCATCGGGAATCGCGGTGATTCCGGGGGCAGAGCCGAGAACCTGCCACGCACGCGCCCTGAGTCGAGCCAGCGCCTGCCTGTCGGGCGATCGGTCCGCACCGTCAGCGCCTCGATGTCCATGATCTGGCGCCTTCCACCTGTGACGGGACTCACCGCCCGGTACCCGTGCATACTCCTAGGCTGAGTCAGCAGCGCGAGCGGGTTCGGTACTCATACGGGAGGTCGTCATGCGAAGGCCGAGCCATTCATCCAGGCCGAACGGTCCCACGAGGTCGAGCGGCTCCACGCCCAATCGGGCGCACGGCTCCCGCCCACGGCGCTACGAGCCCACGGCGGTGTACGTGCTCGCGGAGCACCTCAGGCGTGAGGGGCTCGATCTGCACGGCGCCATCGGGCCCTGGCGGCCCGGTCGCCGGCGCTTGCGGCGGCCGGGCCGCAACTCGGAGCGTGCCATTCCGATCGTGACGAACGGCATCGTGGAGATCGCGGTCGACACGGCCGAGCACGCGGCCGATCTCTCGGGATTCCTCAATGCCGCTGGTCTGGACCACCTCGACCCGATCGCGAATCTCCGCCCGCCCGACGAGGACATCGTTCGCGGTTAGACGCCCGCTGCGTGGCGCGACCGCTCAGACGGTCCGAATGGCCGTGCGCACCCTGTTCGCCAGCTCTGGCGAGATCTCGGTGATCTGATGCGTATCGCGGGCGTGAGCCGCCGCCTGCCGCAGCAACTCCTCCTCGGTATCCGCGCGCGCCTCGAAATCGCAGTTCAGGCCGATGTCCCGGCAGCGAAGCTGTTTGGCCATACATCCTCCTGGTGAAGAGAACCCCTCATTCGGGGGGAAGAAGCGCCTGCAGGCGCTTGGCGATGTCACGCAACTCCGCGGCCGCCACCTCATCCCCACTGCGGTCGGCGGCCGCGAGCACCATCTCCGCATCTGCCTTGGTGAAGCCGAACGGCTGATCGACCAGGGCGAAAGCCGCCAGCTGGGCTCTCGCGGGCGGCGGCACCAGTACGCGGTCATGGGCCCTGTTCATGACGATGACCGCACCGGCGCCGCTCAATCCCAGCTTGGCGACATACTCGGTAGCGTCACCGTCCTGTTGCCCGCCTTGCGCTTTCGCCCAGTCGTCCAGCTCCTTCGCGGCCTGGCGGTAATCCCGAGCCTCCCACTGCTCCGGTGTCAATGCCGGGGAAACGGTGTCCGCCATACCGACCTTCGCGTTTCAAGGTTCGTCGGATTCGATGTCGGCGACTCGCCAGATCACCAGGCGCGCCAGCGCGACGTAGTGTACCCAGGTCAACGCAATCCCGAGGGCAAGAGCGGCGACGCGAGCCGGTGCGCCGTGCCCTACCCCGCCCGGCACCCGAGCGCCACCACCGGATCCCACCCACACGTCCATCAGTACCAGCGGCCATGCCAGTATCGCGTCCAGCGGCCGGGGTGCCGGGACGGCGAGGATCACGGCGGCCGGCGTGGCCGCGGACCCCAGGAGGACCGCGGCGAGCCATGGGTGGCGCACCATCTAGGGCTCGAGGCGCACCACGAGTCCGACACCCGCGTCCATCAGGATCGGCGAAGGAGCAGAGCGCACCATCAGCGGGGGCTCATCGCCGTGCGACGCCAGGTGATCGCCGCCGCGAGAGCCGCGGCAGCCAGGAAGACGATGTCCGCCAGGCTGAGGTGAATGCCGGCGCCGGACCAGTCGAGAATGGGCGCACTGAGCGGAACCATCCCGCGCCCGGTGAGATACAGGTCCACGACGGCGACGGCGATCGCGACGATCAGGGCGCTCGCGACTCCTGCCGCGAAGCTCAACAGCAGCCGTACCCACCAGGACCGCGTCGTTCCAGTTGCCATGTGGAGATCCCGTCCCGGTATCCGAATCCCAGAGGCGAATGCGGGCACCCTGCCAAGTTGGCTCCTCGGCCCCTAAAAGCCAATGACGCGGGCGGCCGATTCGGGCGCAAGATTCGGAGTGCGCAGCCACGCGGGCAGCGTTACACTGGCGGCACCTCCTTCGAAGCGACGCCATGTCTTCCTACAGGATCCAGGGCATACCCGAGTCGCTCGCGAGCGCGGCCAGGGATTCCATGAAGTCCCCCCAGTATGGGCACCCCGCCCATGCCGAGAGAGCGACCGGCTACGGCCCGTGCCGCCTCTGCCTGCAGACGTTCCGGGTCGGTGCCGAGGAACGCTTGCTCTTCACCTACCAGCCGTTCACCGATCCAGCCGCTTTGCCGGCCCCCGGTCCGGTGTTCATCCACCGCGACGGATGTGAGCGGTACGAAGGTGCCGAGTTGCCGGAGGCGCTCAGGCCGCTCCCGCTGGCGATCGAGGGCTATGGTGCCGGTGGGGTGCTCCTCGCGCAGCGGCGGGTCGGCACTTCGCCCTTCGAGGCAGTCCTGGATGGCGTGTTCGAGTCCGCGGACGTGCAGTACGCCCACGTGCGGAACGCGGAGGCTGGCTGCTTCATCGCGCGGATCGATCGGAGCTAGCGGATCCACCGTCGGGGGACGGGCCGCCACGCGATGGGCGTACGGCTCGCCACGTTCCGTCGATCGTGTCCGTAGCCGACCGCACCCGGCCGGCGATCTCGCCGCCCGAGACCCGGCCCACGAATCCGAGACTGCGCGAGCGATCGCCGCTCGACTCCGAGAGCTGGAACTCGAGACTGTCGCCCACCAGGCGCACCTCGGAGAGTGCCACGGTGCGTCCGTCGCGCGAGGCGGTCCCGGTCACCTGTTGGTACTGCTGCGCGAACCGCACCCGGAAGCGCCTCTGCCCGGAGGACGGCGGGATGGTGAGCTCCCACGTCCCTGCGACGTCGGCCGGAAGCACCCAGGCCTGCACCGCGGACGTGGTGCCGGCAGGCCACGTCACGTGTACGACCGTGTCGGGCTCCCAGTCACCCATGTCGAAGTTGTGCGAGACGATCCGGGCTCCCGGCCGCACCTCCCTGAAGAGCTTCGGCCGGAGGCGCACGTTGAGCGACGGCGAGAGGTACAGTGCCACCACGGTGGCTTCGCCGAGGTCGGTCTCGAACATGTCCGCCCGGCGGAAGTCTATGCGGTCGGCGACACCGGCCGTGGCGGCGTTCCGACGGCTTTCGGCGACGCGCGAAGGATCGATGTCCACGCAGACGCCGCGGGCGCCGTGGTCCCGCACGGCGGCGATCACGATCCGGCCATCGCCGCAGCCGAGATCGTACACCACGTCATCAGCACCTACCCGGGCGACCGTGAGCATTCGCGTGACCACGTCGGTCGCGGACGGGAGATAGATGACGTCTGGCCCGCGCGCGCCGCAGGCCGTGGCGAGGAAGCCGAGGAGGGCGAGCGGCCCCCGCGTCACACCGGTCTCCGCCCTTCCCGAATCGCGTCCATGATCTCCTCCCGGCTCAGGCGGGCGCCGATCGCCGGCACGTCCAGCGGAGAGCCGGCCGGCCGCTCCGGTCGGAGCACGAACGCCTGGCCGTCCTTTCGCCGGATCCGGACAGCACCCTCGCGGCGTGCACGCTCGAGCAGCGCGGCCAGCCGCTGTCGGGCTTCCGAATAGGTGAACTCCTTCATGGGACCTCCATCACCTGCACGCCTGCCTCCTGTGCCGTCCGGGCAAGCCGGGGATCCAGGGTGAGCAGCGGAGCCCGCTGTCGGCGGGCACAAGCCATCAGGTACGCGTCGTAGCCGTACAGCCCCAGGCGATCGGCCAGCTCCAGCGCCGCGGCGAGCTCGACTTCGACGAGCCGGATCGGGATCTGCGCGTACGCAGTCAGCGCCGCCTGCACGTCGGGGAGCTTGAGACGACGACGTTTGAGAAGGGCCGAGAGCGTGTTCCCGACCTCCCAATGGACCGAGCCGGGTGCGATCAGCTCCGCTCCCTGGGTGCGCGCGATGAGCTGATCGCGGCTGGGCTCGGCCGTGAGCACAGCGATGAGGACCGAGGTATCCACGACCAGTTCCAGGGGGGCTCC
>DATABZ010000111.1:0-11380 GCA_036259315.1 Gemmatimonadales bacterium | reverse complement strand
ACATCCTGCGGACGAGAAGCGAGATAGAGACTGCTCTTGGTCCGGAAGTGCGGGTCGGTACCCAGCGCGCCGGCGAGCCGGCCGATTCCTTCGACAGCCTCGGCGCAGAGCCGATAGAAGCGCTGCGCCCGGGCGGCGCCGAGTCGCTGGCCGAGATCGGTGAGGTGGGTGTCCAGCTCGTACTGGAGCAGGGCGGTGGAGGCTCCGGTGCTGCCGTAGCCCATCTCTCGGCCTTCCAGCAGCACCGTGTGAATGCCTTCTTCAGCGAACCGCCGCCCCACCATGGCTCCGCTGATGCCGCCGCCGATGATCGCGACATCGCAGCGGCGATCCTGGTCCAGCTTGGGGTACGTGGCCTTCAGCCCGTCCTTGACCAGCCAGAAGGGGACACCGGTGGTGAGGTCCATGTCCCCAACCTAGCGCGCTAGAACCCCGCCGTCACCGAGGCGCGCAGTGCGCGGGGAGAGCCCGGGCTGATGTTGTTGTTGCTGTGCGAGGTGATGAAGTACTCCTCGTCGAAGAGGTTCTCGACGTTGAGCTGGGCCCGCAGGTCGCGGTTCAGGTTGAAGTACACGCCGGCATCGAACCGGGTGAACCCGGGAAGCGTCACCGCGTTGTCGATGGCCGCGAACATCTCGTCCTGGTAGATGACGCCGAGCCCGATGCCCCAGTTCCGGTGAACCTGGTACTTGTTCCAGAGCGAGAGGCTGTGCGTCGGTACGACCGGGACCTGGGCCCCCGCCTCCGCCTGTGCCGTGCGGCTGGTGATCTCGGCGTCCTGGAGCGCGTAGCCGGCCGCGACCTGCCAGGCGGCGGTGAGGTTGCCGGTGGCGCCGAGCTCCACGCCGCGGGACCGCTGGCTGCCGGTCTGCACGATACGCGAGGGATCCGCCGGGTCGGGCGCGCTGGTGTTGGTCCGATCCAGTTGGTAGACGGCGGCGGTGAGCGCGAGGCCGGTCGCCAGGTCGTACTTGGCGCCCAGCTCGAAGTTCTCGAACTTCTCGGGCTCGAGCGTCTCCGTCGTGGCCGTCAGAGAAGAGAACTGGTCGCCGGCGCTGGGCAGATAGGACACGCCGTAGCTCCCATAGAGCGACAGCGGCTCCATCGGCTTCACCACCACGCCCGCACGGGGCGAGAGCAGATCGTCGCTCCGGTCGAGCTCCTGCCCGTTGCGGAAGTCGTGGAAGGTGAGATCGAAGCGCTCGATCCGCGCGCCCGCGACGAGCTGGAGGTACGGGCTCAGAGCGATCTGATCCTGCAGGTAGAGCCCGGCCGAGTGCACCCGGACCCGGTTGTTGGCGTCGGTGTCACTGGGACGGAACGTGACGGGCCGCGAGATCGTGGGATGGTCCAGGGGCGCGTTCACGGAGGTCTCGGTCCCGTCGAAGAACCCCGTGTTCCGGCGATTGCGCGTCACCTGCCGCCCTACCTCGAGCCCGGCCAGCAGGGTGTGCCCCACGGAGCCCGTCACGACCCGGTACGTGAGCTCGGTCTGGTTGAAGAGGTTGGCCCGATCGTTCCGGTTGTTGTACGCCGAGAGGCTGACCAGAGTCCCCGTGCTGTCCACCGACCGCGGAAAGACGTTCTGATACATCTTGTCGTAGTCGCCGTACAGGGTGCGGTTGCGGATCTGGAGGGCCGGGGAGAGGTCGTGCTCCACCAGCGCGGTGCCCACGTTGACCGTGGCATCGGACCAGCTCCGGTCCGGATCGCCGAAGAACGTCCGGGTGCTGGCCTCGGCCGGGTGACCCTGCACCGACGGAACGCCGCGGTCCGCCGTGCGGAAGTCGTAGAAGTGCTCGAAGTCCGCCTTGATCCTGGTGCGCTCCCCCACTGCGACGGTCATGGCCGGGTTGACGCCATAGCGCTCGACGTTCACGTCCCGGCGGAAGCGGTCGGAGTTCTCGTACATGCCGTTGAGCCGGAGCGCCACCGTCCCCGAGACCCCCTGACCCACGTCCAGCGCAGCGCGACGGGTCCCGTACGAGCCGCCCTGGAGGGTCAGCTCCCGCACCGGGTTCCAGTGCGCTTCCTTGGTGACCCGGTTGATCACGCCGCCCCCGGTGCCGCGCCCGAAGATCAGGGCATTCGCCCCCTTGAGCCCCTCGACCCGCTCGACGTTGTAGAGGTCGCGGAAGTACTGCACGTCGTCCCGCATGCCGTTGACGAAGAACGTCGAGGTCGAGTTGTTGCCTCGGATGGTCGGCTGGTCGCGGTTGCCCTCGCCCTGACCCATGGTGATGCCCGGCATGTAGCGGGTGACATCCGCCATGTCCTGCATGCCCTGATCCGCGATCAGGCTGCGGCTCACCACGGTGACCGCCTGGGGAACGTCGCGCAGCGGGGTGGGTGTCTTGGTGGCGGTGGAGGTCACCGCCGTGGCGCTCGGGCGTGCGGCCACGACCTCGACCGGCTCGAGCTCGTAGGCTCCCGACACGTAGTGCACCGCCAGCGTCGCCTCATCGACTACCCTGGCCTCGAGACCCGTGCCTGCAATCAGGCGCCGCAACGCTTCGATCGATGTGAACCGCCCCACCACGCCGGCGGTCCGCACTTGGGGCACTTCGGCTTCGGCGCGAACCCGAACGCCCGACTGCCGGGTGAACTCCTTCAGCGCGGCGGGAAGCGGCTGAGGGGCAATGCGGAAGGCTCGCCGGATCAGCGTGTCGCTCTCGGCTCGCGCGATGGCGAGCGCGGCCCGCGCGTGGTCGTCCGGGACGGCACCCTGCGCCAGAGCCGATGCGGGGGCGAGGACGAGGGTCAGACCGATCAGGAGGTGGTGCGGACTCATTCGGGGCTCGCGAATGTTGAGAATGGTTTTCAGTTAGTTTTTCGGCGCGCGAGCCACAATAGCACTGAATAGGGATTTAGGCAATCGGGATTCCGGCCTCCCGCCCGTACCCCGCCTCCCGCATCTTCCTCCGATGCCTACTCCCCCGCCGAGCCCGACCGAGTCGCCGCCGAGCACGACCGATCTCCTGGAGGGCCTGGTGCAGCTCTCCCGCCGGATCGGCGCGGACCCCAGGCTGGTGCAGCCCGGGGGAGGCAACACTTCCATCAAGGTCGCAGGGGCCCTGCTGGTGAAAGGCAGCGGCACCGACCTTCGCACCATCGGGCCGGGCGGATTCACCCGGCTCGATCTGGCGCGCCTCGACCAGCTGCGCGGCGCGGA
Source organism: Gemmatimonadales bacterium (assembly GCA_036259315.1). Classification (GTDB taxonomy): domain Bacteria; phylum Gemmatimonadota; class Gemmatimonadetes; order Gemmatimonadales; family GWC2-71-9; genus CAVVWJ01. The sequence goes on along the minus strand of DATABZ010000111.1, from coordinate 8,208 downwards.
GACGATGAGCGACGCCGAGATGATGCGCTTCATGGCGAGCTGCATGCTGGCGGAAGGCCCGGTGCCCAGCGTGGAGACGCCGCTCCACTCGCTGCTGCCGCACCGGGTGATCGCACATACCCACGACGTCGCCACGATGAGCCTGACCAACGTGCCCGAAGGGACGGCCGAGCGATTGGTGGACGAGTTGTTCGGCGGCGAGATCGTGCACGTGCCGTACGTCAGGCCCGGCTTCCCGTTGGCCCGTGCGGTGAGCCGCATGGCCGATCGGATCCCGGCGTCGGCCGTCGGCATCGCGCTCGGGCACCACGGTCTCGTGGTCTGGGGAGAGGACACCGCCGAGTGCCACGAGCGACTCACGCGTGTGGTGAGTCGCATCGACGAGTATCTCGAGCGCGCGCGGCGCGGCGTCCGGGCGGCTCCACGGGTGCACGGTCGGCTCGCGCCGGATGAGCGGCACCGTCGCGCCGAGCTGCTCCTGCCGGTGGTGCGTGGCGAGCTTGGCCGGCCCGAGCGCGTGGTCCTGCACTACGATGACGGCGGCGACGTGCTCGCGGCGCTGGAGGACGAGCGGATGCCGGACCTGGTGCGCCGCGGCATGGCGACGCCTGAGCACCTGCTCCGGGCAGGACGCCTGCCCGTGTGGCTCCAGCTGGACGCATCGGCTCCGGACGAGCGTCTCGTCGCTGACGCGCGGACCGGGATCCGTCGGGCCCGCGACGAGTACGAGGCGTACCACCGGCGGTTCGCGGCGGCGGGACAGGATCCGCTCGACGACTGGGCCAAGGTGATTCTCGTTCCGGGGATCGGCGTGATCACCGCCTTACACGACAAGCGCGCTGCGGTCACGGCGAGCCTCTGCTACCGCGCGGTGCTGGAGACCATCCAGAACGCGGAGGCGGTGCAACGCTTCGAGTTCATTCCCGAGGGCGAGGTGTTCGAGTTCGAGCACTGGCCGCTGGAGCGGCGGAAGGTGGAGGAGCAGCTCGCCCACGATCGCGCCACCCGCCTGCTGCCGCGACACGTGGCCGTCGTGATCGGCGGAGGCAGCGGGATCGGCCGCAGCGCCGTGCTCCGCTTCGCCGAGCAGGGTGCACACGTGGTGGCGGCGGATCTGGAGGGCGCCGCCGTGGAGCAGGTGGCGGCGGAGGCGGCCGGGCGCTTCCCGGGGCGGGTCGTCGGCAGCGCCGTGGACGTGCGTGACGACTCCAGCCTCGATGCGCTCTTCCGGCGGGCGGTGCTGGAGTTCGGCGGAATGGACTGCCTCTTCTACAGCGCGGGCGCGGCTCCGCGCTTCGCGCCCGTCACCGACCTGCGGCGCGAGGACCTCCAGCAGCAGCTGGAGGTGCACTATCTGGGGGCCGTGGCTGCGATCGGCAGGGCCGCCGCCGTGATGCGCCGGCAGGGGCTCGGTGGATCGATCGTGGCCTCGGTTTCCAAGGCGGCGCTCGCACCGGGGAAGGATGCCCTCGCCTATGGGGCCAGCAAGGCGGCGCTGCTCCAGGCGCTGCGGGTGGCCGCGGTGGAGCTGGGTCCGGAGCGTATCCGGGTCAACGCCATCAACGCCGATCAGGTGGACACGCCGGTGTTCCGGCGCTTCGTCCGCGAGCGCGCCGCCCGCCGTGGCGTGTCGGAGGCCGAGCAGCTCGAGGCCTATCGTACCCGCAACGTGACCGGGACCGGGCTGATCCCGCCGGACGCGGTCGCCGAGGTCGCGGTGCTCCTGGCCAGCGACAAGTTCCGCTTCACGACCGGCGCCATGGTGCCGGTGGACGGCGGACTGCCGGAGGCCTTTCCGCGTTAGGTCATCGGGGCCACAGCCAGCCGAACGTTCCCGCCGTCACCAATCCGTAGAGCAGCCCGTCGAACACGTCCTTCGCGGTCACGGACCAGGGCTTGCCCATCCAGATCGACGCCGGGATCTGTCCCGCCGCATAGGCGAGGAATGCGACCGCGCCGACGATGCGGAACACCTCGAGGTAGGGTACGCCGGGCGCGATCGCATGGGCCGCGACGTACCCTACGAAGAGCGACACCATCAACGTGAACAGAAACCACTGCACGAGCATCGGTCCCATGGTCGGCGGGCCCGGGCGCCGCAGGTTCAGCACGCCGATGGGCCCCTCCAGGTATTTCTGCTTCATCTCCGGCGATTCCATCTCCTTCATCTCGGCGGCGTAGGGGATGACGTACTGCCGAGGCTCGGGGTTCCCCGCCCGAAGGGCCGCGCGCACGGCGTCCTCGTTGGGCAGCTTCCGGTAGTCGCGGTTGTGATACTTCAGCACCATGTGGACGATGGCGCTCACGATGAAGACGAGGACGGCCGACAGGACGATGGGGAGCCACAGGGCGCCGAGTATCGACATAGGGGCCTCTCGTGATGGGGGGACCGAGGGGGCAGGGCTAACGTACCTCCGAAGTCGAAGCACCCGCCAGCATCCCGCGCACGCGCGACAGCAGCTCCTCCGGCGCGAACGGCTTCTGGATGAACGGGGCCGTTTCCGGCAGCAGGCTGCGGGCGAGCACGTCGTCGCCGGTGTAGCCGGACATGAAGAGGATCGGCAGCGTCGGGTGCAGGTCGGCCAGCGCGTCGCTCAGCTCGGGGCCGTTGACCTCGGGCATGATCACGTCGGACAGCACGAGCCGGGGCGGCTCACCGCCGAGCGCGAAGATGTCCAGCGCCTGCCGACCGTTCTCGGCCTCGATGACCAGCATCCCGGCCCCTTCCAGCGTGCGCCGAACCAGGGATCGGATGGCCGGCTCGTCCTCGACGACCAGCACCAGAGCCGGCTGGGCCCCCGCAGGGACCGGCACCGGGGCGGCCACGTGTGAGGCCATCCGCGGCTCCGGCTCCAGCACATTGGAATGCATGGCGTCGGTCGGTGCGGCGGGCAGGTAGACCTTCATCGTGGTGCCGACGTCGACCTCACTGTAGGGCCAGATGAAGCCCTCGTGCTGCTTCACGATGCCGTAGACGGTGGAGAGCCCGAGCCCGGTGCCCACACCCACCGGCTTCGTGGTGTAGAAGGGCTCGAAAATCTTGGCCAGCGTCTCCTTGCTCATGCCGGAGCCGGTGTCCGAGACGACGACCCGGGCGTACCGGCCGGGCACCAGCCGGCTCACGTGGTGGGTCTCGGCGTACTCGCGATCGAGCACCACCTCGTCCACCCCGATGGTGAGCCGCCCGCCCGTCCGCATCGCGTCGCGCGCGTTGGCGGCGAGATTGATCAGCACCTGGTCGATCTGGGTCCGGTCGGCCATGACGCGGCAGCGCGCCCGATTCGGGAGCACGACCAGCGTCTTGTCGGCGCCGAGAAGGCGCTCGAGCACCGGTCCAAGGGCGGTGATCACACCATGCAGGTCGAGCAGCTCGGTCTGCTTGACCTGGCGCCGGCTGAACGTGAGCAGCTGTTGCGCCACCCGCGCGGCCCGGGTGGCGGCGCTCACCATCTCGCGCACGTCACCGGCCTGCGGATGATCGGGGCCCAACGCGTCGATCACGAACTCGCCGAACCCGAGTACCGCCATCAGCTGATTGTTGACCTCGTGGGCGACCCCGCCCGCCAGGGTGCCGACCGCCTGGAGCCGCTGCGCCTGGCTGAGCTGCTCCTCGGCCTGCAGCCGGTCCGTGATGTCGGTGTGCGCGCCGACCCATTCGCGGATCCGGCCCTGGTCGTCCAGCACCGGCACCGCGCGCACCTCCATGCTGCGGTACTCGCCGTCGCGCCGGCGTAGCCGGTGCTCGGTGGCGAGCGGCCGCCTGCCCGCCACCGCCTCGTCCCACGCCCGGACCGCCTCCGCCCGGTCGTCGGGATGGATCGCCTCGAACCAGCCGCCCCAGGTGGCCTCCGAGGCGGTCTGCCCGGTGAACGCCTCCCACTGGCTGGTATCGATCGGCCGCCGACCGTCGGCGGAGGCCGTCCATACGATCTGCGCCGCGGCCGCGACCAGGGCGCGGTAGCGGGCCTCGCCCCGCCTGAGTGCCTCCTCGGCCCGCTTCTGCTCCGTGACGTCGTTGTCCACCTCGATCACCGCGCCCGGCCGGCCCTCCGCGTCCCGGTGGAGGATCCAGTGGCTCGCCACCTGCACCCGGGCGCCGGTGCGCGAGCGGCGCGAGATCTCGGCGTGCCACTCCCCCTTCTCCAGCAGCGCGGCCGCCGCCTCCTCTGGAGGCACGGGCAGCTCGGTATGCAGCAGCTCGATCGCGTCAGCGCCGATCGCGTCCCGATCGTCCCAGCCGTACAGACGCCGGGCTCCGGCGCTCCAGAACTGGATCCTGCCGTCTGGGCCGCGTGCCAGCACGGGGGCGTGGTTCAGGAGATCGAGCAGCTCGCGGGTCTGGCGCACGCTCTCGCGGAGCGTCACGCCGGCGGCCTGCTCCGCTTCCAGCAGCCGCTCGCCGAGGGCGCGCTCCGCCTCGGACCATTCCGCGGCGCGCCGCTCGGCGTCGGCACGGCGGACCACCGCCGCCACCCGGAAGGCCGCGAGCAGCGAGAGGGCACCGAATGCGGCGATGAAGAGCGCGAGCACCACGTGCTTCTGGTAATAGCCGACGTGGAGTGCCAGCAGGCTTCCCGCCGCGAACAGCACCGGGATCATGACCGCGGCCGGCAGGAGCCGCCGCAGCAGGATGGTGCCCGGGTCCTGGCCGGTGAGCAGTTCCAGGATCGGCTGCCGGTGCGTGGCCGCCGCCACGCCGCCGGCGAGCAGCATGAGGAGGAGCGCCTCCGCCAGGGAGACTCCGACCCCCGGCGCGAAGCTGTGGAGCTCCGGGACCGCCGCGGCGTGTCCGACGACAGGGATCAGCGGCAAGCCGCCGGCGAGCATGAGCACCGCGGCATGCGCCCGCCGGTGCTTCAGGTGCCGCCCTTCGGCCGTGAGGCACAGGGCCACGCCGAGGAGGAGGAAGCACGCGGCGGTGATCGGCGCCGGCCGCCCCGGAAATCTGGAGCGCATCTGGCCTATGTCGTCGGGAAACAGCAGCCGGTCGAGTCCCAGGTCCCGCCAGACGAGGTACTCCGCGAGCACGAGGAGCGCGACGAGCGAGGCGACACCGGCGGTCACGGCGAGATGCCGGGTCAGCCCGGCCCTGAGGGAGAGGAGACTGCCGCCGGCGAGCACGAACATGACCAGCGTGAGTGGCACGCTGTGCGGGAGAAACGCCGCCGACCAGATCAGCGGACCGGGGCCGAACACGTAGGCCTCGATCCCCGCTAGGCCGAGGATCGCAGCTGCCGCCCCGGTTGCGGACGGGAGTCGTCCCAGCCACCGAGCGGCGATCACGGCCGGACCTGCTGCCGCCGCCGAGGACGCGGATGTCACGATCCGGTGGGCCATGCCCGCTCGAAGGATGCGGAGACGCAGGGGAAGAGAACAATCTAACGAAAGAGCCCCGCCGGGTCGCCCAGCGGAGCTCCTTCACTACGGCATGGCTCGATTTCAGTTGCGTGGTCGGCCGCTGGTGAGCATGGTGCCGGAGCCGGCCAGGAGCCGGTGATGGGAGCAGACGATGGGGTTCAACTCCGCCGCGACGCCGCCGTCGAACAGATCGATGGGATAGGCGCAATAGAGGCTGCAGGCGTGGTCGGCCAGCACTTCGTTCCAAAGCTCCTCCAGGCGCGCGGCCTCGGCGTACCGCTCCTCGCTCCAGAGTAGCCCGACCATCTCGCCGAACGCCCGCACCTGTCCGGAGCCGGACCGCGCCCCCGCGTGGCGGAGCGCTCCCCCCACGACTTCCTCGAACCTGCCCGCGTCCACGTGCCCGTCGTGCAGCAGGCGCTCGAGCGTCTCCGCGGCATCGAGATACACCAGGCGACCGGCGCGCTCGGCCTCGTCGGCGACCCCGTTCCCCTCCTCTACTAGATGGCGAGCGATGGCCGCGGTATGTTCGGGAGTGGCGATGACGACGAGACCGTCCCGGCGCCGCAGTCCTTCCCCGAGATAGCGGCTCGCGTTCTTGGTGAGCAGTTGATCGTCGACCCCGTAGAGCTGTACGACGTGTTCCCCGGGATTCGCCAGCGTCAGGAGCTCTGCCCACGATGCCATCTCTTCTCCAGTACCCAATGCCCACATGCGGCGGCCGCCACCTAAATGGGCCAATAGACCGAGTTACTCCGTGAGCAGAATCACGCCTGCACGGCGCAATCTACTGCACTCCAGCTGTGCCGGACCAACCCCGGCCCGGCCCGGCGCCAGCGGCTGGCCCGCCACCGAGCGGTCCCGCGCCGTTCTCGGGCGCCCCTGACCAGCCTTGTCCGGCACTCTCGGGTCTTCCTCCGACACCTCCCAGCCCCAGGCTGATATCCGATTGATTCACAAGCATTTCCAGCTCGCGGCCAAGGCGGCCCACGACCTCATGTGGGACTGGGATCTGGTCAGTGGGGACCTGCTCTGGGCCGGTACGACCGAGCCGTACTTCGAGGTGGCTGCCGAGCAGATGTTGGGGCTCGGGCTCAATCAGTATCACCTCTGGTCCGAACGGGTTCATCCCGACGATCTGGCGCCGACCGAAGCCGCGGCGCGAGCCGCGATCCAAACCGGTGCGGAGTCGTGGCAGCACGAATATCGGTTTCGCCGGGCCGACGGTTCCTACGCCGAGATCCTGGAGCGCGCGTTCATCGCGCGCGACGGGGCGGGAAGGGCCCTGCGGGCGGTCGGAGCGATGGAGGACATCACTTCCCGCAAGACCGCCGAGCGCGCGGCCACGCGGTTGTCGGCGATCGTCGCCACCAGCCGCGACGCCATCGTCGCCAAGACCCTCGACGGTGTCGTGACCAGCTGGAACGCCGCCGCCGAACGGACCTTCGGGTACACCGAGCAGGAGATGGTCGGGCAATCGATCTTCGTGCTGATCCCCGAGGACCTCCATGACGCGGAGCGCGACATCCTCGAGCGGATTCGCCGCGGTGAGCGGGTGGACTTCGAGGACACGGTCCGGATCCGGAAGGACGGCAGCAGGATCAACATCGCCCTGACTGTCTCGCCGGTCTGGGATTTCTCGGGGGTGGTGGTGGGCGCGTCGTCCATCAAGCGCGACATCACCGACCGCAAGCGCGCGGCGGAGGAGCTGGCGCGGCGGGAGGAACGGTACCGGGCTCTGGTGACCGCCACCACCTCCATCGTGTGGATCGCGGACCCGGACGGCTCCTTCGCCGGAGACCAGGAATCGTGGCGGATCTACACCGGCCAGACGCCCGGAGAGCAGGAGGGGTTGGCGTGGATGAACGCCCTCCACCCCGACGACCGCTCGGTGTTCCAGGCAGGGTGGCTTGCAGCGCGCGAGAGGCGCTCGATCTGGGAGACCAGGGCGAGGCTCTGGTCGGACCGCCACCAGGCCCATCGTCACGTCGTCGTGCGCGCCGTCCCCAACCTCACGCCGGACGGCACGGTCCGCGAGTGGATCGGGGCGGTAACGGACGTGGAGGACCGATGGCTGGCCGAGGAGCGCCTGCGACATGCGGACCGGATGGAATCCGTGGGCCGGCTGGCCGGCGGCATCGCCCACGAGGCGAACAACCAGATGACGGTCATCCTGGGCGCCGCGGAGTTCCTCGGGCGCGCCGTCGAGGAGGAAGCGGCGCGGGACGACCTCGAGCACATCCGCCGCGCCGCCCGCCGCACGGCCGCGATCACTCAGCAGCTGCTCGCCTTCAGCCGCCGGCAGGTGCTTCAGCCCCAGGCCGTGGACCTGAACGCCGTGGTCTCCGCACTGGAGCCGATCCTCCAGCGTGCGCTGGGGGAGATCTCGCAGGTGAGGCTGCGGCTCGCCCCTGATCTGCATTCAGTCAAAGCAGACCCCGGCCAGCTGGACCAGGTGCTGCTGAATCTCGCGCTCAATGCCAGGGACGCGATGCCGGAAGGCGGCACCCTCACCGTGGAGACGGTCAACGTGGTGGTGGACGAACATCACTCCACGGCCAAGGCGCTGGAGCCCGTCGCCCCCGGAGAGTACGTCGCGCTAGTGGTGACCGATTCCGGCGTGGGCATGGATCGCGAGACGCTGGACCATCTCTTCGAGCCGTTTTTCACCACGAAACCGGTGGGGGAGGGGACCGGCCTGGGTCTGGCGACGGTGTACGGCATCGTCAAGCAGAGCGGCGGATTCATCTCGGTGTACAGCGAGCCTTCCCACGGCACGTCCTTCCGCGTCTATCTCCCGGTGGCGGCTCGCAGCCGGGCCCCCGTCCGGGTGGGAGTGCACGGCCACTC
>DATABZ010000110.1:0-3731 GCA_036259315.1 Gemmatimonadales bacterium | reverse complement strand
ACCCTGCCGTTTTCGATTCCGCCGGAAGGTCGGCTCGAGGTGGGAACGGGCGTCCCTCACCCTCGCGCCGCGCTCGGCCTACCTGCTGCGGGGCCCATCGCGCAGCGAGTGGGAGCACAGCATTCCGGCCGTGGACACCCTCCGCTCCTCCCCACCAGGGCTCAGCGAACCGCGGCGTAGACAAACCCTTCGAGTGAAACCGTGCGTGCGCCACTCCCAGGCTCCTGACGCATGCAGTAGCGCGTCGGGTAGTACCCGCTGCGCCTGAACGCCTGCGGCTGCCGGATCTCGAAGCACTCGTCCGTCGCGCGGCGCAGGAGGTCGAGCGTGATCATCGGCTCCCAGAAGATCAGCTCCCCCTCGAAGGCGCCGTAGATGAACGTGCGGGTGAACGGCGCCTGCGAGTCCGCCATCTCCGGTGAGCGCGAGTCCAGGAGGTGGTTCCCCATCCGCGGCACCACCGCCCCGACGTCGATGTGCCCGGCCGGCAGGTAGCGCGCAGGGAGCGGACGTGAGGCGCGCTCGAAGGCTTCGCAGTCCACCAGCTCCCCGCACCGGCCGGGACGGATCGCCTCCACCCGCTCCCGGTCCCAGGCGAAGAAGTGGAAGTCGAAGTGGGGCCGCGCGTACGGCGCCGGGTGGCCCTCGGGATTCCAGTTCACCGTGATCCACTTGAACGGGATCCGCCCGTCCCGCCAGAGCCCGGCGGGCAGCTCGAAGACCCGCTCCTCGTCGCCGATGCACTCGTGGCCGGTGTGGCTCCCGTCGGCATCGAGATCGAAGCAGCGGCTGTGGGTGTTCTTGGCGGCGGGGAGCCGCTCGAGCGCGCCGGCACTGAGCCGGACCCCTACGGCGGAGGGAGCGCCGTCGCCGCGGAAGGTCACGTAGGTCTGCACCGTGCCGGCGCCGATCGCCTGCACCGCGCCCAGGTAGGTGCGGCTCCGCCAAGGCGCCCAGGCGGAGAGGACGAGGACGAGACCGGCGGCAACGACGGCGAGAGTGGCGACTTTGCGTGCGGCGGGAGTGAAGGCCGGGGCGGATGGGGCGCGCATCGGAATCTCCTTGTGGTAAGGAAAGTCGTTACAACAGATATATCCGCAAAACAATCACGGGAACGGCTCCATGCCGCCCCGCACTTCGTTCAGCAGCCCGTCCAGTGCGCGGAGCTCCTGCGCGTTGAGCCCGGCCATGACTGCGCGGGCGTAGCGGTCCACCTGATCGTCCAGTCGCTCGAGCAGGGCGAGGCCGTCCTCCGTGATCTCGACCAGCACCACCCGCCGGTCCTCGGGAAGCGGGAGCCGTTGCACGAGACCCTGGCGCGCGAGCCGGTCGAGGAGCCTCGTGACGTCAGGGTCCCGATAGATCATCCGCTCGCCGATCTCACTGACCTTGAGCGCTTCGGGCCGGGCGCCTCGCAGGATCCGAAGGATGTTGTACTGGCTCAGGGACAGCCCCTCCGTGCGCTTCAGGTAGTGGAGCCAGCTCTCCTCCACCGCCCTGCTGGTGCGCATGAGGTTGATGAGGAGCTGTTCCTGGAGCGACCGGAACGGCCTGGTCTGGCGGATCTCGGCGTGGATGGTCTTGGCCATGGCGAGACGATATCTGTCGCAACGATAATTGTCAAGAGGGGCATCTGGGGACGGTGACCTCTGCCACACGGGTGGTAGGTATCACGCTGCTTGTAGATGCTTTGAGCGGAGTCCTACCTTGGCCTCGCTCCGAGCGTCTCCCGCTGGTCGAACGTCTCCCGCTCGATGGAGGCTTCCATGAAGAATCGAGTATGGATCATCGCGGCGGCGGCATGTCTCCTGGTGCCGCCACTCGCGGCCCAGTCCTCGTCTGCCGGTATGCGGTCTTCGTCCTCCCGTGTCATCGAATGCGGTACCGGTTCCACCCAGCGCGTGCACTGCGACGCCGGCGGACAGGTTTCCAGGGCCAGGCTGATTCGCGACCTCAGCGGCAATCGCTGCAGCGCGGCGGGGACCTGGGGTTGGTCCGGCAGCGCCGTATGGACGGACAATACCTGCCGCGGTCAGTTCGAGGTCGACTACGCCACTCAGCCGCCCACCGGAAACACGGGGTCGGCAACGGATAGCACCCGCCGGATCACCTGCGGCGTGGTGACCGTCCACCAGGTCAGGTGCAGCACCGAGGGGCCCGCCGCCAGCGTGCGGCTGGTGGACGAGGCCGCCTTCGCCCGCTGCCGCCAGGGATCCAACTGGGGCTACAGCGACAGCGTCATCTGGGCCGGCAACGGCTGTCGCGCCGAGTTCGAGGTTACCTACCGCAACCCTTCAGGTGTCACGACGCAGCCGGGCACGCCGACCTCCACGCCGACGTCGATCACCCGCACCGTCACCTGCGGCAGCACCACCAGCGCTCAGGCGCGCTGCAACGTCGGGGAGGAGGCGACCAGCGTCCGGCTCGCTCGTGACCTGAGCGGCACCCGGTGCCGGGAGGGCTACAGCTGGGGCCGCACCGGCACGGTGATCTGGACCAACCGGGGCTGCCGCGCCGAGTTCGCCGTCACCTACCGCCAGAGCACGTCCCCGGAGCCCTCGCCGGCCACACCCGCGCGTCCACCGACGACAACACCGGCGCGTCCGCCCACGATGACGCCGTCGGGTACGCGGGTCATCATCTGCGGCGACACCCGCGGCTCGGCCATGTCGTGCAACACCTTCGGGACCGTCGCGACGGTTCGGCTTCAGCGCGACCGGAGCTCGGGCCGGTGCGACCCGTCGTCGAGTTGGGGGCTCAGCGGCCAGTCGGTCTGGGTGACGCGCGGGTGCTACGGGGACTTTGAGCTGACCTATGTGGCGCCGGCGAAGCAGGATAGGGGGATACGCTGATCCCTAGCTCGGGCCCGGAGTCCCCCATCGCTGCTCCGGCGGGGGCGGCGGCTCCGGGTTCCGGAGCGGCGGTATCCTGGGACTGAACAGCACCCCGCTGACGCGGTCGGTGTTGTCGTCGCGGATCCGGAACGCGGCCGGGAAGTCGTCGGTGCTCTCCATCCACTCCTGGAGCACCGCCGCGAGCGCGCGAACCCGGGCCGCATGGGCCGGGTGATCGGCCAGGTTGGTGAGCTCCCAGGGATCCGCCTCGAGGTCGTAGAGCTCCAGCCGCGCGCGCGGCGCCTCGAACAGCCGGCGCTGGGCTGCCGTGAGGCGGCCCGCCTTTGCCCGTGCCCGAAGCGCCAGGAACGAGGGGCTCGCTCCGATGTCGGCCGCGGTGCAGAGCGGCAGCCCCGTGTACGCGTCGGTGCGGATCAGCTTGAACCGGGCGGTGCGCACCGAGCGCTGATGCTCGTCGCAGTCGTGCCAGTTGCGCTCGCTGAAGACGTGCTCGCGGCCGGCGTAGGACTCGGGCCCGGTGAGCAGCGCGCGAAAGCTCCGGCCCTGCACCGTCGCCGGCGGCCTTCCGCCTCCGATCTCGAGCAGCGTCGGCATGAGATCCACCGTGCTCACCGGCCCCCGGTCGTACACCGAGTTCGCGCGAACGACGCCGGGCCAGGAGAAGAGGAGCGGGGTACGGATGCCGGAGTCGTAGAGGGTGCCCTTCTCGCGGGGGAACGGCGCGCCGTTGTCGCTCACGAACACGATCAGAGTCTTGTCGCGGAGCCCCCTGCGCTCGAGCTCGGCCATCATCTCGCCGATGGCCCGGTCCATCCTGAAGACCGCGTCATGGTAGCGGGCCAGGTCCATGCGCGTGGCGAGAGAGTCCACCAGATG
>DATABZ010000109.1:0-1875 GCA_036259315.1 Gemmatimonadales bacterium | reverse complement strand
ACCCTGCCGTTTTCGATTCCGCCGGAAGGTCGGCTCGAGGTGGGAACGGGCGTCCCTCACCCTCGCGCCGCGCTCGGCCTACCTGCTGCGGGGCCCATCGCGCAGCGAGTGGGAGCACAGCATTCCGGCCGTGGACACCCTGCGCTACTCCATCACTTTTCGGAGCCTCGCGGGGTGCGCCCCACTCCAAGGCGGGGAGGAGCGGAGGGCATAGTGGCTCCGCAGGGGCGCGTTAGAACGCGTCGCGGAGGAGACCGGGCGCTGTTTGCCCGGGCTCCGTGGCAGAGCGTTCTTCAGCGCCCGGGAGGAGCCCCCCGTCCCCTCCGCGCTTCACGAAACCTCACGCACAGCCTAGCGCAGCTCCGACGCGCTAATGTGCCGCTGCTCGCCCACCTTCGGCGGCGTGCCGGTCGCCATCGCCTTCGCCACCTCGAACAGCACCACCGGTCGCGGCTTGTCCACCTTCAGGTAGGTGACCGAATGCACGTCGACCAGGATCAGCGCCATCCTTGGATCATCGGGCCCGCCGTTCCGCTCACCCCCTTCGTCGCCGAACCACGCCTTCCAGTCCGGACGGTAGAGCTCGCGGATCGCGCGGCGGTCCTGCGTCACGCTCGCCGTGCCGCTCACCGAGACCCACTCGCGGGTGCGGTCGCGGTAGTACGCCAGGTTCACGTGCGGATCGAACTCCAGCTCGTCCAGCTTGTGGGTGTCGATGTCGGTGACGAACCAGAGATCCGAGCCGTCGGCCTGTGTCTGGGTGGCCATGGGGCGGGAGACCAGGTGGCCATCGGGGCGCCTGGTGGTGAACATGGCGATCTCGATGCCCTCGATGAGGCCGTAGAGGTCGTCGAGCTTCTTGTCGAGCGGAGCCTGGTCGCGATTGCGGTCGGCAGCCTTGGTCATGGTAGAGCCCTCCTGGTTGCTGGTCGGTCGACGGTCGAGACGATCGCAGGCTCAGCGGTGGGCCTCGACGCCGACCTGGCGACACATGTCGAGCACGGGGCAGGTCGAGCACTTCGGGAGACGCCCGGTGCAGACGTGCTTCCCGAAGGGGACGAGCAGGGAATTGATCTCCACCCAGTAGCGTAGGGGGAGGCGCTGCTCCAGTTCCGCCATGGTCCGCTCGGGCGTGGGCGCGCCGACGTAGCCCCACCGGTTGGTCACCCGGTGCACGTGAATGTCCACGCTGATGAGCGTCGCACCGCACGCGATCCCGAGCGCCAGGTGCGCACACTTGGGCCCGACTCCAGGCAGCGAGAGGAGCGCGGGCTCGTCACACGGCAGCTCACCACCCCGCCGGTCCGCGAATCGCGCGATCTCCCGGATCTGACGGGCCTTGGCCCCGTGAAAGGTGGTGTCGCCGATGAGCGTGTCGATGCGGGACGGATCGAGCGCGGCGAGTGCGCGAGGGCTCGGCGCGGTGGCGAAGAGCCGCTGCGCCGCCACCAGGCTCACCTCGTCACGGGTTCGGATGGAGAGGATGCAGGCGACCAGCTGCTCGAAGAGGGTTCGGTGTCCCTGCTCCGCCAGGGCGAACATCGCGGCCTTGGGCAGCGGGCGCACCGCCTCGCGGATGCGCGCCAGCACGGTGCCGATCCGGAAAGGACGCTTGCTCGAGCCACGGCCGGACCGGGTCCCTGGCTCCGTGCGGGCTGGCATGTCGACTCGGAAGGCCATGTCGGTTGGGATGGCTATCGATGTCCGAGCCGCCACACCCGAGCGGGCCCACCCTCACGCGTGCCGGCGACGGTCCACGCCGGCATACGCGGGCTGCGGAAAGTGCCGCCGCTCGCGTCCCGACCAGCTCGAGCCCGTCCCGCTTCGCGAGGCCGACCCGGAGGTCCCCGTCGCCGACTGGCTCGTGAGCGAGCT
>DATABZ010000108.1:0-4353 GCA_036259315.1 Gemmatimonadales bacterium | reverse complement strand
CGTAGCCGAGGACCACCAGCAGCCGCCCGCGCGCGAGGCCGGAACCCCCGGCGACGTCTCGCGCCGCGGCGAGCATCGCGGCCACCGAGGCCTTCGCGTCGCCGGAGCCACGCCCATAGAGCCGATCCCCCTCCACCGTCGGTGTGAAGGGATCACGCGTCCAGCCGGCGCCCGGCGGCACGACGTCGAGATGGGAGACGAGCGCCAGCGTGGCGCCGAGCGAGCGACCTCGCACCTCGACTCGCACCGAGGTCTCGTCCCGTACCACGTCCAGTCCCGACTCGCTCGCCCACTCCTCCACCAGCGACGCGACGGCGGCTTCCTCTCCACTCACCGACGGGGTCGCGACCAATCGCTCGAGGAGCTTCAGCTCATCCGGCAAGGTCCACCCCGAGGTACGTCGCCTTCTCCTTTCGGCCGACGATCATGGTGCCGCAGCCGGCGCCGGTGAAGACCTCGAGAAGGAGCGCGTCGGGGGCGCGGCCGTCGATGATGTGGGTTCGCTCGACACCGCCGGTGGCGGCCCGGATGCAGGCCTCGACTTTGGGCCGCATGCCGCCGCTCAGCACCCCACTGGCCATGAGTCCCGCCAGGTCGTCGGGATCGGCGAAGGTGACGAGGGTGGAGGGATCATTCCGGTCGCGCAGCACGCCGGGCGCGCCGGTGAGAAAGACGAGCTTCTGGGCGCGCATGGCCACCGCGAGCGACTCGGCCACGGTATCGGCGTTGACGTTGTACACCTCGCCGTCGTCACCACCCGCCAGGCTGGCCACGACCGGCACGAAGCGCGCCTCGACGAGTGTGCTCAGGACCCTGGGGTCCACCCGGACCACGTCACCCACGTGGCCGTAATCCACCCTGACCGTCTTGCCGGCGTCGTCCACGACCTGGACCTGCGGGCGGCGATGCGCGGTGATGAGATCGGCGTCTACGCCGCTCAGCCCCACCGCCTGCACCCGGTGCGCGCGGAGCGCGGCCAGGAGATCGACGTTCAGCTGACCGGCGTACACCAGCTTGGCCACCTCCAGCGCGGAGTCATCCGTGACCCGCCGGCCGGCGACCATCGTCGGCTCCACGCCGAGCCGGCGGCTCAGCGCCGTCGCCTGGGGGCCGCCGCCGTGGACGACGACCAGCCGGATGCTGAGCGAGGAGAGGAGCGCCAACTGGCCGGTGACGTGCTCGAGCACCTCCGGCTCGCCCAGCACCTCGCCGCCCAGCTTCACGACGAAGACCTGGTCCCGGTACGCGCGCACGTAGCGCAGCGCCCCCTTGAGTCCCGCGATGCCTCTCGATGTGTCGATCGTCATCTGCCGCCTCCCAGCAGCTCCAGCAACAGCGCCCGCTGCGCGTGGAGCCGGTTCTCGGCCTGGTCCACCACGACCGAGTTGGGGCCGTCGAGGACCGCGTCGTCGATCTCGACGTTGCGGCGCACCGGAAGGCAGTGCATCACGATGCCCTTCCCCCCACGAGTGGATCTCACCCGATCGGGCGTGAGGCGCCAGTCGCGGAACGCCGCGCGCTGGGCGGCTTCCTCCTGTGGATTCCCGTAGAGCTTCACCGATCCCCAGGACTTGACGTACACCGCGTCGGCACCGACGGTCGCCTCGTCCGGGTCGTCGATGATATGGACGAACTCGCCCCCGGTCTGCTGCGCGATCCTGCGAATCAGCGCGGTGTCGTCGGGATCGAGCTCGTAGCCGGGCGGCCGCGCGATCACGATCTCCATGCCGAGCCTCGCGGCCGCGAGCGCGGCGCTGGCGGGCACGGCGGTGGGCAGTGGCCTCGGATGCCATGCCCAGGTGAGCACGAAGCGCTTGCCCGCGGTCTCGCCCAGCTTTTCCCGCAGCGTCATCGCGTCGGCCAGGGCCTGGCACGGATGGCGCCGCGCCGACTCGAGATTGATCACCGGTTTCTCGCAGTGTCGTGCGAAGCTGCGGAGCACCGAGTCCTCCCGGGCAACCTCCCAGTCGCGCCCCCGGGGAAACGAGCGCACGCCGAGCGCGTCGGCGTACCGCCCGAGCACCCGGGCGGCGTCCACGACGTGCTCGACGCTGTCGCCGTCCATCACGGCGCCGGGCTCGGTCTCCAGCGGCCAGCTCCCGCGGCCCGGCTCGAGCACCACCGCATGGCCGCCGTGCAGGAACATCGCGGTCTCGAAGCTGGTGCGGGTGCGGAGGCTCGGGTCCATGAAGACCATCGCCAGCACCTTGCGCTCCAGCCCGCCGGCGATCTCGCCGCGTTTGACCCGAGCGGCGAGCGCGAGAAGAGCGTCCACCTCGCCGACGGACCAGTCCTCGAGCGACAGGAAATCACGCTTGGTCACGCGAGCACCTCCTCGAGCCCCGCCAGCAGCAGATCGGCTTCGCGCTCGGAGAACGAGAGCGGGGGCAGCAGACGGAGAACCGCCGGATCGGAGGCGGTCCCCGTGATGATCCGACGAGCGAAGAGCCCGCGCTGCACCTCTGCCGCCGGCCGGTCCAGATGCAGGCCGAGCAGCAGACCTCGGCCGCTCACCCGACGCACGCCGAGCGCGATGGCGCCACGGGTGAGCCGCTCGCCGACGCGCACCGCGTTCGATATCAGACCCTCGTCCTCGATTACGTCGATCGTCGCGAGCGCGGCGGCGCAGGGCACCGGTCCGCCTCCGAAGGTGCTTCCGAGATCGCCGATTCCAATGGACGCGGTGAGCGCCGGCGTGGCGACGACCGCGCCGATCGGCAGCCCGGAGGCGAGGCCCTTCGCGAACGTCAGCGCGTCGGGCACGACGCCCACCGCTTCGGCGGCGCTGAAGGCGCCGCAGCGGCCCACGCCGCACTGCACCTCGTCGAAGATGAGGGCCGCGCCGTGCCGGTCGCACACGCGGCGTGCGGCCCGGAGGAACTCCGGGCTCAGGTCCCGCGCCCCGGAGAGGCCCTGGACCGGCTCCACGATCACCGCGGCAACCGTGGCGTCCACCGCACGCTCCAGAGCCTCGACGTCGCCCGCCGGCACTCGGCTGGAGAGCGCAATTCCGCTTCGCCGGGCGGCTTCCTCGTACCGGGCCCCGTCGGTGCAGGCCAGGGTCGCGGCAGTGCGGCCGTGCCAGCCGCCGAGTACCGAGACGACTCCGGTGCGACCGGTGGCATTCCGTGCGAGATGCAGCGCGTTCTCGTTCGCCTCCGCGCCCGAGTTGCAGAAGAACACCCGCTCGAGCGGGTCGGGGCACAGCGCGGCCAGGCGCTCGGCCAGCCGCTCGCGCAGCGGGTGCGGGACGGCGGTCGAATAGAAGAGCAGCGCCCCGGCCTGCTCCGCGATCGCGCGCACCACATGCGGGTGACAGTGTCCGGTGGCCGCTACCGCGTGCCCTCCGTAGGCGTCGAGCCACTCGTCTCCGCTCTCATCGATCAGCCACGAGCCGCGTCCCTGAACCGGGCGGACGGGGAACTGCGCGTAAACCGGGAGGAGGGCGGCGGAATGGCGTAACCGCTCCCAGCCAGGCAACCCCTCGGCGGCCTTTGCCGCCTCCGCTCCAGATTTCAGCACGGAAACATCCCTCCCCCCCGCAGTCCCGCCTGCTCGTCGATGCCCAGGGCGAGGTTCATGGCCTGGATCGCCTGGCCCCCCGCACCCTTCACGAGGTTGTCGATCGCCACCGTGACCTGCACCTCCGCGCCGTCATCGCTCTCCGTCGCGTGGACCAGCGCGTAGTTCGTGCCGACCGCGTGGGTGAGCTCGGGCGGAGCATCGAGGATGCGGACGAACGGACGGCCGGCGTAGGCCTCGCGGAACCAGCTCGCCGCCTCCGTGCCGGGATCGCCGGCACTGATGCGGGACGCGTGCGGCAAATACGCATGCAGCGTGAGGTAGATGCCGCGAACGAACGGCCCCGAGTGGGTCATGAGGCGGGCCGTGGCGTCGCTGCGCCCGACCCATTGGCGCCAGGACTGCAGGACTTCCGCCTCGTGCCTGTGACCGAGCACGGAATAGGCGAACACGTTGTGCGCCCGCATCGGATGGTGCGTGGTGGGCTTCGGCTGAATCCCAGCGCCGCTCGACCCGGTCACCGCGAACAGCGAGGGTGAAACGTCGAGCCCGGCGCGCGCGAGCGGATAGAGGGCGAGCTGGGCGGCGGTCGCGAAGCAGCCGGGGGCGGCAATCGCACCCGCGCCGCGCAGTGCCGGGCCGAGGACGTCGGCCAGGCCGTAGCAGAAGCGTGGCAGGAGATCCGGCGCCGCGTGCGCGCCGTAGTAGCGCTGGTACAGGGCGCGGTCCCGCACCCGGAAGTCGGCCGCCAGATCCACCACCAGACCGGGCCCGGCGGCGAAAACGTCCGCCGCGACCCGGGAGGACTCGCCATGCTCCAGGCACAGGAAC
>DATABZ010000107.1:0-3673 GCA_036259315.1 Gemmatimonadales bacterium | reverse complement strand
TCTCCGCCTTACGAGGGAACTCCTCCAGCTCCGGGTGGAGTATGCCGAGAGCTGGCGGCGGGAGATGGGGGAGCTCGACTTCCTCAGTCCGGTGCAGCGGGCGCGGCTCATGGTGATGCGTGAGCGGCTGCTCCACCGGGTGCACGAGATGCGGGAGGCGCGCCGAGGCTTTCGCCACCGCGGAGACGCCCGCTAGATTTCGACATCCTCCGACTGGATCGCCGCGATGTGCCGACTGCAGTTCCAGACGCTCGCCTCCATCGTGCTGGCGACCGGGCTGGCAGCGTCTGCCGGACCGGCCAGCAGCCAGACGCCGCTCGTGTACCGCATCGCGGTGACCGGCACGGTGGAGAACGGCCTCGCGCCCTACGTCGCCCGATCGCTGCGGGAGGCGGCGGCGGCCGGAGCCGATGCCGCCTACCTCGACATCGACACACCCGGCGGGCGGGTGGATGCCGCCGAGCGGATCTCCGATGCCATCCGGCGTGCCGACCTGCCGGTCTATGCCTTCGTCAATCCACGGGCCTATAGTGCCGGAGCGCTGATCGCCATTTCCGCCCGGGAGATCTATATGCGTCCGGGCGCCGTGATCGGCGCCGCCACGCCCGTGGATGGAGAGGGAAAGCGCGCGCCCGAGAAGATGGTCTCCGCGATGCGGGCCGAGTTCCGCGCGGTCGCGGAGGAGCGCGGCCTGGATCCCCGAATCGCCGAGGCGATGGTGGACGAGGCGATCGCTATTCCCGGCGTGGTCAGGGAAGGGGAGCTGCTCACCCTCACCAGTCGAGAGGCGATGAAGGTCGGCTACGCCGAGGCCGAGGTGGCCGACGAGGCCGCGCTGCTCGAGGCGATCGAGCTCGCCGGCGCCCGTGTGGTGGCCCCGGAGCCCAACTGGGCGGAGTTGGTTGTCCGCTTTCTCACCAACCCCCTGGTGTCGCCGCTGTTGCTCTCGCTCGGCATTCTGGGGCTGGTGCTGGAGATCAAGAGCGGGGCCTTCGGGCTCGGCGGTCTCGTGAGCCTGGCGTCGCTGGGCCTCTTCTTCGGGTCGAGCTTCGTGCTCGGACTGGCGGGGTGGGAGGAAGTGCTCCTCCTGGGCTTGGGGCTCATCGCGCTAGCGGTGGAGGTGTTCGTGCTGCCCGGGTTCGGGGTCGCGGGAGTGCTGGGCCTCGCCGCCGTGGGGGGCGCGATGGTGCTGGCCCTGATGGGTGCGACCCCCAGCACCGGGGACGTGGTGCAGGCCTTCGCGATTCTCGGCGCCAGTCTCGTGATCACGGCGGCGGTGGTGTACGCCTGGCTGCGCCACATTCCGAGCAGCGACCGCTTCGGCGGGCTCTTTCTAAGGGGCGGTATGGCCCAGGCTGAGGGCTACATCTCGGGCGCCCTTCGGCCGGACCTGGTGGGGCAGGAGGGGGTCGCCGTCACCGACCTGAGGCCGGCAGGCACCGCCACGATCGCGGGCGAGCGCGTGGACGTGGTGACCGAGGGTGAGTTCGTGCCGCAGGGAACCGCGGTGCGGGTGGTGCGGAGCGAAGGCTATCGCCACGTCGTGCGCACCGTAGCGTGAATGTCGCCCGTCGCAGGGCGCCGCTTGGTCCCTAGGACCACGCGTATCGAGCTCGAGCCGCTACTCTCTTCTCCCACTCCGAGGAGTTGCCGTGGATGATTCGATGGTTAGTCTGGGCATGATCCTGGCGTTGATCTTCATCGCCGTCATCATCATTGCCGTTTTCTTTCACTTCATTCCGTTCGGGCTCTGGCTCACGGCCCTGTTCTCGGGGGTACGAGTCTCGTTCTTCACGCTCTTCGGAATGCGCTTCCGGCGGGTGGACCCGCGTGCCATCGTGCTGCCGCTGATCAGCGGGCACAAGGCTGGAATCTCGCTGGACGTCAACGAGCTCGAGGGCCACTTTCTGGCCGGCGGCAACGTCAACCGGGTGGTCAACTCGCTGATCTCGGCGGACAAGGCAGGGATCGCGCTCACCTACAAGCAGGCGACCGCGATCGATCTGGCAGGGCGGGACGTGTTCGAGGCGGTGCAGGTGAGCGTCAATCCGAAGGTGATCACCACCCCCAAGGTCGCGGCGATGGCGAAGGACGGGATCCAGCTCCTCGCGCTGGCCCGGGTCACCGTCCGGGCCAACATCAACCGGCTGGTGGGCGGCGCGGGTGAGGAGACGATCCTGGCGCGCGTAGGCGAGGGCATCGTGAGCACGATCGGCTCGGCCGAATCTCACAAGAAGGTGCTCGAGAATCCGGACATGATCTCCAAGAGCGTGCTGGCGAAGGGGCTCGACGCCGGGACCGCGTTCGAGATCCTCTCGATCGACATCGCGGACGTCGATGTGGGCAAGAACATCGGCGCCGAGCTCCAGACCGATCAGGCGGAGGCCGACAAGCGGATCGCGCAGGCCAAGGCCGAGGAGCGACGGGCGCTGGCCGTGGCGATGGAGCAGGAGTTCAAGGCGGAGGCCCAGAAGCAGCGCGCCTCGGTCATCGCGGCGGAAGCCCAGATCCCCCTGGCCATGGCGGAGGCGTTCCGCAGCGGCAACCTCGGCATCATGGACTATCAGCGCTTCCGTAATGTCGAGGCCGACACCACGATGCGGCAGGCCATCGCCGGCCAGGGCGACTCGAACCAGACGCCGGGAGTGTAGCGATGGACTTCGGCGGCCTGCTGGTCCTGGGCCTGGTGTGGCTGCTGTTCAGCCTGCTGAACATGGGGCGGAAGGGCGAGCGTCCCAGTCCAAGGCCGCGGGCGACTCTGCCGGGCTCCGTTCGAGGGGTGGCGCCTGGCGGGGGCCTGACTGCGGGTGGGCGCGCTACTGCGGGTGGAGACGCTACCCAGCGGGAGGGGAGCCGGCTGGAGCAGCTGCTGCGGGAGCTGGAGCGGAACTTGGAGGAAGTCGGGGGCACGCAGCCGGCCCCGTCGTCCAGACTCCCAGGAGCGAAGTCTGCGCCGCAGTCCAGAGCTCCCGCGGCGGGCCTGCCAGGCGCAGAGGAGGTCGAGAATCGGGAGTCGTACGACGACGAGCCGGTGCGGGTGGTCAGCCTCGAGGGAGAGGTCCACCGGCCGAGTAGACCGCGGGTGGTCCAGGACGATGCGGCCGAGGAGCTGGTGCGCCGCCGGATCGAGGCGGCCCGGGCGAGGGACCGGGCGCTCACGAAGGCCGATCACCAGGCGTTCGACGCTCGGATTCGTCGGGAGCCGGCGGATCACACGGCAGTGCGGAGGTTCACGCCGGCGCAGCTGCGGGATGCGATCGTATGGCGGGAGATTCTGGGGCCGCCGGTGTCGGAGCGGGAGGGGTAGGCTAGCGGGGCCGAGCCGCCATCGGGGGGCCATCTTCGGGATGTGTTCCTTTCTGTGGTTCAAGACGCGAACTTCGAGCGGTACAGTTCCATGGCGCGCTCGATTGCGTCTCTTGCCGCCGCGGCTCCCTCGAAGCCTCTCGTCTCCGTACGAGTCCCCTCCAGGTCCTTGTAGACCTGAAAGAAGTGCTCGATCTCCTTCAGGTAGTGTTTCGGAATGTCGCCCAGGTCGCTTAGGCCCTCCGAGTAGGGATCACCCAATGGGACCGCGAGCACCTTCTCGTCGGGCACACCGCGATCGACGAGGTGGAAGAGGCCGATCGGCCGGGCGTCCACCAGGCAGCCGGTGAAGACGGGAATCGTCATC
>DATABZ010000106.1:0-18997 GCA_036259315.1 Gemmatimonadales bacterium | reverse complement strand
CGATGCCCACGTACGAGGGACCCTCCAGCCTGGTCCCGCTCCGCACCTCTGCGCCCTCCTCCAGCACCACCGGACCGCCCCGCACGTCGAATACCACGCCCGGCTCCACCGCGGCGCGCAGGCAGATCACGTCGGCGGCGTCGCCCAGCACGATCGAGCCCTCGGGAACGCCGGTGGAGGGGGCGGCGCGAAAGTCGGCGCAGTCGGCCGGCAGCAGGCGCTCGAGCGCGGTCACCAGGTCGTACGCGCCCCGGAGCAGAACGCCGTCCACCTCGAGGCCCGGGCCCTCATCGTTGGGCCGTTCCCAGTGCTCGCCGGCCGGCACGACCCACGCGACGGTCGTGCCGCCATGGGTGAGCCGGCGGACCGGCGCGGTGGACTCGATCGGCGCGCCGGACGGCGCGAACCACGAGGCCGCGATGATCGCCGGTCCCTCGATCGGCATCGGCGCCCGCGCGGGCGGCTCGTCGAACTCGGTGAACCCCTCGACGTGCGACCCGAGCACGGCGGTCGTGTCGCGCTGGAGCGCACCTTCCCAGCGTTCCCGGATCCGCCAGACGCCCGCACGCAGCTCGGCCACCGGCCGCACGCCGGCGAATGGGGCCCAGGTGGGACCGGCGGGATCGGGCTCGAGGAGGTAGAGCGAGCTCACGGCCCGACGTCGCGGAGGGCGGGCGGAAGAGCGTCGAGCAGCTGCTTCATCGAGGCGGCGCGGTCGGCCGGCATCACCAATATCCGCCCGTTCGCCTGCACCACCACCATCTCCTGGACGCCGAACAGCACGATCGGGTCGCGCTCCGACCAGACCACGCAGTCCTGGCTCTCGTGCAGCACCGCCTGTCCCACCACGACGTTGCCCGCGGGGTCCTTGGCCCGCACTCGTGCCAGCGCCTGCCAGGTGCCGACATCGTCCCAGGCGAAGTCGCCGGACATGACGGCGACCGCCCGGCTGCGCTCGAGGAGCCCGACGTCGATGGACACCGGCTCCACCTCGCGGAAGAAGCGCGCGACGTCGCCGACCTCGAGGGCCGGGATGGCGCCGGCCACTTCCGGTGTGTGCGCGGCCACCTCCGCCAGGAGTCGCTCGGCGGTCCACGCGAAGAGGCCGCTGTTCCACAGCGCTCCTGCCGCCATCAGGTCGAGCGCGGTCGCGGCGTCCGGCTTCTCCGAGAACCGGGCCACGCTGCGCGCCGCGTCGTCGAGGGGGACGCCGGGCACGATGTAGCCGTACCCGGTCTCCGGCCGGGAGGGGACGATGCCGACGGTGATCAACCGGTCGTGCCGCTTCGCCGCGGCCAGCGCCGCATCCGCGGTCTGCCGGAAGGCGGCCGCGTCACCCACGGCCCAGTCGGCATGGAGGGACAGGACTTCCGCCTCCGGATCACGGCGGCGCGCTTCCCATGTCGCCCAGATGAGCGCCGGCGCGGTGGACGCCGCACGGGGCTCGACCAGCACGTTCTCCCCCGGAAGCTCGAGCCGCTCCCGGAGCCTGTCGGCGAGCCCGCCGCCGGCGACCACCAGCGTGCGCTCCCGCGGAATGAGCCCCGCGAGACGCTCCACCGTGTCCTCCGCGCTGGAGCCCGGGCCCGTGAGCGGAAGGAGCTGCTTGGGATTCTCGGGAGTGCTGAGCGGCCAGAAGCGGGTTCCCGAGCCGCCGGCGAGGAGCACGGCCCACCGCATCAAAGGCTCACAGGAGACCGGCGAGCGCCGGTCCGTGGTGCCGCAGATCGTACAGCAGGGGACCAAGGTCCGCATCGGATCGAGCGAGAACTGCGAGCCAGCCGGAAGCGCCGGCGCGCGCCAGCACGACGGGACCAGCGGCGAAGTCGAGGACGGCTCCCTTGAAGTCGCCGCGCTCCGCCCCTTCGCCCAATCGGCCGGCGTGCTGGGCCAGCGTCGCCGCCAGTGCCGCCACGGCCTCCGGCTCGAACCCGTCCCTGCCGGCGTGGTCGATCGGCAGACCTTCGCCGCTCAGGAGCAACGCGCCCTGCACCCCGTCGCGCGCCGCGAGACCGCGCAGCACATCGGCGAGTCCGGTCATCCATCGCACTCCATGGCCAGGGGGAAAACGTAGCGCAACGTAGAGGGTCGCCGGGGGCGAAGTCAAGAAACCACGCGCGGTTGACCCGACTCGGATCCGCTCTTAACCTTCCCTCTCTATGCCGACAATTCGCCCGCTGCTCTCTCTTCTTGCCTTGGCGGCCCTGGCCACGCTAGCCGCGTGCGGCGACGACGACAGCCTCCCGGACCCGACGCAGGAGAACTTCGTGGACACGGTCACCGTGGGCTCGCTCACGGACACTCCGGTGACCACACCGAGCGGTTTCTCGGTGAGTGAGGGCGCGGTTCGCACCGATCTCAATGCGGGCTTCGACTTCGCCTACGACATCCAGGGGACCGCCGAGAGCGGGCAAACGGTCATCCTGCCCCGAGCCGCGCTCGGCATCACGTCCGGCAACTCCGCCGAGCCGGGAGTGATGCGGCGGGACGAGGCCTTCGACGAGATCGAGGCCGCCCCCAGCAACGGGTACGTCACCGAAGAGGCGGTCCCGGTCGCCCTCGGCGAGGTCTACATCGTCCGCTCCCGCATCGTGTGCAACCTCGGCGTTCCGCAGTATGCCAAGGTCGAGGTCATCGGCCTGGAGGACAACTCGCTCATCCTCAAGGTGCTCGCGAACCTGAACTGCGGCTACCGCGGCCTCGAGCCCGGCTTCCCCGACCGCTGACCCCCGCGTGATCGACCTGAAGCGCCTGCGCCAGGATCCCCAGGGCAGTCGCGCGAGCCTGCTCCGCCGCCGCGACGCGTCGGTCGCGCAGGCCGTGGACGCCCTGCTCGAGCTCGACCGCGACCGGCGCGAGCTGCTCGTGCGGGTGGAAGGCCTCAAGGCCGAGCGCAACGCCGCGAGCGAGGAGGTCGCGCGGCGGAAGCGCGCCAAGGAGCCGGCGGACGAGCTGATGGCGCGGCTCAAGGCGTCGGGTGACGAGGTGAAGGCGCTCGACGCGCGGCTGCGGGAGCTCGAGACCACGCTCGAAGGCCAGGCGATGGCGCTGCCCAACTTCCCCGCGGAGGGCACGCCCGATGGCGACGCGTCGGCCAACCGCGTGGTGCGCACCTGGGGCGACCCGCCGGCCTTCGACTTCCAGCCGAAGGCGCACTGGGAGCTGGCCGACGCGCTGGGGATGCTCGACCTGCCGGCCGGGGCGAAGCTCACGGGCTCGGGCTTTCCGGTGTTCCGCGGCTACGGCGCGAAGCTCGGCCGCGCGCTGGCGGCCTTCATGCTCGACCTCCACACCCGCGAGCACGGGTACGTCGAGGTCGCGGTTCCCTACCTGGTGAACCGGGCCACGCTCACGGGCACGGGCCAGCTCCCCAAGTTCGAGGACGACCTGTACGGGGTTCCGGCGGACGACCTGTTCCTCATCCCCACGGCCGAAGTGCCGGTCACCAACCTCCACCGAGACGAGATCCTGGAGAGCTCCCGGTTGCCCCTGGGCTACGTCGCGTGCACCCCGTGCTTCCGCCGTGAGGCGGGGGCGCACGGCAAGGACACGCGCGGGCTCATCCGGGTGCACCAGTTCGACAAGGTGGAGCTGGTCCGCTTCGCGCGGCCGGAGGAGTCCGACGCGGAGCACGAGCGGCTCACCGGCCATGCCGAGGCGGTGCTCCAGCGGCTGGGAATCCCCTACCGTGTAGTGGAGCTCGCCGCGGGTGATACCGGCTTCGCGAGCGCGCGCACCTTCGACCTGGAGGTGTGGGCCGCGGGGGTCGGCACCTGGCTGGAGGCGTCGAGCTCCAGCACCTTCACCGACTTCCAGGCGCGGCGCGCCAATATCCGTTTCCGCCGGGAGCCGCGTGCCAAGCCCGAGTTCGTCCACACCCTGAACGCGTCCGGCGTGGCCTTTCCTCGCACGATCATCGCGCTGCTCGAGAACAACCAGTCGGCTGACGGCTCCGTGCGCGTGCCCGCGGCGCTGGTGCCGTACCTCGGTGTCGATCGCCTGGCTCCGACCGCCTAGGGAGCGGTTCCGGCGCGCCGCGCCGACGGTGGCCGTGCTCCTGGTCGCGGTGCTCTCCGGCCTCAGCCTGGGGACGGGTCTCCTGATCATCCGCCACTTCCGGGCGGATGCGACCGCCACCAGCCGGCTCTATTCCGGCGTGTTCGGCGGGCTCAACGATCCCGATCCCGGCTCGGAGGTCGAGGCATTGCTCCGCCTGGGCGAAGAGGTGCGCGCGCTGGGGCTGCCGCTCATCATCACCGATCCCAGCGGCCGGGTGACCGCCGCGGCCAACCTCCCGTTCGACGCGCCGCTCGACGATCCCCGCGTGCTGGAGTACGCGAACAAGCTCGACCGGCAGAACCCGCCCATCGTGGACGCCATCGGGACGGTGCACTACGGGCCGCTCCCCGCGGAGCGCAGCGTCACCGCGCTGGCCATCCTCCAGGCGCTCACCATCGCGGTCATGGTCGCGGTCGCCGTGTTCGCCTACCGCAGCGCCATGGCGGCGCAGCGGGACCGCCTCTGGGTCGCGATGGCGCGCGAGGCGGCGCACCAGATGGGCACCCCGCTCACCAGCCTCCAGGGGTGGATCGAGCGGGTGCGCTCGCGGCCGGACCCGCCACCCGACCTGGCCGATCATCTCGCGGCGGACGCGGAGCGGCTCGACCGGGTGGCCCGGCGCTTCGAGCGCATCGGGAACCCCGTGAAGCGCGAGCCGATCGGACTCGGCGCGCTGGCGGACCGGGTCTGCGGCTACTTCCGTCCGCGGCTCCCGCGCCGGGCGAACCCCATCGAGCTCCGGCTCGAGGCCCCCGGCGCGGGCCCCACCGTGATGGGCGATCCGGTGCTGCTGGAGTGGGCGCTCGAGTCGCTGGTGAAGAACGCGATCGACGCGCTGCAGGGCCGCAGCGGCACGATTATCCTGCGGGTCGGCGCCGAGGAGGGAATGGCTGAAGTGCGCGTGATCGACGACGGCCCCGGCGTGGCGAAGGAGATCCGTCGCACGCTCTTCGAGCCGGGCATCACGACCAAGCGAGGCAACTGGGGGATCGGACTCGCCCTGGCGCGCCGCGCGGTCGAGGACGCGCACCGGGGCGCCCTCCTGCTGGAGCCCACCGAAAAGGGAGCCTGTTTCCTGATGCGAATCCCCCTGGCCGAGCGGGCCGCATGATCGAGAGGTCCACGCCCGAGCTGCCGCACGCGCTGAATCCGGCGCAGCGGGAGGCGGTGGAGCACGTCCACGGGCCGCTGCTGGTGCTCGCCGGCGCGGGCTCGGGGAAGACGCGCGTGCTCACGACGCGGATCGCCAGCCTGATCGATCGGCACGGCGTGCCGCCCGACAGGATCTTCGCGGTCACCTTCACCAACAAGGCCGCCGGCGAGATGAAGCACCGGATCGGCAGTCTGCTCGGCCGCGATCCGTCGGGGCTCTGGATCGGCACGTTCCACTCGCTCTCGGCGCGACTGCTCCGGCGCGAGGCCGAGCTGCTCGGGTTCACCCGCGGGTTCACGATCTACGACGAGGACGACCGGCTGAGCCTGATCAAGCGCCTCATGGACCAGCGGGGACACTCGACCAAGCTCTTCCCGCCGCGCGCGGTGCAGTCCCTCGTCTCGGCGGCCAAGAACCGGATGGTCCCGCCCGCCGAGCTGGCGGCGTCCTCGCCCTTCGACCGGCTGGCCGCCGTGTCGGCGGACGTGTACGGCGCCATGGGGCCGGCGCTCAAGGCGGCGAACGCGATGGACTTCGACGATCTCCTGCTGCACCCGCTCACGCTCTTCCGCGAGCACCCGGAGCGGCTCCGTGCCTACCAGGAGCGATTCAGCTTCATCCTGGTGGACGAGTTCCAGGACACCAACCGGGCCCAGTACGAGCTGATCCGTCTGCTCGGCGCCCACGGCAACGTGTGCGCGGTGGGCGACGACGACCAGTCGATCTACGGCTGGCGCGGCGCCGACGTCCGCAACATGCAGGACTTCCTGCGCGACTTCCCGGACGCGAAGCTCGTGCGGCTGGAGGAGAACTACCGCTCGACCCAGATCGTCCTCGATGCCGCCAACGGCGTGATCGCGGAGAACGCCGGCCGGATCGGGAAGACGCTCACCACCCGCCGTCGCGGCGGAGAGACGGTGACGCTGCTCGCCGCGGCCGACGAGCGCGACGAGGCCGAATGGGTCGTCCGAGAGCTGGAGCGGCGGAGCGCGGCGGGCGAGTGGCGCTACTCCGAGATGGCGGTGCTCTACCGCACGAACTCGCAGAGCCGCGCGCTGGAGGAGGCGTTCCGCCGGGCCGGCGTGCCCTACCGCCTGATCGGCGCCATCAGCTTCTACGAACGCCGTGAGGTCAAGGACCTGCTCGCGTACCTGCGCCTGGTGGCGAACCCATCGGACGACGAGGCGTTCCTGCGGGCCGTCGCGGTGCCGCGACGCGGGCTGGGCGAGACCAGCCTCGCGGTGCTCGGGCAGGCCGCGGCGCACTGGGGCAAGCCGCTCCTCGCCGCGGCGCGCGGCGCCGAGATGGTGCCCGACCTGCGGCCCAACGTGCGGGGGGCATTCCGCTCGTTCGCCGGTCTCATCGACGGACTGGCGGAGCGGGCCGGGCGGTTTCCGCCGGCGGAGGTGCTGGAGCAGGTGATCCGCGCGATCGAGTACGAGGCGGTGCTCCATGCCGAGGGACCGGAGGGCGCCGACCGGTGGGAGAACGTCCGGGAGCTGGTCGCGAGCGCCGCCGACTGGTCCGAGGAGGTGAGCGACGATCCCGAGGCGGGCACCCCGCTGGAGCGGTTCCTGGCGGAGGCGGCGCTGCTCTCCTCCGTGGATACGGTCATCGGGAACGAGGAGGGTGTGACGCTGATGACGCTCCACACGGCCAAGGGCCTGGAGTGGCCGGTGGTGGTGCTCACGGGGCTGGAGCACGGGCTCTTTCCCCTGGCCCGTGCGGAGGAGCAGCCGGACGGGCTCGAGGAGGAGCGGCGGCTCTGCTACGTCGGGCTCACCCGTGCCAAGGACAAGCTCTACCTCACCTGGGCGCGCGCGCGGCGCCGCGGCGGCGAGCTTCGACCGGGCATCCCGTCGCGTTTCCTCAAGGCGCTGCCGCCCGGGATCGTGGAGGAGCGCAGGACGACTTCCCTCTGGGCGCCGGACTGGAACGCGGGATACCGGGGCGGCAGCGGGGGGCAGTGGCGCCGCAGCGGGACCTGGCGCGGATCGGACGCTCCGGCCGCGCCGTCCCCGCGTGCCGCGGCGGAGGAGGAGGCCTCCCAGGACGCGCCGCGCTACGTCAAGGGAGAGCGGGTGCGGCACCGCCGATTCGGCAGCGGCACCATCCGCGGCCTGAGCGGCGTCGGCCGCGATCTCAAGGTCTCGGTCGTCTTCGACGACGCCGAGGTGGGCGAGAAGCAGCTGCTCGTGGCGTATGCCGGCCTCGAGCGCGAATGGGAGAGCGCATGAGCATCGGCCGGGACGAGGTCCTGCACGTCGCCAGGCTGGCGGAGCTCGCGGTTCGCGAGGGCGAGCTGGACCGGCTGGTGGACCAGATGAACCGGATCGTGGACTACGTGGCCCAGCTCGAGCAGGTGCCGGCGGATCGGATGGCCGCGCCTTTCCGCGCGGGGCCGGACTCCGCCGCGCTGCGGGAGGACGTGCCCGGCCCGGTGCCCCTGGCCCGTCTGCCCGCGGAGCTCGCGCCCGAGTTCGCCGACGGCTTCTTCCTGGTGCCGCGGCACGGCGCGATGGACGAGTCGTGAGCGCAGGCGCGGTCGCGAAGGACACCGGCGCCAGGCTCGCCGCCTCCGACTCGCTCAACGCCGCCTTGCACTGGTCGCAGGAGTTGCTCGACGCCGAGGCCGCACGGGTAGACGCCGCTCCATCGCCCGGACCGCTCGCCGGGATGCCCGTCGCCCTCAAGGACAACATCGTCACCGTCGAGCAGCCGACGACCTGTGCCTCGCGGATCCTCGAAGGCTACCGGTCTCCGTTCACCGCCACCGCGGTGAACCGGCTGCGCGACGCCGGCGCGTTGATCGCGGCCAAGACCAACATGGACGAGTTCGCCATGGGCTCGTCCACCGAGCACTCGGCCTTCGGCCGGGTGAAGAATCCGATCGACCCCGAGCGCGTCCCGGGCGGCTCCTCCGGCGGGTCGGCCGCGCTGGTTGCCGCCGGGGTGGTGCCGGCGGCGCTCGGCTCGGAGACGGGCGGCTCGGTCCGCCAGCCGGCCAGCTTCTGCGGCGTGGTGGGCATGAAGCCGAGCTACGGCCGGGTGAGCCGCTACGGACTCGTCGCGTTCGGCTCCTCGCTGGATTGCATCTCCGTCTTCGGCCGGAGCGTGGCCGACGCGGGACGGGTCCTCAGCGTCATCAGCGGCCACGATCCGCTGGACGCTACGACGCTCGACCATCCGCCGATGCCGGTGCCCCGGCCTCTGGCCGATCTCGATGGCATCAGGGTGGGCCTCCCTCGCGAGTACTACCCCGCCGACCTGCACCCCGGCGTGGCGGCCGCCCTCGAGCGCACCAGGGCCGCGATCGTGGAGCTGGGGGGAGAGGTCAGCGAGGTCTCGCTCCCCCACTCGCCCTACGCCGTGCCGACCTACTACATCGTGGCACCCGCCGAAGCGGCGGCGAATCTCGCACGATACGACGGCGTGCGCTATGGTGCGCGAAAGCTCGGCCCCGAGGGCGACATTCGCGCGCTCTATCAGGCCACCCGCGGCGAGGGGTTCGGGGCCGAGGTGCGTCGGCGGATCCTGGTGGGCACGTACGTGCTGAGCGCGGGCTACTACGAGGCGTACTACCGGAAGGCGCAGCAGGTGCGCGCGCTGATCGCCGAGGACTTCCGGCAGGTGTTCGCCTCCGGCGTGGATCTCCTGCTGACACCCACGACGCCGACGCCGGCCTTCAAGGCCGGCGAGAAGACCGAGGACCCCGTCGCGATGTACCTCGCGGACATCTTCGTGTCGGCCAGCAGCCTCGCGGGCCTCCCGGCGGTGAGCCTGCCGGCGGGACGGACCGAGGGGCTCCCCGTCGGGGCCCAGCTCATCGCCCCGTTCTTCGAGGACGAGCGGCTCCTCGCGGCCGCGGCGGCGCTCGAGCGCGCGGTGCCCGCGGATGCGGAGGTGCGGTGACGGGCTGGGAAACCGTGATCGGGCTCGAGGTCCACGTGCAGCTTCGCACCAGGACCAAGATGTTCTGCGCCTGTCGCACCAGCTTCGGCGATCCCCCGAACACGAACGTGTGCCCGGTATGCCTGGGACTGCCGGGTGCGCTGCCGGTGCCCAACGCGGAGGCCGTCCGGCTCGGCGCAGCGGCGGCACTGGCGCTGGGCTGCACCATCCACGGCACCAGCGTGTTCGCCCGGAAGAACTACTTCTATCCGGATCTGCCCAAGGGCTACCAGATCTCCCAGTTCGACCAGCCGTTCGCGACCGGAGGACGGGTCGTCTTCGAGTCTCCCGAGCGTGGGCGCGTGCGCGCCGGCGTGACCAGGCTGCACCTCGAGGAGGACGCCGGCAAGCTGGTGCACGACCGCTTTCCCGGAAAGACCGCGGTGGACCTGAATCGCGCCGGCGTGCCGTTGGCGGAGATCGTGAGCGAGCCGGACCTGCGCTCCCCCGCGGAAGCGCGCGCGTATCTCACCACGCTGCGGCAGATCCTCGTCTATGCCGGCGCGAGCGAGTGCAGCATGGAGCAGGGCAGCCTTCGAGTGGACGCCAACATCTCCATCCGGCGCCCGGATGAGGGCCGGCTCGGCACCAAGGCCGAGGTGAAGAACCTGAACTCGTTCGCCAACGTCGAGCGCGCACTCGAAGCGGAGCGGGCGCGGCAGGTCGCCTTGCTGGAGAGCGGAGGCCGGGTCGCGCAGGTCACGCTGCTCTTCAGCGCGGGCACCGGGCAGGTCCGGGAGCTCCGGTCGAAGGAGGAGAGCCACGACTACCGCTACTTCCCCGACCCGGATCTGCCCCCGCTCGTGGTGGATGACGCCTGGATCGCCGAACGGCGGAACGCGCTGCCGGAGCTACCGGAGGCGCGCCGCAGCAGGCTGGAGATGGCGCTCGGCCTGCCGGCGTACGACGCTCGCGTCCTCACCAGCGAGGCAGCGCTGGCCGACTACTTCGAGGCCGTGGTGGCTGCCGGGGTCGAGGCCAAGACCGCGGCGAACTGGGTCATGAGCGACGTCATGACGTCGTTCAACGAGACCGGGGGGTTCCCCGTGCCCGCCGGCACCCTGGCCGATCTCGTCGGCCTGGTAGGTGCCGGCACCCTCAGTCACCAGGCGGCGAAGCGGGTCTACGCGGAGCTGGCCCAGTCACCCGACCGCGACCCGGCCGCCGTGGCCGAGCGCCTGGGCCTGGTGCAGGTGAGCGACGAGAGCGCGCTTGCCGCCTGGGTGGACGAGGTGCTCGCCGCCAATCCGGACGAGGTCGCACGCTACCGCGGCGGTGAGACGAAGCTCATGGGATTCTTCGTGGGGCAGGTGATGAAGCGCAGCAAGGGGAAGGCGGATCCGAAAGGGGTGCAGCCGGTGCTGCTGGGTCGCCTGGAGGGGAAGGAGGGCTGAGCGTAGCGGCCTCTTCTCCGAGCGCGACCAGGCTCATCGGGTCCAGGGCGATCGTTCCGTAGCGCAGGATCCAGTGCAGGTGCGGACCCGTCACCCTCCCGCTCCGCCCGACGGCGCCGATCTGCTGGCCGGCCTCGACCGTGTCGCCCTCCGCCACGGCGGCCCGGCTCAGATGGAAGTAGCCCGTCACGAGCCCGGCACCGTGATCCAGGTAAACGGCCCGACCCGCCAGGTAGAAATTCGCCACCAGCGCCACCACACCGCGCGCGGCCGCGACCACCGGTGTGCCCAAGGCCCCGGCGAAGTCGGTTCCCGTGTGTCGGCTCGTCACCCGCCCGTTGTACTCGCGCGCACTGCCGAACGGGCTGGTGATGCGGGTCGAGCGGGGCAGGGTGAGCGGCAGCGACCAGAGCCTGGGCGTCTCGTGCGACCGGTGCGAGACCTCGCGCGCCCGCGCCACTTCCGAGTCGATGCGGTCCTGGATGGCGCTGTCGTACTGCACCATGCGGGGCGGTACCTTGAGGCGCTCGCGCCGGTAGGCCGGCTGCCGCACGGCGAGCCGGACGAGCGAGGTGTCCACTCGACCGCCTCGGCTCAGTCGCAGTGTGACCGGCAGCGTGTCCTCGCCCACCAGCGGCACACCGAACAGTGCCACATAGCCGCGGCCGCCGGGCTCGAAGTGGAGCGGCTCCCCGGCCGCCTCGCCCTCGACGCCGGTGAGCCGCGCCAGGTCGTTGCGTGCGGGGTCGTCCGAGACCTCGATCCACGCGGCCGACCCCCGCGCCGGTGTGGTCGGCGTGGTGCGCACCACCGCCGATGGCGCGGCGAACTGCGCAGCGGCGCCTTGCGCGGCCACGAGCCAGACCAGCGCAGGCACGACGGCTGCACGCGCGGCCGCGACGGCTGCACGCGCGGCCCCGCTCACTGAAGCAGTCTCCTGATGAGCGCCTCCTGGTCCGGGTAGGCCGCGACGAGCGACTTCTCCCGCCCCAGCTCGAAATCCGCGAAGTCGAACCCGGGCGCCACGGTGCAGCCGCACAGGACGGCGTCGTCCTCCGGCTCCGCGGCCTGCCACACGCCGGCCGGAACCACGACCTGCGGCTCGCCCCGGTCGAGCCGCCGCGTGCCGGTGCCCAGCAGGTGGAGGTGCAGGGCGCCGCCGCCGTAGTGGTGCCAGACCTCGTCGGAGGCGAGTCGGTGCCAGGTGCTCCGCGCGCCCGCAGGCAGGAGGTAGTGGATAGCGGTGGATGCGGCGCGACGGCGGCCGTCGGGCAGGTCGAGTGTGAGCGGGCTGCGGAACGTCTCGCGGTAGAAGCCGCCCTCGGGGTGAGGCATCAAGCCCAGGCGGCGCACGACCGCTTCCGCGTCCATCGCTGGTGTTCCGGACCTAGCGCGGTGCGTCGACCAGCGCCTTGGGGGAAGGGGCGGCTCCTTCGGGCGCCCGCCACGGCAGCTTCGTGGGGATGACGGGCCAGTGCTCCAGCGGGCGGTCCGGGAGGCCGAAGTGCTCCAGGGCTTCCTCCCGGAGCCTGGCGAGGTTGCGGCGGCCGGTGGCGCGCAGCACCCGCCGGCGAAGCGCCTTCGCCGACTTGAGCGGCCGCTCCCCGGAGGGATCCAGCTGGTGGGCGCTGACGTGGCTGCCGCCGAGCAGCTCGACCATGAAGTCGAACGAGAGCCCCAGGTGCCGCTCCACATCCTGGTCGGCCAGGCGCCAGCGGGTGTACTCGCGGGCCACCTGGCTGGCTCGCTGCCAGCTCGTGGTCTCGGTGAGTCGGACCATGCCGCGGAAGAGCCGGCGATTGGTGCGCACGCTGAAGATCGTGGGCGCGATGAGGCGGTCGAGGTGCGCGTCTGCCTCGGAGTGATCCAGCAGGATCACGTCCTTGGCCGCGCGGGCGTACGCGTCGCCCAGGTGCGCCTCCACCCTGGTCTCCCAGTAGGAGTGGCCCACCGCGGCCGTGCTGCTCGTCAGCATGAGCTGACGGGGCACGAAGTAGTTGTGGGCGACGGTGTCGGCGGCCAGGTGGGAGAGATAGCCCAGTCCGAAGGCCCGCATCGCGTCCGACTCCGCCAGGTCGTGAATCTCCTGGCCCACGTGCCAGTAGTGGCAGTGTCGGCCGAGCGGCGCGTAGCTCTTCGCCATGGATGAGTCGGCCGCGATGTTGCCGTAGAGGAAATCGAAGGGATAGGCGCGGAGCAGGTCGGCGATCCCGGCGGGAAGCAGCGCCAGGTTGGCCAGGACCGATTCCCCGAGATAGATGTGGGTGCCCGGCGTCCAGGCAAGCGCCGGCTCGGGGTAGACGAGGAGAACGAGCCCGACGATGGTGACCGCCCCGGCGAGGCGGGCAGCCGTCACCGCCGGCTCGGGACCAGCATGCGGCGCACCCGTCCGAGCATGCCGTTCCCCTGGCGCGAGGTCCGCAGCGCCGCCGCGACGTCGAGCGTCGTGTCCTCGACCTCGTCGTGGAGCAGGTCGTAGAGCGTCTCGAGGTCCGCCAGCTTGGCCTCGACGTTGTCCACCCCGCGCACCAGCTTCCGCCGGATGCGGCGGCTGGTCTGGGTGAAGGCGCCGACCTCCTGGCGCAGCAGCACGAGCACGTCCTGGCCCTGGTCGGTCAGCCGGCGGGCGTTCGCGAGCGTCTGGGCGAGGTCCTCCTGGTAGCCCTGGATCATCGTGCTGACCTTCCGGGTCTCTCCCAGGATCCGAAGCGCCGCGTAGGCCAGCACGCCGGCCACGCCGAGGATCGACACGGCGATCACCGCCAGCGAGATCGCGGCCGTCGGCCCCACCCAGTCGGGCGTGGCGCCGACCTGCACCAGTGCAAGTATCATCATGCGTTCCTCACGACCAACGGAAGAGCCGGGCCTTCCCCGGGTGCGCCGCGCGCACCCGTGAAAACAATGGCGTCGTGGGTGCTCCGCAACCCCCACGCCGCTTGACGCGTGCAACCGCCCTCGGCAGCTTTGGCCATGCCTCCACGCTTTCAAGTTCGCGGCGGTCGTCCGCTGCGGGGCACCGTGCGCCCCGCCGGCAACAAGAACGCGGCGCTCCCGATCCTCGCGTCCACCGTCCTCGCCGACGGCGTCGTCGAGCTGGACAACATCCCGCGCATCCGCGACGTCGAGACGATGCTCGCGCTCCTCCAGGACCTCGGGGCGCAGGCGCAGTGGACCGCCGCCAACACCGTGCGGCTCGACACCCGGCCGCTGCGCCCGAAGCCGCTCGACCCGGCGCTCTGCGCCCGGATCCGCGCGTCGATCCTCCTCGCCGGGCCGATGCTCGCGCGCTTCGGCGCCGTTACCCTCCCGCCGCCGGGCGGCGACGTGATCGGCCGCCGGCGGGTCGATACGCACTTCCTCGCGCTGGAGCAGCTCGGTGCTTCGGTCACGGTGGGCGACCGCTACGAGCTGGAGGGCAAGCACCTCACCGGCAACGACATCTTCCTCGACGAGCCCAGCGTCACCGGCACCGAGAACGCACTCATGGCCGCGGTGATGGCGAAGGGGCGCACGGTGCTCCGCAACGCGGCCTGCGAGCCGCACGTGCAGGACCTCGCCCGGGCCCTGGTGGCCATGGGTGCCCACATCGAAGGCATCGGCTCCAACATCTACACCGTCGAGGGCGGCCGCCCGCTGGGCGGGGCCAGCTACGCCATCGGGCCCGATCACATCGAGATCGGGAGCTTCATCGGGCTCGCCGCGGTGACGAACGGCGAAGTGGTCATCGACCCCGTGCGCGGCGAGGACCTGCGCAGCACTCTGCTCGGGTTCGAGCGACTCGGTATCCGCCCGCGGGTGGACGGCACCCGGCTCACCGTCTCACCCGACCAGGAGCGCCGCATCCGTCCGGATCTCGGCGGGCACGTGCCGAAGCTCGAGGACGGGCCCTGGCCCGCCTTCCCGGCGGACGTCATGTCCACCACCATCGTCACCGCCACGCAGTGCTCCGGCATGCTCCTGGTGTTCGAGAAGATGTTCGAGTCCCGGCTGTTCTTCGTGGACAAGCTGATCGGTATGGGCGCGCGCATCGTGCTCTGCGATCCGCACCGTGCCGTGATCTCCGGGCCGTCGCCGCTCAAGGGCGGCACCGTCGAGTCGCCCGACATCCGTGCCGGCATGGCGATGCTGCTGGCCGCGCTCGCCGCGGAGGGGCCGAGCACCATCCACAACGTGGGGCAGATCGAGCGGGGCTACGAGCGGATCGACGAGCGCCTCCGCGCCCTGGGAGCCGAGATCGAGCGGGCGGAGTGACCGCGGCCGAACCCCACGGCCGGAGCCTCGACTCGCGCTCGGCACGGATCGCCGAAGAACCAGTACCGGGGGAGCCACCCCGGTTCGAGCTTCGCGCCTGGCGGGAAGAGCTCGGCCTCGTGGCCGGCATCACGGGACGCGGCACCGCTCCCGGTCGCGGGTTCGATCTCGGGCTGTGGAGCGCGGAGCCGGTCGGCGAGGTCATGAGCCGCTGGCGGCTTCTGCGCCGCTGCTTCCCGGAGTTCTCCTCCATCGTGCTGGGCAACCAGGTCCACGGCACCGAGGTGCGGACCGCTGGACCTTCCGAAGGATGGGTGCAGGTCGACGGGGTGGATGGCTGGGTCACCACGGCCAGCGGGGTCCTGCTGACCGTCACCGTGGCCGACTGCATACCGGTGTACCTGGCGGTACCCGGCCGTGGGATTGCGCTGCTGCACGCCGGCTGGCGCGGCACGGCCGGCGGCATCCTGCGCCGAGGGTTGGCCCGCCTCCTCGCGGAGACGAAGGCGGATTCGAGTGAAGCCATAATGCACTGCGGCGTGGGCATCTGCGGGCCGTGCTATGAAGTGGGTTCTGAGGTCAGGGCCGGCTGCGGCCTCGCCGCGAATGGCCCCGGGCCCTGGCACGTCGACCTCCGGCAGGTGCTGGCCGAGGAGGCGGTCCGGCTGGGGCTCACCACCATCACCGTCTCCTCGCATTGCTCCGCGCACGAGCGCTCTACCTTTTATAGTCACCGTGCGTCCCGAGGCACGGACGGGAGGATGGTCGCGTACCTGGGGCTTCCCCAGCACCCGGGAGCGGCGCCGGTCCTCGATTGACTCTCCCCGGGTACGGCGCTAGTTTCACTGCGCTGTCCCGGAGTTGCTGGACGGGCCGTTTGTGCGATGTGGGGGAGTTCCCCCACATTTTTTTTCAGCTTCCCATGTCTGTTGACGCGCTGCTCAATCCGATTCGAGATCATATCGAGACCCTCGGCTTCGAGCTGGTGGATCTCAGGCGAACCGGAACGATGCAGCGCCCCATCCTGCAGGTGCGGGTGGACCGCCCGGACAGCCGACCCGGCCAGGGTGTGACGGCCGACGACTGCGCGGGGATCAGCCGGTCCCTCGAGCGATTCCTGGAATCCAGGGCCATGGTGGGCCCGCGCTATGTGCTCGAGGTGTCGTCCCCCGGCCTCGAGCGGCCGCTCCGCTGGCCGGAGCATTGGCGCCGCTTCGTCGGGCAGCGTGCCCGGGTGCGGGCGGCGGCGCTGGGCGGGCGGCGAGCGGTGGAGATCGTCGCCGTGCCCGACGACGAGCATGTGATCGTCCGTCCGGAGCAGGGCGCCGAGACGACGCTGCGCCTGGACGAGATCACCGAAGCGACGCTGCTGGTGGACTGGGCCGCCGTGAGCAAGCGGCGGGGCCCCGATTCCTTGGAGTAAGACCGATGGCAGGTTCGACCGAGATGTTGGCCGCGTTCCGCGAGCTGACGAGCGCGAAACAGTTGGAGCGCTCCGACCTCCTGGACCTCCTGCGTGACGGGATCCAGGCGGCACTGGTCCGCAAGTTCGGGCCGAACGTCAAGTTCGAGCTCAACGTGGACGAGCTGCAAGGCACGATCCGGGTGGTGCGCCTCCGACAGGTCGTCGAGACCGTGGAAGACCCGAGCTGGCAGATCTCGCTGGACGAGGCCCAGTACGAGGACCCCGATTTCCAGATCGGCGACATGCTCGAGGAGGAAGTGCCGTTCGTGGACTTCGGGCGTCTCGCCGTGCAGGCGGCCAAGCAGCGGATCATCCAGCGGGTGCGCGAGGGCGAGCGGGCCCGGATCCGGGAGGAGTTCACCTCCAAGGTGGGCGAGCTGCTCTCGGGCGAGGTGCAGCAGATCGAGCGCGGCAAGCTCGTCATCATGCTGAACAAGTTCCGCGAGGCCGAGGCGATCATCCCGTACCGTGAGCAGAATCACCGCGAGCATTTCCACCAGGGCGACACCATCCGCGCGGTGCTCAAGCGGCTGGAGGAGACGCCCAAGGGTCCGCGGCTCATCCTCTCGCGCGGCGACCCGCTGTTCGTCAAGGCGCTGTTCAAGCTCGAGGTGCCCGAGATCCAGCAGCAGATCGTCGAGATTCGCGCCATCGCGCGCGAGGTCGGCAGCCGCACCAAGGTCGCGGTGATCTCGCGCGACGACTCCATCGATCCGGTCGGCGCCTGCGTCGGGCTCAAGGGCTCGCGGGTACAGGCCGTGGTCAACGAGCTGGGCGGCGAGCGGATCGACATCGTCCCCTGGTCGCCCGATCCGGAGCGCTTCGCCCGGCTGGCGCTCGCGCCCGCCCGGGTGGCCAAGGTCTTCTCCGATCCCGAGGCGAAGACGATCCAGGCCGTGGTGGACGAGGATCAGCTGTCCCTGGCGATCGGTCGCAACGGTCAGAACGTCCGGCTCGCCTCCGAGCTCACCGGCTGGAAGATCGACCTGTACTCCAGCCGCGAGTGGCTGGAGCGGGGCGGCGAGGGTCCGCTCTTCGCGCCGCTGCCGCCCGAGGAGGACATGGCCTCGCAGGTGCCGCTCAGCGAGCTCCAGGGGGTCTCCCCGGAGCTCACGGCGATCCTGGAGAACGCCGGGTACCGGATGCTCAACGACATCCTCGACCTCGAGCGGGAGGACATCGCCCGGATTCCGGGCATGAGTCCCGAGGCGGCGGATCAGTTGATGAGCTTCCTCGCCGAGCTCACGGACGAAGAAGGCGGCGAGGAGGCCCGCGCCCGCGAATGAGCCGGCTGCTGGGCCTGATCGGCCTGGGGTACCGGGCGCGGAACGTCGTGGTCGGGGTGGATGCGGTGCGGAAGGAGTTGCAGGCAGGGAAGTGTTGCTGCGTGGTGGTGGCGGAGGACGCCAGCCCGCGCGCCGTGAACAAAGTGGTCCGGCTGGCGGCCGCCAAGGGCGTGCCGCTGCTCACCGGGCCGGGCGCCGCCGCGATCGGCGCACAGTTGGGGAAGCCGCCCGTGATGGCGGTTGGGGTGCGGGACCGCGCGTTGGCCGGCGGCATGGTGTCACCGGCGCCCGCACGCACCTGATGGAGGCTTGAGTGGTCAAAACGCGAGTTCACGATCTCGCCGCGGAGTTCGGCGTACCCCCTGAGCAGCTGCTCGGCATGCTCAAGGACATGAACATCTTCGTGCGGAGCCACCTGTCCGCCCTCGAGAACGATCAGGTGTCGGCGATCCGGGTGCGCTGGGAGCGCGAGAAGCGGAAGAGCGCCGAAGAGCCGGCGGCCAAGAAGGGTCGCCGCAAGGCGGTGAAGGCCGCCGAGCCCGCGCCCCAGCCGGTCGAGGCCCGGCCCGCCAAGCGGCGGCGGACGGCCGCCGAGGTCGCGGTCGCCGAGGCGCAGGCCCAGTCGGAGCGCGCGGCGGAGCTCGCCGCGCTCGAGCTGGAGCGCCCGCCGGTCCACGAGGTCGAAGAGACCGTGCCGGCCCAGAGCCTCGAGGAGCGCGCGCGCGCGCTGTTCAAGGACCTCCCGCCCGCTCCCGCTGAGCCGTACGACGAGGCCGCTGCCGCCGTCACCGACGAGCCCGCCGCCGGGCAGCCGGTGGACTCCGCAGCCGCGCCCGCGCCACCACGCCGCGTAACACCCGGCGAGGCCCCGCCGCGTGCGCCCTTCATCCCGCCGCGCATCCAGCGGCCGCCGGCGAGCCCGCGCGGGCCCAAGCCCGTGTTCAGCAGCAGCGCCCCGGCGGCTCCCGGCCGACCTGGCGCGCCGAGCCGTCCGGGTCAGCCCGCGCCGCCCCGGACCTTCGGACCCGACGCCGAGAAGGGCGGCGGCCGGAAGAAGGGCAAGAAGGGCAAGCGCTCCTCGGTGGACCAGGATGCGGTGCAGGCCAACATCCTGCGCACCCTGCAGGGCATGAAGGGCGGCGCCGGCCGCAAGGGTCGGCGTCCGGACGAGCCGTCGTTCCGCGATCTCCAGGCCGGCCGACTGGCCGAGGAGCGCGAGAAGGAGAAGACCCGGATCCGGGTCAACGAGTTCATCTCGGTCTCCGAGCTCGCGGCGGCCATGAAGGTGCCCGCGACGCAGATCGTCCAGTTCGCCTTCAAGGAGCTGGGCCTCATGGTCACGGTGAACCAGCGGCTCGACTTCGACCAGATCGAGCTGATCGCGTCCGCGTTCGGCTTCGAGGCGGTGCGGGAGGACGAGTACGCCGCCCAGGCCGAG
>DATABZ010000105.1:0-7904 GCA_036259315.1 Gemmatimonadales bacterium | reverse complement strand
GGGCAGCAAGATGGTGTCCTCCTTAGACTTACTGCACCTGGCCCGGACCGCCGCCGAGCGGGCGGCGAGCTATCTGCGAGGGGTCGAGCGCCCGCCCGACCCCGCCGCGTGGACCCTCAAGGGAAGTCGCGATTTCGTCACCGAGGTCGATCGGACGGCGGAGCGGATCGTCGGCGAGATCCTGCTGGCGGCGGAGCCCGGCAGCCGGATCGTGGGCGAGGAGTTGCAGCCGGATCTGGTGACCGAAGGCCTGGTCTGGATCGTGGATCCGCTGGACGGCACCACCAACTTCCTGCACGATTTCCCGAGCTATGCGGTATCCATCGCCGGCGCGGTGGACGGCGTCCTCGAGGTCGCCGCGATCGCGAACGTGCCGACCCGGGACACCTACACCGCATCGCGCGGCGGCGGCGCGTGGCACGGAGAGCGGCGCCTGGCGGTGTCGACCATCCGCGATCCCGAGTTCGCGCTCATCGGGACGGGATTCCCGTTCAAGGATACCAGCCGGCTCGCGGAGTATCTGGAGCAGTTCGCGCGGGTCGCGGCTCGCACCAGCGGCATCCGGCGGCCCGGAGCGGCGTCGCTCGATCTCGCGGACGTGGCGGCGGGGCGGTTCGACGGGTTCTGGGAGCAGCACCTGGCGGCCTGGGACATCGCTGCGGGAACGCTCCTCATTCGAGAGGCGGGCGGGATGGTCACCGACTTCGCGGGGCGCGACGTCGCGATCGGGCACACGGGAGTCGTGGCGGGCAACCCGGTGATCCACGGGTGGCTCCTCGACATGCTGAGCTCCGATGATTCACCACGGAGACACCTCTCGGTGGCTCCGCGGTAGGCGAGGGGAATTCTATGCGCGAGGGATCCGCTCCGACCCGCACCGCTTCGCTCGACGAATGGGCCCGGGCCATCGCCCGCCCCACGATCGCTCCCGCCGGGGGATCCGCGGCGGCACTGGGCGGAGTGCTGGCCGCGGCGCTGGTGGAGATGGCCGCGGGGCTGACCGCCGCCCGGGAGTCGTACGCGCTGGTGCACGAGGAGGCCCGGGCGACACGGGCGCGGGCGGAGGGCCTGCGGCAGGAGCTGCTGACGTTCGCCTCGGCCGATGCCGAGTCGCTGCTTCAGTTCGAGCAGGCGCTCGCGCTGCCGAGGAGCAGCGCGGCGGACCGGGAGCTCCGCGACCGCGCGAAGCGCTCCGCCCTTCGGGAGGGCGCGGAGATCCAGCGTGACGTCCTGGCCGCGTGCGCCGAGGTGGCCGTGCTGGGCGCGGCGATGGTGGAGCGCGGGCTCGAGAGCGCCCGGCCGGACGCCGCGACGGCGGTGTACCTCGCGGCGGCAGCCGCGCGGAGCGCCGCCAGGGCGGTCGCCATCAATCTGGAAGGGGAACCGCCGGGCTCCGAGTACGCCGGTATGACGAAGGCCGTGGCGCCGAAGCTGGAGGAGGCGGAGGAAGCGGAACGATCGGTCAGGCGGCGGTGAGCACCCGCGGCCCGTTGGCCGTGATCGCGACGGTGTGCTCGAAGTGCGCCGACAGGCTGCCGTCAGCCGTGACCACGGTCCACTTGTCGCTCAGGGTCCGGGTCGTCGGATTGCCCATGGTGATCATGGGCTCGATGGCCAGGGTCATGCCCTCGAGCAGCCGGGGCCCGCGCCGGGGGGAGCCGTAGTTGGGGACCTGGGGCTCCTCGTGGAAGCGGGTGCCGATCCCGTGGCCCACCAGCTCCCGCACCACGCCGAATCCCGCGCCTTCGGCTACCTTCTGCACCGCATGGCCGATATCGCCCACGTGGTTGCCCACCCGCGCCTGGGTGATCGCCGCGGCCAGCGATTCCCGGGTCACCTCCATCAGCCGCTCCGCCTCGGGCGTCACCCGCCCCACCGCGATCGTGGTCGCCGAGTCGGCATGCAGCCCCTCGAGCTGCACGCCGACGTCCACGCTCACGATGCTGCCTTCGACGAGCACCCGGCGCGACGAGGGGATGCCGTGGACGATCTCCTCGTCGATCGAGGTGCAGAGCGTCTTGGGGAACCCGTAGAGCCCCTTGAAGGACGGCACCGCGCCGTCGTGACCGCGGATGAACTCCTCGGCGGCGGCATCGAGGTCCTCGGTCGTCATTCCGGGCCGGACGATCTGGCGCATCAAGGCGAGGGTGCCGGCCACGATCCGGCCGGCCCGCGCCATGATCTCGATTTCCCGGCTCGACTTGAGCGTGATCATTTGCCCAGCGCGCGCCTCACTCTCGCGGCGATCTCCTCGACCGTGCCCACGGCCGGGATCCGCTTGACCCCGCCCCGCTGCTCGTACCACTCGAGGACCGGCGCCG
The DNA here is from genome assembly GCA_036259315.1 of Gemmatimonadales bacterium. Taxonomy (GTDB): domain Bacteria; phylum Gemmatimonadota; class Gemmatimonadetes; order Gemmatimonadales; family GWC2-71-9; genus CAVVWJ01. The sequence continues at coordinate 5,583 of DATABZ010000105.1, read as the reverse complement.
TCTGCTCCCGGTAGGCCCGCAGCCGGATGGCGACGGCCGCGGGATCGTCGTCCGCGCGCCCCTCCAGCGTCCGCCGTCGGTCGAGACGGGCGAGGATCTCCTCGTCGGTCACGTCGAAAAAGAGCACGGCGTCCATGCTGCGACGCTTCTCAGCCAGGATCCGCTCCAGCCCTTCCGCCTGCGGAATGGTGCGCACCACGCCGTCGAAGATCACCCCCTTCGACGCCTCGGGCTTGCACACCTCCTCCCGCACTACCCCGAGGATGATGTCGTCGCCCACGAGGTGCCCGGCCTCCATCACGGCCTTGGCCTGGCGGCCGAGCGGGGTCTCGCGCTTGACCGCGTCCCGCAGGAGGTCGCCGGTGGCGAACTTGGGCAGGCCGAGCATCCGTCCCAGGATGGCGCCCTGCGTTCCCTTCCCTGCGCCCGGCGGGCCCAACAGCAGTATATCCATGATGCTCCTCTAGAGCGGCGGAGCCGAGCGGAAGGCAGGGCGCCGCAGGCAAACGGCGGAACGTCGGTACCGGCGGCACCCATCCGCCGGTCCGCCGGTCCGCCGGTCCGCCGTTCCTTACCGGTTTACATGTACCGCTGCTGCCGTCCCCGGAACTTCACCCGACCGGTCTTCATGAATCCGTCGTACTTGCGGAGCGTGCGGTGCTGCTCCACCTGGGCGATCGTGTCGAGGAGCACGCCCACGACGATCAGGACCGAGGTACCGCCGAAGCCCGATGCAGGGATGTTGAACCACTGGGAGACCAGAATCGGCACGATGGCGACCGCGGCGAGGAACAGGCCACCGGGGAGCGTGATCCGGCCGAGCACGCCGTCGATGTAGTCGGCGGTGCTCGCCCCGGGCTTCACACCCGGGATGAACCCGCCCTGCTTCTTCAGGTTCTCGGCCAGGTCCACCGAGTTGAAGATGATCGACGTGTAGAAGTAGCTGAACACGAGGATCATGGCCGCGAACGTCAGGTTGTAGGGCCGGTCGCCGGGGTTGAAGAACCCGGCCAGGTCCTGGAGCACGGCGTTCTGGGTGAAGCTGGCCAGGGTGCCCGGCACGATGATGATGGTCTGGGCGAAGATGATCGGCATCACGCCGGCGGTGATGAGCCGGATGGGGATGAACGTCTTCTGGCCCTCGCGGATCCGGCCCCGTCCCATCACCTTGCGCGGGATCTGAATGGGGATCCGCCGGGCCGCGATGGTCATCGCGACGACGGCCGCGATCACCAGCACCAGGATGGCCAGGAACCCGACGGCGCCCAGCGCCGTCACCACGCCGGTCTGCACGAAGTTGAGCAGCTGGAGCGTGCCGGGCCAAAGGCCTTCGAGAATCGAGAAGGTGATGAGCAGACTCATGCCGTTCCCGATGCCGCGCTCGGTGATCTGCTCGCCCAGCCACATCACGAAGATGGCGCCCGCCGTGAGCGTCACCACCATGATGAGCCGGGACATGATCCCGGGAGCCGGTACCGCGCCCGGGATGGACTCGGTGAACAGGGCGAAGGTGTAGGCCTGGGACAGCGCGATGAACACGGTGAGGTACCGGGTCCACTGCGTGATCTTCTTCTTACCCTCCTCGTCCTTCTGCATCTTGCCGATGGACGGGGCGATGCCGCCGGCCAGCTGGAAGATGATGGAGGCCGAGATGTAGGGCATGATGCCCAGCGCGAACACGGTGGCTCGCGAGAGGCCGCCGCCCAGAGCGTCGTACAATCCGAAGAATCCGGCGGCGGCGGAGTTCCGGATGAAATCGGCCAGCGCGGTGACGTTCACCCCGGGTGCGGCGATGTGGGCGCCCACCCGGTAGATCACCAGGATGCCGAGGGTGAAGAGGAGCTTCCGCTTCAGCTCGTCGTCGATGGCCAGATTGGGGACGCGGGGTGTGGTCATTACCCCTCGATCTTGCCGCCGGCCGCCTCGATCTTCGCGCGCGCCGACGCGGACAGGGACACGCCTCGAACCGTATAGGACCGGTCGGCGTCACCGGTGCCCAGGAGCTTCACCGGCAGATCCACCTTGCCGATGAGTCCTGCCGAATAGAGCGTCTCGGGGCTCACCTCGGTCGCGCTCACCTTCTTGAGCTGCGACAGGTTCACCGCCTGCGCGGTCACCTTGAAGGGGTTGGTGAACCCGCGCTTGGGCAGCCGGCGATACATCGGCATCTGACCACCCTCGAAGCCGGGGTTGGTCGACCCGCCGGTGCGCGCCTTGTGCCCCTTGTGCCCCTTCCCCGCCGTCTTGCCGAGACCGGAGCCCGGGCCACGGCCCACGCGCTTGCGCGGCTGGGACGAGCCCCGGCTCGGAGACAGTGAGGAAAGGGTGATCTTGTCGGACATCGTTGACTCCGAAATCGTGAACCGTGAGCGGCCCTCGCCGCCCACGCAGTCGTACGACTACTCGCCCGCCGGCTTGACGTCCACCAGATGCCGGACCTTGAACAGCATCCCGCGGGCGGACGCCGTGTTGGCGACCCGCACCGTCTGCTGGTGCCGGCGCAGCCCGAGCGCCGCGAGGGTGCGCCGCATCGTCTCGGGGTGGCCGATGGAGGAGCGGATCTGCTTCACCTCGAGCGCCTTGGCCGTATCCTCGCTGGGAATCACGGCGGCGTGATGCCGGGGGCCCTGCCGCCCGACGGCCGGATTGCGTCCCATGGCTCAGGCCCCCTGCCGCGGCTTGTAGGCGATCTGGTCGGGCTCCACGCCGCGCTCCCGCGCCACCTGGCGTGCGGAGACCAGGCTGGTGAGCCCGTCCATCGTGGCCCGCACCATGTTGTGCGGGTTGGTGGATCCGAGGCTCTTGGTGAGGATGTCGGTGATCCCGGCGCACTCCAGCACCGCGCGCACCGGGCCGCCGGCGATCACGCCGGTACCGGTGGCCGCCGGCTTGAGCAGGACCCGGCCGGCTCCGTGCTGGCCCACCACCTCGTGGGGGATGGTGGAACCGGTCTTGGGCAGCTCGACCATGGACCGCTTGGCGGCGTCCACGGCCTTGCGCACCGCCTCGGACACCTCGTTGGCCTTGCCGGTCGCGATCCCGACCTTGCCCTTGCCGTCGCCGACGGCCACGAGCGCGTTGAAGGAGAACCGCCGGCCGCCCTTCACCACCTTGGCCACGCGGTTGATGGCGATGACGTTCTCCACGTGGTCGCTGTGCTCGCGCTCGCCCCGGTCGCGTCGGGGACCGCCCCGGCCGCCCCGCTCGCCGCCGCGCCCACCCCGGCCGCGCGGCCGATCGGACCCCGACCGCTGCTGCTCGGGCGCGGGAGCCTCGGTCGTCGTCTCGGTCGCCGTCGCCTGCCCGCCGCTCTGCGTCGCTTCGTCCGCCATTAGAACTCCAATCCGCCTTCGCGCGCGCCTTCGGCCACCGCCTGGACGCGACCATGGTAACGGTAACCGGCGCGGTCGAACACCACCCGGCTGTATCCCGCCGCCTTCGCCTTCTCCGCGAGGAGCTTGCCCACCGCCTTGCCGCGGGCCACCTTGCCCGTCCCGTCGGTCGCGATCCCCTCGCTCCCGTCGCTGACGCCGAGGAGGGTCACGCCGCGGTCGTCGTCGACCAGCTGGGCGTAGATGTGCTTCAGGGAGCGGAACACCACCAGCCGGGGGCGCTCCGCGGTGCCCGCCACCTTGGTGCGCACTCGCAGGTGCCGGCGGTAGCGGAGCTGGCTGCGCGTCTTGGGCGCGTGAATCCGGCGCATGTTACTTGGCTCCTGTCTTGCCCGCCTTGCGGCGGACCTGCTCGCCCTGGTACCGGATGCCCTTGCCCTTGTAGGGCTCCGGCGGCCGCACGGAGCGGAGCTCCGCGGCCACCTGGCCGACCACTTCCTTGTCGGCTCCCTCGACCTTGACCACGGTGTTGTTCTCCACCGAGATCTTGATGCCCTGGGGCGCCTCGTACTTCACCGGGTGCGAGTACCCGACGATGAGGTTCACGCCGTAGGGCTTCGCCTCCGCCTTGTAGCCGACGCCCTGGATCTCGAGGGTCTTGGTGAAGCCCTTGGAGACGCCCTCGACCATGTTCTGGACCAGGGTGCGGGTCAGGCCGTGCAGCGCCTTGTGCCGCTTCTCCTCGCTGGGCCGCTCGACCGTGAGCGTGCCGTCGGACAGGGTCAGCTTCATCTCGGGGTGCAGCGTGCGGCGCAGCTCCCCCTTGGGTCCCTTGACCGCCACGGTGCTGCCCTGGAGGTCGAGCGCGACGCCCTTGGGCAGGGTCACCGGCTTCTTGCCGATACGCGACATGGCCTCCTCCTACCAGACCACGGCGACGAGCTCGCCGCCCAGGTTCGCGCTGCGAGCCTCGCGGTCGGTCATCAGCCCCCGGGGGGTCGAGACGATCGCCATGCCCAGGCCGTTCTTGACCCGGGGCAGCTCGCGGCACTTGACGTACCGCCGGAGCCCGGGCGTGGACACCCGGCGCAGCTCCCGGATGACCGGCAGCTCGTTGTGGTACTTCAGGTACAACCGCAGCACGCCGTGCGCGCCGTCATCGAGGAGCTTGTAGTCCGCGATGTAGTGGTTGTCCCGCAGCAACCGGGCGACTTCGGTCTTCACCTTGGAGACCGGAATGTCCACGCGCCGGTGCCCCGCGGAGCACGCGTTGCGGATGCGGGTCAGCATGTCCGCGACGGGATCTGTCAGACTCATTCCCTCGTTCCCCTTACCAGCTGGCCTTGCGCACGCCCGGGATTTCCCCCCTCAAGGCGAGCTCACGGAAACAGATGCGGCAGAGCCCGAACTTCCGGAGCACCGCGCGCGAGCGGCCGCAGCGCTGGCACCGCCGCACCGTCCGCACCTTGAACTTCGGAGTACGCTTCGCCCGCTCGATCCAGGCAGTCTTTGCCATGTCTACCCTCACGCAACTTTCTGGGGCGTCTCGCCCCTGAACGGCCACCCGAGCTCCCGGAGCAGCGCCATCGCCAGATCGTCCCGCTCGGCCGACGTCACCATGGTGATGTCCATGCCGTGGATCTTCTCGACCTTGTCGTAGTCGATCTCCGGGAAGATCATCTGCTCCTTGATCCCGAACGTGTAGTTCCCGCGGCCATCGAAGCTCCGGGTCGGCAGGCCGCGGAAGTCACGGATCCGCGGGATCGCCAGGCTGATGAAGCGGTCCAGGAACTCGTACATTCTGGCCCCCCGGAGCGTCACGAACGCGCCCACCGGCATCCCGGCCCGAAGACCGAAGTTGGCGATCGCCTTCTTGGCCCGGGTGACCACCGCCTTCTGCCCCGTGATCGCGCTCAGCTCCTCCACCGCGGACTCGAGCTGCTTCGGGTTCTTGTTGGCGTCGCCCATGCCCACGTTGATGACGATCTTCTCCAGGCGCGGCACCTGGTGCGGGTTGGTGAGCCCGAACTCCTTGGCCAGCCGCGGCCGCACCGTCTGCTCGTAGTGGGTCTGGAGCCGGGGCGCGCCCTCGCGGGCCTTGGGGGTGTGATCCACCGCGCCCGCGGCCTTGTCCTTCCCCTGGCCGCCCTTCGGCTGGCCGCCCTTCGGCTGGCCGCCCTTCGGCTGGCCGCCCTTCGGCTGGCCCTGGCCCTTGGCGGCCTTGGCCGCCTTCTTCTCGTCCGCCATCGTC
>DATABZ010000104.1:0-5947 GCA_036259315.1 Gemmatimonadales bacterium | reverse complement strand
GATCTCGAGCTGGTCGGGGTGTATCAGGATCTCCGCAGCAGCAGGAACAGTGTCGTCGTGCTGCGGGAGAAGGTCACCGCCAAGCGCCACAAGCTGCGCGTCGGTGACCAGCTGGGACGCGCGAAGCTGGTGCAGATCCGGCCGCGCGACGCCGTCTTCACCATTCGCGATTTCGGGTTCGAACGCCAGGAAACTCTCTCGCTGCGGAAGCAGGAGGTCGAGACGCCATGACCGGATTGTATCGCAGGATCCTTCGCGCCAGCGCCTGCACGCCCTCGCTGCTGTTCGCCGCGGCGCTGGCGGCCGGCGGGGCGGCCCCTGCCCGGGCCGAAGGGCCCGGTACCGGGGAGGTCACGGCGGTCAGCCTGGCGCCTTCCGCCGGCAAGGCGGAGCTGGTGATCGCCGTCAAGGGCGCGGTGGACGTGCGCGACTTCGTCCTCGCCTCCCCCGACCGGCTGGTGCTCGACGTGGTGGGCGCCAAGCTGGGCGAGGCCGCGCCCGCGGTCTACGACGGGATGAAACGCGGCGGCGTGCTCAACATCCGCTACTCCCAGTTCCGGCCCGACATCGTCCGGATCGTGGTCGAGCTCGACAGCCCCAAGGCGTACGAGGTCAGCCGTCAGGGAGAGTCCATCAAGGTGGCGTTCGGCACCGCCCAGCGGTTCCAGGCTTGGTCCTCGACTGCGGCGCAGTCGGAGCTCGCGGACGCGGAGGTCGACGACGTGGAGGTCGCCGACGTCGAGGTCGCTGCCAAGGCGCCCGCCCGCACCCCCGAAGTTCGTCCCTCGCTCTCCCGCGCCCGTGCCGTCACGCTGGGCCGCGGCGCCGAGGAGCCCCGCATCACCGTCACCTGGGATCGCGCCAGCATCGCCGACGTGGTCGCCGGCTTCGCCGCCTTCAGCGGCCGCACCATCATCCTCGGCAAGGACGTGAAGGGTGAAGTCACGGCCGAGGTGAAGAACCAGCCCTGGCCGCTGGCGTTCCAGGCCGTGCTGGCGAGCCAGGGCCTCTCCGCCCAGGAGATGTCCGGCGGGATCATCCGGGTGGATTCCCCGGGCGTACTCTCGGCGCTCGACTCGCTCGAGCCGCTGGAGACCAGCGTAGTCCGGATCAACTACGCCCATGCCGGCTCACTCGAGAAGACGGTCGAGAGCATCCTGACCAAGGGCCGCGGGCGCGTGGTGGCCGACACCGGCTCCAACAGCCTCATCATCACCGATACCCGCAGCCGGGTGCAGAACGTCACCGACTTCGTCCGCGGGCTGGACGTCCGGACGCCCCAGCTCTCGATCCAAGCCAAGATCATCTTCGTGGACCGGACCGACATCGAGGAGCTCGGCATCAAGTACGACCTGGGTGACCGCAGCCAGTTCTTCAACAAGCTGGTGCAGCGCCCCAGCCCGGCCGGCGGCATGTACGACCGCAACATCAACGTGGTCAACCTCGGCGGCAACAGCGTGGCGGCCGTCGGCAATGCCGATGCCACCATCACCAACTCGGCACTGGACCTGATCTACTCCACCAGCATCGGCGGGTTCTCGCTGACGACGTTCCTGAGCGCGCTCGAGCGCACCGAGCTGGCCGACATCCAGGCCGAACCGGTCATCTCGACGCTGGACAACCGCCAGGCCGACATCCTCGTGGGTGAGGAGACGCCGGTCCGCGTCATCGACGCGTCCTCCGGCGCGAACGGCGTTGCCCGGGCCAACGTGCAGTTCAAGGAGACCGGCATCCGTCTGACGGTCACGCCGCACGTCACCAACAACCGGCAGATCCTGATGCAGCTGCACACCGAGCGCTCCGCGATTCAGCCGCTCGCGGCGGCGGACCTCGGCTTCATCTTCCAGAAGCAGAAGGCCGACAACCAGCTCCTGGTCAACGACGGCGAGACCGCGGTCATCGGCGGCCTGACCGTCACCGAGGTGACCAAGAACCGCTCCGGCATCCCGCTGCTCGGCGGCCTGCCGATCGTGGGCAAGCTCTTCTCCTTCAGCGAGGAGATCGAGAACCGGCGCGACCTCATCATCCTGGTGACGCCGCGGATCACGGACGACGGGATGTCGCAGGAGTAAGTAGGCGGGACCCGCCCCTAGATGCAGCAGGGGCGGAACGGCGGAACGGCGGAACGGCGGAATGGTTATCCTTCCGCCGTTCAGCCATTTTCTGCGGGTTCTCGTAACTACGGTGGCGGCGGCTCGTGCTTCGGCAGGAACCCGGTCGTCCGCCTGTCCGCCCGGGCGGTTGTGGAGCGGGGGCACGGGGCCGCCCGTCCGCCGTTCCGCCGTTCCGCCGAGGCACCCATGCACCTGCGCTTCACGACAGCCGGCGAGTCGCACGGCAGAGCCTATGTGGCCGTGGTGGAAGGTCTCCCCGCGGGTCTCCCGGTCTCGGCCGAGGCCGTGGACCGCGACCTCGCGCGGCGGATGCAGGGCTACGGGCGCGGCGCGCGCATGAAGATCGAGCGCGACCGCATCGAGTGGCTCTCCGGGGTACGTGCCGGCGAGACGCTCGGCTCGCCGGTGGCGATGCTCATCGCGAACCGGGACTGGGCCAACTGGGAGGACGTGATGGCGCACGAGGCGTCCGAGCCCGGCGAGCTGCGCCGCCGCCGCGTCTCGCGCCCGCGTCCCGGTCACGCCGACCTTGCCGGCATCCTCAAGTACGATCGCCTCGATGCCCGCGACATCCTGGAGCGCGCCAGCGCGCGAGAGACGGCCGCGCGGGTCGCCGCCGGCGCGCTCGCCAGGCGTCTGCTCGACGAGTTCGGCGTGGAGGTGGGCAGTCACGTGGTGAGTCTCGGGGGCATAGCGGTGCCGCGGCCGGCGGAGCTGCCGGTACCACTCAACGAGACCGCCGACCAGTCCGAGGTGCGGGTGCTGGACCGCTCGGTCGAGCCGGAGGTCGTGCGCCGGATCGACCAGGCCAAGCGGGATGGTGACACCCTCGGCGGCGAGGTCGAGGTGGTGGCGCGCGGCGTCCCCGTGGGACTCGGGAGCCACGTGAGCTGGGACCGCAAGCTGGACGGCAGGCTGGCCGGGCTGCTGATGTCCATCCCCGCGGTGAAGGCGGTCGAGATCGGGATGGGCGTCGAGGCGGCGCGCCGTCCGGGCTCCGAGGTGCACGATGCCATCCTCGCTACGGACGAACGGGATCTCGAGGCCGAGGGGCGGCCGCCGCACCCGGGCGATCGCCGCGGGGGCTTCCGTCGCCGGAGCAACAACGCCGGCGGGCTGGAGGGGGGCATCACCACCGGCGAGCCGGTCGTGGTGCGAGTGGCGATGAAGCCGATCTCCACCCTCATGTCGCCGCTGCCGACCGTGGATCTCGCCTCCGGCGAGCCGGCCAACGCGCAGAGCGAGCGGTCCGACGTCACCGCCGTGCCGGCCCTCGGGGTCATCGCCGAGGCGATGGTGGCTCTGGCGCTGGCCGATGCCATGCTGGAGAAGTTCGGCGGCGACGCGCTCGGCGAGATGCGGCGGAACTATGGGGCATACGTGGCATCGTTGGGGGCGCGGTGGACAGTGAGCCGCGGCGGCGCGGGAGCGGGCTGATGCCGCGGCACCTGATTCTGGTGGGGCTTCCGGGGTGTGGGAAGAGCACGGTCGGCCGCGAGGTGGCCGAGAGCTTCGGCGCGCCGCTGTTCGACATCGACCTGCTGCTCATGCGCGAGATGGGCATGCCGGTCGAGCAGATCTTCGGGATGGTGGGCGAGCCGCGCTTCCGGGAGATGGAGCACAAGGCGGTGCTCGCCGCGATGGCCACCGAGCAGGCCGCGGTGATCGTTCCGGGCGGTGGGTGGGCTGCCCAGCCTGGTCACATGCACGGGGCCCGCGCCAATGCGCTGCTCATCTACCTCAGCTGCCCGGCACCGACCGCCATCAAGCGCGCCGAGCAGGGCGAGGTTCGGCCGCTCCTGACCGGCAGTGACCCGCTGGGCCGGATGCGCAAGCTGCTGGAGGCCCGGGAACCGTTTTACAAGCTCGCTGATTTTGAGGTAGCGGCGGAGCGGGGGACCGAGCAGGTGGTGGCGGGGGTCGTCGATCTGGCGCGGAGGCACGGCGGGTGGTGAGGCCGCGATCGTGAGGGGGGCGTACAGCATCTTCCTCCGGTACAACAGGTTACCCCCAGTCGCCTTGCGCCCGCCAGCCGCCTCCCCTTTTTTGCTGTTCCCTTGAATTGACCAGACGGTGAGACCGGAGATTACACTCCAGACATGGCGACACGACCCAAACGAGCGGTGAAGAAGACGGCCCCGAAGCCGGCCGGGAAGGCCAAGGCGGCGGCCGGCAGCGGCGCGGCCAAGGTGGGGAAGACCCCCGCCCGGGCCAAGACTGCCCGCCGGGACGGCTCGGCTCCCGTCCGGGGGCGCGGCGCGCTCGTCATCGTAGAGTCGCCCACCAAGGCCAAGACCATCGGGAAGTATCTCGGATCGGGGTACGACGTGAAGGCGACCGTCGGCCACCTGCGCGATCTCCCCACCCGGGAGCTGGGTGTGGACGTGGAGCGGGGGTTCGAGCCCAAGTACGTCACCATCAAAGGAAAGACCAAGACCCTCTCGGAGCTCAAGAAGGCCGCGAAGACCGCCTCCACGATCTACCTGGCCACCGACCCGGACCGTGAGGGCGAGGCCATCGCCTGGCACGTCGCCGACCAGCTCGACTCCCCGGCGCCGGTGCACCGGGTGCTGTTCGAGGAGATCACCCGAGACGCCGTGCTGGCCGCCATGGAGGCGCCGAAGCAGATCGACGAGCGCAAGGTGGACGCCCAGCAGGCCCGCCGGATCCTCGACCGCCTGGTGGGCTACAAAGCGAGCCCTATCCTCTGGCACACCATCAAGACCGGTCTCTCGGCCGGTCGGGTGCAGACGGTGGCCCTTCGGCTGATCGTGGAGCGCGAGCGGGAGATCCGCGCGTTCAAGCCTCAGGAGTACTGGACCATCGAGGCGCTCTGTGAGGGCAAGGGCCAGACCTTCACGGCCTCGTTGGTGAAGGTGGACGGGCACAAGCCGCAACTCCACACCGAGGCCGACGCGCGCGCGGTGGTGGACGCGGTGCGGGACCTCCCTTTCCTCGTCAGCAAGGTCGAGCAGCGCCGCCGCAACAAGCGCCCGGGCGCGCCGTTCACCACCAGCACGCTCCAGCAGGAGGCGGCCAAGAAGCTCGGCTTCTCCTCCCGCCGGACCATGCGCGCGGCCCAGGATCTCTACGAGGGCATCGACGTAGGCGAGGAGGGGCCGGTCGGCCTGGTGACCTACATGCGGACGGACTCGGTCCGCGTGGCGGAGACCGCCGTCGCCGCCGCGCGCGGCCTCATCGGGTCGCGCTACGGCAAGGCGTACCTCCCGGCGCAGCCCAACGTCTACAGCGACCGCAAGAACGCCCGGGTGCAGGGCGCGCACGAGGCCATCCGCCCGACCGACGTCCGCCGCCACCCCGACCAGGTCCAGCAGTACCTCCAGCCCGACCAGTTCCGGCTGTATCAGCTGATCTGGCAGCGCTTCGTCGCCTCCCAGATGACACCCGCGCTCTACGATATGACCGTGGTCGAGTTCGATCTCGGCCGGTATCTGTTCCGCGCCACCGGGTCGGTCATGGTGTTCGACGGGTATCACGTCCTGTACACCGAGGGCCGGGAGAAGGAGGAGGGCCGCCAGGTGGAGGACCTCCCACCCATTCCGCCGCTGGCGCAGGGCGACCGGGCCGACGTGAAGGAGATCACGCCGTCGCAGCACTTCACCGAGCCGCCGCCGCGCTACTCCGAGGCCAGCCTGGTGAAGGAGCTGGAGCGGCTGGGCATCGGCCGCCCGTCCACCTACAGCGCCATCATCTCGACGCTCTCCGCCCGGGAGTACGTGCGGGTGGAGCAGCGCCGCTTCTTCCCCACCGAGCTGGGCGAGCTGGTGGAGAAGATCATGGTGGCCAAGTTCCCCGAGATCTTCAACGTCGAG
>DATABZ010000103.1:0-8251 GCA_036259315.1 Gemmatimonadales bacterium | reverse complement strand
GACCCTGCGGTGCCGCGCGCGCTGCGCGTTTCTCACCCGGGTGAGCATGTCCGCAATCGGATCCGTCACCATGAAGCTTCTCTCCTATAGTATCCGGCGGGAAGCCGGACTCGTAGGAAGTGAATGGAAAAGAGGGGCGCGTTCGGGGGGGATGGTCTCCCCCCGTCCCGGCGCCCTGTCGACCCGCCGGAGCGGGGTGTTACCAGCTCGCCTTGCGGACGCCGGGGATCTCCCCGCGCAGCGCCATCTCCCGGAAGCAGATGCGGCAGAGCCCGAACTTGCGCATGAACGCGCGCGGACGGCCGCACCGGTTGCAGCGGTTGTAGCCGCGTACACCGAACTTGGGCTTGCGGTTCGCCTTCTCGATCAGGGCCTTGCGTGCCATGGTGTGTCGCCTGTGAAAGTTACGCCTGGACCTGCACCGGGGAGGCGCCCCGGAACGGCATCCCCATCTCCCGCAGCAGCGCCAGGGCCTCGTCGTCCCGGTCGGTGGACGTCACGATGGTGATGTCCATCCCGTGGATCTTCTCGACCTTGTCGTACTCGATCTCCGGGAAGATGAGCTGCTCCTTCACGCCCATCGTGTAGTTCCCGCGCCCGTCGAACGAGCGGGTGGGAACACCGCGGAAGTCGCGGATGCGCGGCATCGCCACGTTGATCAGGCGGTCGAGGAACTCGAACATCCGCTCGCGCCGGAGCGTGACCGAGGCGCCGACCGGCTGGTTCTCGCGCAGGCTGAAGTTGGAGATCGCCTTCTTGGCGCGCGTGATCACGGGCTTCTGCCCGGAGATCAGCGCCAGCTCGGCCACCACCGCGTCGAGGAGCTTGGGGTTCTTGTTCGCCTCGCCCATGCCGACGTTGATGACGACCTTCTCCAGCTTGGGCACCTGCATGGGGGTCTTGAAGCCGAACTCGCCCTGCAGGCGTCCCCGGACCTGCTCCTCGTAGTAGCGCTGCAGCCGCGGACGCGGCTTGCTTCCGTTCTCGGTGGCCATTCTTCAATCTCCTGCGTTCCGTATCCCCCCGCGGCCTCGTGCCCGGGAGGGCGGTCACGCTGTTCGGTGCGCGGGCGCCGCGGCGGCGCCCGCGGTGCGGCTCAGGCCCGGGGGATCACCTTGCCGGAACGGACCCCGACGCGGTCCTTGCTCCCGTCCCCGTTCACCTGGTTCCGGACGCGGGTGGGCTCGCCGGTGGAGGGGTCGACCAGCATCACGTTGGACGCGTGGACCGGCGCCTCGAACTGGACGATGCCGCCCTCGGGGTTGGTCTGCGAGGGCCGCATGTGGCGCTTGCGCAGGTTCACGCCCTGGACGACGACCCGGTTCTTCTCGGGCTCGACGCGGAGGACGGTGCCCTCCTTGCCCTTGTGGTTGCCGCTGATGACCTTGACGCGGTCGCCCTTGCGGATCCTCAGCTTCGCCATCAGATCACCTCCGGGGCCAGCGAGACGATCTTCATGTAGCGCCGCTCGCGCAGCTCGCGGCCCACCGGGCCGAAGATGCGGGTGGCGCGGGGCTCGCCCTCGTTGTTGATGATGACGGCGGCGTTCTCGTCGAACTTGATGTACGAGCCGTCCTTGCGCCGCATCTCCTTGGTGGTGCGGACCACCACCGCCTTCGCGACGTCGCCCTTCTTCACGGTCCCGTCCGGGAGCGCGTCCTTGACGGCGACCACCACGATGTCGCCGATGCGGGCATAGCGCCGCTTGCTGCCGCCGAGGACGCGGATCACCAGCGCCCGCTTCGCGCCGCTGTTGTCCGCGATCCTGACGATCGATTCTTGCTGGATCATGTCTTCCCCTCAGGATTCGGAACGCCGTGCGGGGAAGGGCGGGCGAGCCCTTCCCTCCCCCCGGCGGCTGTTATCTGGCGCGCTCGATCACCTCGGCGACCCGCCACCGCTTCAGCTTGCTGAGCGGACGCGTCTCGACGATCCGGACCACGTCGCCGACGTGGTACTCGTTGTTCTCGTCGTGCGCGTGGAACTTCTTGCTGCGGGTCATCTGCTTCCCGTACAGCGGGTGCGGGAAGCGGCGCTCCACGCTGACCACCACCGTCTTGTCCATCTTGTCGGAGACGACGGTGCCGACCCGCGTCTTCCGGCGGCCACGCTCTTCCTGGCCCTGGGTGTTCTGGTTCTCGGTCATCAGCGTGTGCCCTCACCGGAAAGTTGCCGCTCGCGCAGGACGGTGTTGATCCGCGCGATGTCCCGACGGATGTCCCGCACCAGCATGGGGTTCTCGAGCTGGGTCGTGGTGGCCCGGAAGCGGAGCCGGAACTGCTCCTCGCGGAGCTGCTCGAGGCGCTCCTGGAGCTCCTCCTCCGTCAGCTCGCGGAGGCTCACCGCGTCGGTGCCGCGGGTGCGATCGGACTTCATTCCGCACCTCCTTCGGCCTCGGCGGCCGCCACTGCGGGCTTCTCGCGCTCCACGATCTTGCACTTCACCGGCAGCTTGGCCGCGGCGAGCTCCAGGGCCCGGCGCGCCATCTCGCGGTTCCCGTGCTCCAGCTCGAACATGATCCGGCCCGGCTTCACCACGGCCACCCAGAACTCCGGGTTGCCCTTGCCCTTGCCCATGCGCACCTCGAGGGGCTTCTTGGTCAGGGACTTGTCGGGGAAGATCCGGATCCAGACCTTGCCGCCACGCTTGATGTGGCGGGTCATGGCGATACGGGCCGCCTCGATGGTCCGGTTGGTGATCCAGCCGGGCTCCATGGCCTGAAGGCCGAAGTCGCCGAAGGCAACGGTGTTGCCCCGGGTCGCCTTCCCCTTCATGCGGCCCTTCATCTGCTTACGGTACTTTACTCGCTTGGGGGCAAGCATCTTCTAGTCCTCCTCAAGCGTCGCTGGAGTAGGTGCGGCCGCGGCGGTTCTCCACCACCTCGCCCTTGAACACCCAGACCTTGACGCCGATGGTGCCGTACGTGGTGCGCGCGGTGGACTGGGCATAGTCGATGTCCGCGCGGAGAGTCTGGAGCGGGATCCGCCCCTCCTTGTAGCCCTCGGAGCGCGCGATCTCCGCGCCGTTCAGGCGGCCGCCGACCTGGATCTTGATCCCCTCCGCCCCGGCGCGCATGGCGTTCTGCACCGCGCGCTTCATGGCGCGGCGGAAGGAGACCCGCTGGACCAGCTGGTGCGCGATGCTGTCGGCGACGAGCTGGGCGTCCACCTCCGGACGCTTCACCTCCTCGACGTTGATCGCGACCTCGTTGGCCTTGGTGAGCCGGCCGAGTTCGTCACGCAGCTTGTCGACTTCGGAGCCGCCCTTGCCGATCACCACGCCCGGACGGGCGGTGTGGACGGTGACGATGACCTTCCCGGGCTTGCGCTCGATCTCGACCTCGGCGATCGAGGCGTGCCCCAGGCGCTGGTTCAGGTACTTCCGGATCGTCTCGTCCTCGACGAGGAGCTCGGGGAAGTTGCGCTCGGCGTACCAGCGCGACTTCCACGGGGCGACGATCCCGAGCCGGAACCCTCTCGGATGGGTCTTCTGTCCCACGGCTTACTCCTTCTCGTCGACGATGATGGTGACGTGGCTGGACCGCTTCATGATCGGCGTGGCGCGGCCCATGGCGCGCGGAGAGAACCGCTTCATCGTCGGGCCCTCGTTGACGTACGCCTCACGGACGAACAGGTCGTCCACGTCGAGATAGGTGCCCTGCGCGTCCGCCTTCTGCTGCGCGTTGGCGACGGCGGAGCGGAGCGCCTTCTCGATCGGGGTGGTCGCGGCCTTCTTGGAGAACTTCAGGATCGAGTATGCCTCGTTGACGCCCCGCCCGCGGATCAGGTCGATGACCATCCGCATCTTGCGGGGCGACATCCCGACGTTCTTGGCCAGTGCACGAGCTTGCATGGTTGTGTCTCCTCTCGCTCGTGTGGGCTAGCGCGCCTTGGCGCGCTTGTCGGCGAGCTTCCCGCCGTGCCCGCGGAACATGCGGGTGGGCGCGAACTCGCCGAGCTTGTGCCCGACCATGTTCTCCGTGAGGTACACCGGGATGAACTTGTTCCCGTTGTGCACCGCGAGGGTGTGGCCGATGAACTCGGGGACGATGGTGGAGCTGCGCGACCAGGTCTTGACCACGCGCTTCTCACCCCGCTCGTTCATCTGCCGGATCTTCTTCAGGAGGCTGTCCTCGACGAACGGCCCCTTCTTCAGACTTCTCGGCATGTGATCTGCTCTCGCTCTTAGCTTCGCCCCCGGCCCCATGCCGGGAGCAAGGTCCACTTGGTGTCCAGTGGTGGACGCGATACGCCGCGACCCAGGTTCGCGGCATAGCCAGTAAACCTAACCAAAGACCAGCGATCCGTCCACCCCGCCGGAACAGGGTGGACGGACTGCTGTTTCCAGGCGAGCCCGGCGCCCCTCGGGGCGCGGGCTTACTTGGTGGCGCGCCCGCGCTTGCGGCCGCGGACGATGAGCCTGTTCGACGCCTTCTTGTTCTTGCGGGTCTTCACGCCCTCGGGCTTGCCCCAGGGGGTGACCGGCGGACGCCCGCCCGAGGTCTTGCCCTCGCCGCCGCCCATCGGGTGGTCGACGGGGTTCATCGCCACGCCGCGGACCTTGGGACGCTTGCCCCGCCAGCGGTTCGCGCCCGCCTTGCCGATGGACTGCTTCTCGTGGTCCACGTTCCCCACCTGGCCGACCGTCGCCGTGCACTCGCGGCGGACCATGCGCACCTCGGTGGAGGGCATGCGCAGGGTGACGTAGTCACCCTCCTTCGCGACGATCTGCACCCCGGCGCCCGCCGAGCGCGCCAGCTGGGCGCCCTTGCCCGGACGGAGCTCGATGTTGTGGACGGTGGTCCCCAGGGGGATCTCCGCCAGCGGGAGCGAGTTGCCGACCCGGATGTCCGACCCCGGGCCGGACTCGATGGTGTCGCCGACGCTCAGGCCGCGCGGGTGCAGGATGTAGCGGCGCTCGCCGTCCTCGTACACCACCAGGGCCAGGTTGGCGGTCCGGTTCGGATCGTACTCGATGCGCTCCACGCGCGCCTTGACGCCGTGCTTGTTGCGCTTGAAGTCCACCACCCGGTACAGGCGCTTGTGCCCCCCGCCGCGGCGGCGCGAGGTCACGTGCCCGTGGTGGTTCCGGCCGCCGGACTTGCTGATGGCCTCGGTCAGCGACTTCTCGGGCCGCCCGGAGTGGGTCACCTCGGAGAAGTCGCTGATCTGGCGGAAGCGAGTCCCGGCGGTGACCGGCTTGAATTGCTTGGTCGGCATCGTCAGACTCCCTCAAAGATCTCGATGGTGTCGCCCTCCTGGAGGGTGACGACCGCCTTCTTCCAGGAGGCGCGGCGGCCGACGTACTTGCCCACCCGGCGGTCCTTCCCCGCGTACCGCATGGTGCGGACGTTCTTGACCTTCACGCCGAACTGCTTCTCGACCGCGTAGGCGATCTCGATCTTGTTGGCGTCGTTGGCGACGACGAAGGTGTAGGCGTTGCGCGTGTCGAGCTGTTCCGTGGACTTCTCGGTCAGCAGCGGGCGCACGATCACCTCGTGGATGCTACGCATTGACTGTCTCCTCCTTCTCGGCGCCGGCGGCCGCGCCCTGCAGGGCGGCGGACTCGATCACCAGCTCGTTCGCCGTCATCACGTCGTACGCCGACGCCTCGCGGAACGGCATCACGCGCACGTTCCGGAGGTTGCGCACCGAGAGGAACAGCGGGTTGTTGATCCCGTCGGTGAGGACCAGGACCTTCTTCTCGGCCACGCCGAGCCTGCCGAGCAGCTCGGCCACGCGGCGGGTCTTGGGGGCGTCCAGGTCGAAGCGCTCGATGACGCTGACCTGCTCCGCGAGCGCCCGCGTGTTGAACGCGGAGCGGCGGGCGAGCGCCTTCACCTTCTTGGGGACGTCCTGGTGGTACGAGCGCGGGCTCGGGCCGAAGACGATCCCGCCGCCGCGCCAGTGCGGGGCGCGGATGGAGCCCTGGCGCGCGCGCCCGGTCCCCTTCTGCCGCCACGCCTTGTTGTTCCCGCCGGACACCATGCCGCGGGTCTTGGTCGCGGCGGTACCCTGCCGCCGGTTCGCCAGGTGCGCCTTGATCACCTGGTGCAGCGCGGCCTCGTGGACCACGCCGTCGAACAGCTCCTGGGGGAGCTGGACGGCGTCGCCCTGCTCGCCGGCTGCGCTGAAGTAACGTGCGCTGAGCATCTCTCCCCCCTACTGCTTCGTGATGAAGACGAACCCGTTCACCGGGCCCGGCACGGCGCCGCGGATGTAGATAAGGTTCCGCTCGGCGTCGACCTTGGCGACCCGGAGGTTGCGCACGGTCTGCTGCACGTTCCCCATCTGGCCGGGCATCCGCTTCCCCTTGATGACGCGGGACGGGTTGGTGCCCGCGCCGATGGAGCCGGGGGCGCGGTGGATGCGGGTGGCGCCGTGCGAGGCGCGTCCGCCGCCGAACCCGTGGCGCTTCATCACGCCCTGGAAACCGCGGCCCTTGGTGGTGCCGGTCACCTTGACCCTGGCGCCCTCCTCGAACTGGTCGACCGTGACCCTGTCGCCGACCGCCGGGCTCGCGTCCCCGCCGAACTGGAACTCACGAAGCACCTCGGGGGCGCTCTCCAGCCCCGCCTTGGTGGCGTGGCCGACCTCGGCCTTGCTGGCGCGGGTCGCCTTGCGCGCGCCGAACCCGAGCTGGACGGCCTGGTAGCCGTTCCTCTCCCGGGTGCGGACCTGCACGACCGGGCAGGGCCCCGCCTCGATGACGGTCACCGGCACCACGGCGCCGGTCGCGTCGAACAGCTGGGTCATGCCCAGCTTCTTTCCGATGATTCCAGACATCGCGTCCTCCTCAGTCCACCTTGATCTCGACGTCCACACCCGCCGGCAGATCCAGCTTGGTGAGGGCGTCGACGGTCTGCGGGCGCGAGTCGAGGATGTCGATGACGCGCTTGTGCGTCTTCAGCTCGAACTGCTCGCGGCTCTTCTTGTCCACGTGCGGGGACCGGAGCACGGTCCACCGCTGGACGCGCGTGGGGAGCGGGATCGGGCCGCTGACGCGGGCGCCGGTCTTCTCCGCCGTGCGGACGATGTCGGCCGTGGTCTGGTCGATCACAGCGTGATCGAAGCCCTTCAGCCGGATGCGGATCTTGCCAGCCATTCTATTCCTTCGAGCTCGGTTGACGGTTGCGTTGAGCCATGAAGCGGCCGGCGCGCCGCCGTTCGGGGCGAGCCGGGTCCGCCAACCGGCTTCAGTCGACGATCTCGGTGACGACGCCGGCGCCGACGGTGCGGCCGCCCTCGCGGATGGCGAAGCGCAGCTCCTTCTCCATGGCGATGGGCGTGATCAGCTCCACGGTCATCTGCACGTTGTCCCCCGGCATGACCATCTCCACCCCCTCCGGCAGGTTCGCCGGCCCCGTCACGTCCGTCGTGCGGAAGTAGAACTGCGGACGGTACCCGTTGAAGAACGGCGTGTGCCGCCCCCCCTCCTCCTTCGTCAGCACGTAGACCTCGGCCTTGAACTTCGTGTGCGGCGTGATCGTCTTCGGCTTCGCCAGCACCATCCCCCGCTCGATCTCGTCCTTGGCCACACCCCGAAGCAGCAGCCCCACGTTGTCCCCCGCCTGCCCCTCGTCCAGCAGCTTGCGGAACATCTCCACGCCCGTGACCGTGGTGCTCTTCTCCGAGTTCATCCCCACGATCTCGACCGTGTCGCCCACCTTGATGATCCCGCGCTCGATCCGCCCCGTGGCCACCGTGCCCCGCCCCGTGATCGAGAACACGTCCTCGACCGGCATCAGGAACGGCTTGTCGATCTCGCGCTCCGGCTCCGGGATGTAGCTGTCGATCGCGTCCATCAGCTCCGTGATCTTCTGCCCCCACTCCGAGGCCGGATCCCCCGACTCCAGCGCCTTCAGCGCCGAACCCTTGATGATCGGCGTGTCGTCGCCCGGAAAGTCGTACTCGCTGAGCAGCTCGCGCACCTCCAGCTCCACCAGCTCCAGCAGCTCCGGGTCGTCGACCATGTCCACCTTGTTCAGGAACACGGTGATGTAGGGCACGTTGACCTGCCGCGCCAGCAGGATGTGCTCGCGCGTCTGCGGCATCGGCCCGTCCGCCGCGCTGACGACCAGGATCGCCCCGTCCATCTGCGCCGCCCCCGTGATCATGTTCTTCACGTAGTCGGCGTGCCCCGGGCAGTCCACGTGCGCGTAGTGCCGCGCCTCCGTCTGGTACTCCACGTGCGCGGTGGCGATCGTGATCCCGCGCGCCCGCTCCTCCGGAGCCTTGTCGATGTTGTCGAA
>DATABZ010000102.1:0-3118 GCA_036259315.1 Gemmatimonadales bacterium | reverse complement strand
CAGCTCGACGCGGAGCGGCTCAAGGAGCGGCACGGCGCCGGCTTCGAGCCGCTGGTGCCGGAGAGCGACGTGATCGACCTGCCCAGCACGCCGGGCCAAGGGGCGCGCAACGCGCAACGGCGCGTGCTGGCGCACATCATGCACATGCGCCTCCAGGAAGTGCTGGAATACGCGCTGGATGAAGTGACGCGCGCAGGCTATCATCAGCGCTTACCCGCTGGAGTGATCCTGACAGGAGGCGGCGCGCTGACGCCCGGCATCGTGGAGCTGGCTCGCGAGGTGTTCGCGATGCCGGCCCGCATCGGCGTTCCGGGGCAGCGACTGAGGGGGCTGGCGGATAGCGTGGAATCGCCGCGAATGGCGGTGCCCGCTGGGCTGGTCCTGTACGGCGCCAGACAGGTCGCGATGAGTGGCGGCTTCGGGAGCGGCTCCCGGAAGTCGCCGGCGGTAGAGAAGGTGCTCGCTCCCGTTAAGCGGTGGCTCCAGGACTTCTTCTGAGCAGTGCCCGGGGGAACCAACCATGATCTTTGAGCTGGAAGACAACGTCGTCCAGACCGCGCGGATGAAAGTCGTCGGCGTGGGTGGGGGCGGTGGCAATGCCGTGAACCGCATGATCGAGGACCAGCTGGGAGGTGTCGAGTTCATCTCGGTGAACACCGACGCCCAGGCGCTCGCCCTGTCCAAGTCCGGGGTGAAGATCCAGATCGGGCGGAAGCTCACGCGCGGCCTGGGCGCCGGCGCTAGGCCCGAGATCGGACGCCAGGCGATCGAGGAGAACCGGGACGAGGTCGCCGTCGCCGTCCAGGGCGCCGACATGGTCTTCGTCACCTGCGGCATGGGCGGGGGCACCGGCACCGGTGCGGCGCCGATCGTGGCTCAGATGGCCCGCGAAGCCGGCGCGCTCACCGTCGGCATCGTCACCAAGCCCTTTCTCTTCGAAGGGCGGCGGCGAATGAAGCAGGCGGAGCAGGGGATCTCCGAGATGCGGAAGAACGTGGACACGATGATCGTGGTGCCGAACGAGCGGCTCCTCGCGGTCGTGGGAAAGGGAATTCCCTTCCAGGACGCGCTCAAGAAGGCCGATGAAGTCCTCCTCCACGCCACCCAGGGCATCGCCAGCCTCATCACCAGCACCGGCATCATCAACGTGGACTTCGCCGACGTCCGGACGGTCATGCAGAACGGCGGCGCCGCCCTCATGGGCACCGGCATCGGCCGGGGGGACAACCGGGCGCTGGAGGCGGCGCAGCAGGCGATCTCCAGCCCCCTGCTCGACAACGTCTCGATCGCCGGCGCCACCGGGGTGCTCATCAACATCATCGGCGGCGACGATCTCACCCTGGGCGAGACCACCCAGATCAACGACATCATCCACGACGCGGTGGGCGACGAGGCGGAGATCATCTTCGGCGCCGGCAACGACGCGGCCATGCACGGCGAGGTCCGCGTCACCGTCATCGCCACCGGCTTCGATCGCGCGATGCCGCTGGAGCACCAGCATCAGCCCCAGCATCAGCATCAGGCGCCCGTCGGCCGCCCGTCGGGCCCGGCCGGCGTGCTCAACTTCCCGACCACCCGCGGGCGCCCCTCCGCACCCGTGCAGCAGCCGCCCGGTGCTCATCCGCCGGCCACGCAACCGCTCCCCCGGCCGCAGCCGCGCGCGCCCCAGCCGCCGCCCGCGGCAGGGCCGCCGGCGGAGACGCCGGAGATGGAGATCCCCACCTTCATCCGCAGGCAGATGGACTGATGCGCGGCCGGCTCGCGGGCGGCCTCTTCGTCGTGTCCGCGGCCGCCGTCGCGCTGGCGGGTGTCCGGCGGCCCTGGACCCGTGTCGACCTGCCGCTGGCCCAGCCGATCGTCGTGGTGGGCGACCTCTCCACCGAAGTGCTCGACACCCTTCGGCGAGGCGAGACGCTGTCCGAGCTGTTGGCTCGGCAGGGGGTGCTCGACCTGGACCTGGCGCGGCTCGACGTGGCCGCGCTGAACCCCCGCCGGCTCAGGGCCGGGCTCGTGTTCAGCTTTCGCCGGCCCGCCGCCGACTCGCTGCCCGATCGCATCAGCGTGCGGGCCACGCCGGAGCAACGGGTGGTGTTCCGCCGCGCCGCGGCCGGGTGGGAATCCGCCGTGGACTCCATTCAGTGGCGCGGGGAGCCCTTCCGGATCGAAGGCGCGATCGACAACTCGCTCTACGAGGCGATCGACGCCCAGGTCGGCGACGACCAGCTCGACGCGGCCCAGCGCCAGCGCCTGGCCTGGGACCTGGCCGACATCTACGCCTGGCAGGTGGACTTCACTCGCGACATCCAGACCGGCGACCGCTTCCGCGTGGTGTTCGATCGGTTGATCTCGGAGGACGGCGAGATCCGGTTCGGGCGGGTTGTGGCGAGCGAGCTCACCATGTCGGGCAAGAGCTTGACGGCCTTCCGCTTCGAAACCGAAGGGCGGCCCACGTTCTACGACACCGACGGCAACTCGCTGCGGCGCGCGTTCCTGCGGGCCCCGGTCCAGTTCCGACGGATCTCCTCTTCGTTCGCGCGCGCCCGCCGGCATCCGGTGCTGGGCATCACTCGGCGGCATCAGGGCACCGACTACGCCGCTTCGCCCGGGACGCCGGTGATGGCCGCGGGCGACGGTGTGGTGCTCCGGGCCGGCAGGGCCGGCGGCTACGGCAACCTCGTCGAGCTTCGGCACCGGAACGGCATCACGACCCGGTACGGCCATCTACGCGGGTTCGCGCGCGGCGTGCGTCGGGGAGCGCGAGTCACTCAAGGCCAGACGATCGGGTACGTCGGCTCCACCGGCCTCGCCAGTGGGCCGCACCTGCACTACGAGTTCCGAGTCAACGGAGTCGCCAAGGACTCGCGCCGGGTGGACCTCGGCAACGGCGCTCCCGTGCCCAAGGAGCACCGCGAAGCCTTCGAGCGGGAGCGCGACCGTTTGCGGGCGCTGCTCGAGGGGCCGCCCACCGGCGCGATCGCGCAAGGGGCACGCGACACTCTCGAGCGGTGGCTCCCGTAATACCGCACTAGTGGACCTCTTTCCGGCCATCGACATCCGAAGCGGCCGCGTCGTTCGCTTGAGTCAGGGCGAGGCGACGCGGCAAACCGTTTATGGGGAC
>DATABZ010000101.1:0-9955 GCA_036259315.1 Gemmatimonadales bacterium | reverse complement strand
GTTCTTCCAGGCGCCGGGCCGGATGAACATCTACGACGAGCACCCGTTCAAGGTGATACTGGATTACGGCCACAACCCGGCCGCGGTCGAGGCGATGTGCGAGCTGGTGGCCCGGCTCGACGTGGCCGGGCGGCGGATCTGCGTGCTCGCGGCACCCGGCGACCGCCGGGACGAGGACATCCGGGACATCGGGCGGATCGCGGCGGGCAGGTTCGATCGCTACATCTGCCGGCGGGACGACACGCTCCGGGGCCGGAAGCCGGACGAGGTGCCGAACATCCTGCGTGAGGCGCTGGTGGAGCACGGCGCTCCGCCGGAACTGGTTGCCGTCATCCCGGACGAGCAGGCCGCGGTGGAAGCCGCATTGCGCGAGGCGGCGCCGGGAGACCTCGTGCTCATCTTCGCGGACGCCATCACCCGGAGCTGGAAGCAGGTGATCCACTTCCAGCCGAACGGCGACGGCCGCCCGGCGGAGCGGCCGCGGACCTCGCGCCCGGAGCCGGCGCCGTCGGCGGAGCCGACGCCGGTGGAGGATCGACGACGGGAGTTCGTCCGCGACCTCCGCGGGGTGCGGCTGCCGCGCGAGGCGGACGACTAGGACCGACCGAAGTCCTAGTCGCCCGACTCCCGGCCCTGCTTGGGGATGATCGGCCGCTTGGTCTTCAGGTTGAACCCGTACCCGTCAGGCAGGACGTGCACCTTCACGTCCGTCAAGGCGAGCGGCTCGTCCTGGGCCACCAACGCGGCATTGCTGTGGGTCACTCGGCCGTCGAATACGATCACCGTCCCACTGCCGATCACGTGGAAGCGCTTCGCGGGCACCACCTCGATCGCCGTGTCGCCGTCGATGCCGAGCCCCATGGTGGCGGGGTTCTGGGCGAAGATCGCCATCACCCGCTGAATCCTGCCGCCGCGGTCGAAATGGGTGTCGATGGTGACGTCGCGCATGTACCCGAGCCCCGGCGCGAGCTCGACCGCATCCCGCCGGACCGCCCCACCCTCGCCCCGGATGATCATGGTGCTGCTCATGGCCGCCGCCCCGGCGCTGGTGCCCGCCACCAGCAGACCCTCGGAGCCGAACCGCTCCCGCAGACCGCGGTCGAAGTCGGTGCCCGACAGGACGCTGGTGATCCGGAGCTGGTCCCCGCCAATCATGAACACCGCGGTGGCACGCTGCAGTGCCGCCATCAGCTTGGGATCGTGGCCTTCCTCGCGATCCTCGAACGCCGCGTCCACGACCTCCTTCACGCCGAGAGTCTCGAACACCTTCCGGTAGTTGCGCAGCGACTCCACCGGCTCGGCGGTCGCCGCGGCGCAGACGATGATGCGGGCCCGGCGCCCGCCCGCGAGCTTCACCAGATGCGGCAGGATCCTGAGATTGTCGTCGTCGGGATCCTCGGCGCCCCCGATGATGAAGAGCCGCCCCACCCGGCGCCGTCCGTTTCCTCCGGCCATCATGTCCTCCGCGTCTCGCCGCTCGCCCGGTGCTCGCCGCTGACGCGGTACCGGACGGCATGCAGCACCGCGCCGACGTCCGCCGCCAGGACGACGAGCAGATCGCCATCCTGCAGCATGCCGAGGGCGCGGGTGACCGCTTCCGGCTCGGCGAACACCGTCTCGACCCGCTCCGCCGGGAGGCCGCCCTCGCGCAGGCCCTCCTCGAGCAGCCGCGCCACCGCGCCCGGGCTGCGTCCCCGGCGATCGTCGTCTTCCTTGAGGATGACGTGGTCCAGCCGGGAGCAGAGCCGGCCCACTTCGCGCACGTCCTCGTCCCGGCGGTCGCCCGGGGCGGCGAGGACGCCGATCCGCCGGCGAGCCTCGAGTCCGAGGGCGACTTCCATGAGCCCTTCCACCGCGCGGGGGTTGTGCGCGTAGTCCACCAGCACGGTCCCACCCCGCACCCGGAACAGATTGAGCCGACCGGGCGTGAGCGCCGGCGAGGGAAAGAACGAGAGCAGCCCGGCGCGGATGTCCTCGTAGCGCATCCCCTGGACGAACGTCGCGGCGATCGCCGCGAGCACGTTGCCGTACTGGAAGCGGGCCAAGCCCTCGACGGTGAGCGGCACCTCGTGAACGGCCGCGATCGGTATGCAGAGCTTGCCCCGGCGGATGACGAACTCGCCGTTCGCGATGCAGGCCGCCGTGCCGCCGGTCTCCAGGTGCGCCTCGACCAGCGGGTTGCGGTTGTCGGGAGCGGTGGTGAAGTAGACCACGTCACCCTTGGTGCGCTCGGCCATGGCCGCGACCAACGGGTCGTCGGCGTTGAGCACCGCGGTGCCGCGACGCTTCACCACCGACGGCACCACCGCCTTGACGTCCGCGAGCTGCTCGAGGGTGTTGATGCCGTGGAGCCCCAGGTGATCGCCGGCCACGTTCAGCACGATGCCGACGTCGCACTCGTCGAAGCCGAGTCCCGCGCGGAGGATCCCGCCGCGCGCCGTCTCCAGGACCGCGACCTCCACGGTCGGGTTCGACAGCAGCACGTTGGCGGCGAAGGGACCGGTCATATCTCCCCGGACCACGAGACGGTTCTGGAGGTACACACCGTCGGTGGTGGTGAATCCCACGGTCCTGCCGGTGGTCCGGAAGAGGTGCGCGATGAGTCGGGTCGTGGTGGTCTTGCCGTTGGTGCCGGTCACCGCGATCACCGGGATCGTGGGACGCGCGCCCGGCGGGAAGAGCATGTCGAGGATCGCGGCCGCGACCCTGCGGGGCCGTCCCTCGGCCGGATGCTCGTGCATCCGAATGCCCGGCGCGGCGTTGATCTCGATGATCATCGCGCCGTTCTCCTCGAACGGCACCGAGATGTCGGGCGTGAGCACGTCGATGCCCGCGATGTCCAGGCCCACCACACCGGCGGCCATCTCGCAGGCGGTCACGTTGTCGGGGTGGATCTCGTCGGTCCGGTCGATGGAGGTGCCGCCGGTGGAGAGGTTCGCCGTCGACCGGAGGAAGACTCTCTCACCGGCGGCGGGGACCGTCTCGAGCGTGAGCCCCTGCCGGGCGAGAAACTCTTCGGTTTGCTGATCGAGGGGAAGCGCGGTGAGGATGTTGCCGTGTCCGGGGCCGCGGCGCGGATCGCGATTGACCTGCGCCGCCAGGTCCCGGATCGAACCGACGCCGTCACCCACCACGTGAGCGGGCACGCGCTCGGCCACCGCGACGACCTTGCCGTTCACCACCAGCACCCGGTGGTCTCGTCCTTCGACGTACCGCTCGACGACCAGCTTCCCGAACCGCTCCGCCTGCGCCCACGCGTCCGCCAGCTCGGCCTCGGAGCCGAGGCGAGGCGAGATGCCGCGGCCCTGGTTCCCGTCCAGCGGCTTGAGCATCACGGGGAAGCCGATCTCGCGCGCGATCTCGACCGCCCGGTCGAGACTCCGGGCCACGGCGCCGACCGGCACCGAAAGGCCGATGTTCTGGAGGACGCGCTTGGTGAGGTCCTTATCCTGGGCGATGTCGGAGGCGATGATGCTGGTGGCGTCCGTCGCCGCCGCGCGGATGCGGCGCAGGCTGCGGCCGAGGCCGAGCTGGACCAGCGAGCCGGTATTGAGGCGGCGGACGGGAATCCCCCGGCGCCGGGCTTCCTCCACGATCACCGCGGTCGAGGGGCCGAGGCGGACGGCGTCCCTCAGGTCGGAGAGGCTGGCGACCAGTGCCGCAATGTCGGGCTCGCTGCCGCCGAGACACGCGCGGATCACCTCGACGCCATCCCGCGTCGCCTGCAGGCCGACCTCTTCCTCCTCGTACTCCAGGATCACCCACCAGCTCTCGTCGCTCGTCGAAGGGACTACCCGCCCGAAGCTCACCTTGGATCCCGCCAGCGTCTGCAGCTCGAGCACCACGTGCTCGAGGATGTGAGCCCACCCCGTTCCTTCCCGGAGTCGCTCGAAGAATCCGCCCTCCCTGTTGCGCGTGCAGGGATGACTCCGGAGCGTAGGCATCACGCGCTCCAGGCGCTCCGCGAAACCAGCCAGGTCGGCCGAAGTGAGCGAGCCGAGCGAGCCCACCCCCAGATCGCAGGCGATGACCGGCGCGAGCCGCCAATAGTTGGGGCCCCGCATGGCGCGCAGGCGGGTGATTTGGAGCTCGGCAGGATCGGGGCCCTGAAGCTCGGCGACGGAGGGCGTGTCTAGGACGCTGCGACCGGACATGGGCCCCCACGTTCACGTGGTACGTGGATCGATGCGGTGACACACCACACAGGGGCAGGTAGGTTTACGCCGCATATGGAACTGCTCGACTCGCGCCGGCTCACCGGGCCCGGGCTCCTGCTGGACCAGCCGGGCGCCGTGATCGAGGTCCGGGTGGCCGACGAGCGCCGCGAGGCGCTGATTGCCGCGTGGCGTCAGGCCGCGAGCCGTATGCTCGAGGCCGTAGGCTGGACGGGGGAGCAACTCGCGGAGCGGCGCTATGCGGGCGGCGTGACTCTCGGCTTCACGGCGCCGCTCGATGCGCTCTACGCGGCGACCGACCTGAACGAGTGGGCCTGGAGCGCGGCCGAAGCGGCCATCGCCGGACGTTCGAACGGCAACTTCGAGGAGGCGGCCGCGCGGCTGCGCACGGCCATCGCCGAGGAGCGGCGCCCCGGTCTGCTGAAGATTCGCGACGCCGCGCGCGCGCGAGGGCTCACGTTCCTGGTCGGGGAGGACGAGGTGTCGGTCGGTGCGGGAACCGGCGTCTCCAGCTGGCCGGTGGACGACATTCCCGAGCACTCCCGGATTCCATGGAGCGAGGTGCACGACGTTCCGATCGCGCTGGTGACGGGCTCGAACGGCAAGACGACGGTGGTCCGATTGCTCGCCGCCATGGCGAAAGCCGCGAGGCGCGTCGCCGGGGTCAGCTCCACCGAGGGTGTCACGGTCGGCGACCTCACACTGGACGAGGGCGACTACTCCGGCCCTGAGGGAGCGAGGCTGGTGCTGCGCCGGCGGGAGGTGGAGATCGCCCTTCTCGAGACGGCGCGCGGCGGACTGCTGCGGCGCGGGCTTCCGGTGGAGCGGTCGGACGTGGCCGTCGTCACCAACATCGCGGCGGACCACCTGGGCGAGTTCGGCGTGCAGACGCTCGACGCGCTGGCGGAGACGAAGCTGCTGGTCGCCCGCACGGTGGGGCCCGGAGGCCGGGTAGTGTTGAACGCGGACGATCCGACCCTGGTGCGGGCGGCTGTCGGCATCCCGGCCCCGGTCGTGTGGTTCTCGCTCGACCCCGGCAATCCGGTCGCTGCCCGGCACCTGGCGGCGGGCGGACGGGTTGCCCTGCTCGAGACCGAGGCGCTGACCCTGGTGTCCCAAGGAGAGCGGGAGGTCCTCGGGCCGGTCGCGGAGATGCCGATCACCGCGGGCGGAACCGCGCGGCACAACGTGGCCAACGCGCTGGCCGCCGCCGCCGCAGCCGTCGGCCTCGGCGTTCCGCTCGACGCGGTGCGCGCCGCGCTCCGCCGGTTCGGCCAGGATCCGGCCGACAATCCCGGGCGCGCGAACGTGTACGAGCTGGGCGGAGTGCGGATCGTGATCGACTATGCCCACAACCCGCACGGGCTGGCCGCGCTCGCCGCAGCGCTGGAGGCCGTGCCCTCCAGGCGACGCCTGGTGATGATCGGCCAGGCGGGAGACCGCGACGACGAAACCGTCCGGGAGATGGCGCGCACGGCACTGGCCTTCCGACCGGACCGGGTGATCGCCAAGGAGACGGACGCGTATCTCCGGGGCCGCGCGCCGGGGGAGGTACCCGCCTTGCTGGCCGAGGAGCTGCGTCGGTCGGGCTTGCGGCAGGACGCGATCGCCACTCCCGGGAGCGAGCTCCGGAGCGTGCGCGAGGCGCTCGAATGGGCCCGCCCAGGGGATCTCCTGGTGCTCACGCTGCACCAGGAGCGGAGGCAGGTGGAGGAGCTGCTGGCCGCGCTCGGTGACCGGGGGTGGAAGGCCGGAGAGCCGGTCGGCTGAACGGATTACCTTCCCCGGACCACCGCTCAGCAGCGAGGATGTTCCGGGTTGCCCCAGCCGCCAGTTCCCCTCCCACCGCGTTCCCGCCCGTCGTGGAGCTCGCTCGCCGCGAGCGCCTTGGCTCACACCGCGGTGATCGCCCTGGCGGTAGCGCTGTCTAACCGGGAACCTCCGGTCCAGCAGGGGGAGCGCGACCGCCAGTCGGAGCCGTCGCGCCGCGTGGACATGGTATACCTGCCGACTCCCCTCCCCGAACCGCCTCCGCCTCCACGGCCGGAGCCTCCACGCGTCACGCCCCCACCTGCCGAAGCCGCGCCGCAGCCCGCACCGCCGCCGAGCGCCCCTGCGCCCGAGGCGCGGCAACCCGCGCCGGAGGACCGCGCGAATGCACCTGCCGAGGCGGTGCGGAGCGAGGGCGAGGACACCGACGAGCCCGAGGGAGCCTCCGATCCGGGGGCTCCACCGGAGCCGCCTCGGGCGGAGGCGCCCACCATGGAGTCCGAGGCCCGCCGGATCTTCGGCCGGCGGCGCGTCGCCACCCGTCCGGGCGCGGGGCCACGCGCGGTCCGGCCGCTGGAGGCCTACATCCCCGACCGGCCCGACAAGTGCGTGCCTTCACCGAAAACCCCATCGGATCCTAGCGCACCGGTCCAGTACGGCACCGTGGTGGGCCGGATCTTCCGCGAGGACGGCGGCAAGCCGCTCGCCGGGGCACATCTCCAGATGCTCGGCACGCCCTACGTGGCGTTCACCGACGGCGACGGGGAGTATCGGTTTCGATTCGACATGTCGCTGGTGGACAACTGTCGGACGCAGTACGTGCGGGTGACGGCGAAGGGTTACGAGTCGCGGCTGCTGGTGCTGATGGTGGGAACGAACGTGCGGAGCGAAGACGTGCACCTGCAGCGGCGATCACGGTGGCCCGGGCTCTAGGCCTGCTGCCGTCAGGGTGACATCGGTGCAGCGAACAAGGCCACGATCAGGGCGGCCGCGGCGAGAACGGCGGCCCCCAGCGCCACGAAGAGCGGCGTTCGCGACGGCCCGGGCCGCCGCTCCAGCTCCGCGAGCGCCGTGGCCGTCCCGCCCTGCAGCTGCTGCTGGCTGCGCTCCAGCTGCTCCAGCCGCTCCACCAGCAGTCCCATCTCGGCCCGGATCTGTTCCTGGCCCTCCGCCATCTGCTCCAGCACGCCGCCGGCCTGCGCCACCGGCGTCGGCACGTCGAACAGGGACTGCGACATCACGCTCTCCGCGGCCACCACCTCCTCCATCCCCTGAACGAAGTGGCGCTGGTGGATCCGCTTGTCGGCGTCGGGGCCGGGCTCCGTCGTGGCGATCTGTGCCGCCTTGAGCACGGCGTTCTTGATGTCGCCCCCGCTGCGAGGATAGCGCTCGGCCAGCTCGCGGAAGTCCACGTCCTCGGCCAGCGGCGTCTTGCGCGCGTGGAGCTGCACCCGCCAGATCCGCTCCCGCTCCTCCGCGTTCGGCATGTCGAACCGGATGTGGGTGCGGATCCGGCGCTCGAACGCCGGATCGATGTTCGCCGCGAGGTTGGTGGCGAAGATCACCACACCGTCGAAGCTCTCCACCTCGTGCAGCAGGACGTTCACGACCGCGTTCGCCTCGCGCTCGTAGGCCGCGCTCAGCGACGTGAATCGCCGTCCAGCGATCGCGTCCGCCTCGTCGAAGAAGAGGACCGCGTTCTGCCGCTCGGCGGCCCGGAACACGCTGGCCACGTGCTTCGCGGTCTGTCCCACCCAGCGCGACTCCAGCTCCGAGTAGCGGACGACGAGCAGGCGCTGGTCCAGCGCGTAGGCCAGCGCCTCGGCGCAGATCGTCTTGCCGGTGCCCGGCGGACCCGCGAAGTGGAACGCGAGACCGAGCCCGCTCGAGTGCCGCTCGGCGAGGCCCCACTGCCGGAAGATGAGATCGTGCTTCCGCACCAGCGCCAGCGCGTGGTTGAGCTGGCGCAGGGTCGTCTCCGGCAGGACGACGTCGTCGAACGTCCGGCGCGGCTCGACCGCCTCGACCAGCTCGTTGGCCGGCGTGCCGAAGAACAGGTCGCGAATGGAGTCGGCCACGACTACTCGCGGGCCCGGGGCTCGGTGGTTCCCTGCCCTTCGCTACTACCCCGCTGGCCCGCCACCCGGTCCCACGCGTCCCGAACCGCGTCCTTGATGTCCTCCCACACCGAGGAGGCCTCGCCCCTGTGCTCGTACCGCTCCCAGCCGGCACGGAGGTCGGGCTCCGCCTCCTCCCACCCGCGGCCCATTCCGTGACGGGCGGACTCGAAGCCGTAGCGGTAGGCCGGCCGGAAGCGCTCGTAGTAGTCCGGGCCGAGGGCATAGGGGCGGCTGCTGAAGTTCTCGTGCCAGTAGTTGTCTTCGGTCTGCCAGGCGGCCAGCCAGTCGTCGGAGGGGAAGGTCATGGCGACGCTCGCGCAAGGGTGAATGGTCGATAGATACCCACCCATAACACTAAGTGCCTCTGGGAGCGATCCGGGTGACTGGGATCACGCCTCATGGCTCCTCGAAGGCGATGGCCCCTAGCCTCAGCGATCCGCGGGCCGGATCGTTCCTGAAGCTGGCCCAGCCCTTCCGGAGGGAGCCCCGCGGCAGGAACGCCACGTCGAACTCGGCCTCTTCCCGAGCGCCGTCCGGGAGGTCCAGGAACACGCGGACGCGCACGTCCTCGGCCGTGGCCTGCCCGACGTTCGACACCTCGACCGGCACCAGGTAGCCGCCCGCGGACGGCCGGGGCGCCCCCAACCGCGCGATCACCTCCGGAGGACCATCGTGCGTGACCAGCGATTCGCGAACCAGATAGCCCAGCGTCGCGAGCACGAGCACCAACCCGACGCCGAAGACGGTCCATTCCAGCCAGTTCTTCTCCGCCTTACTCACCGGCGCCCTCCTGGATGAGGAGCCGTCCGGCCGAGGCGCCGATGGTGGACGCCACGCCCAGCGCAACCGTCTGTCCCGCGATCACCGCCGGGCCCATGCCGTCGAACCTGCCGAAGAGCCAGAGGATTCCCGCCGAGGCCACGAGTCCGAGCGCGTAGGTGATCACCACCCCGCGGAGCATGCCGACCGTTCCCTCCGCTCGGGCCCAGCGCCGCGCGCCGTAGAAGTCGCTGAAGTAGAGAATGAGAGCCGCGACCGCCATGGTGGCGATGCCGAGTCCTGCGAGCTGGAGCCCGGACAGCTCGACGCCGATCTGCACGATCTCCTCGGTCGGGGCGATGTTCGCGGCGAAGAGCACCGCGCCGCACGCCGACAACGTGAGCTGCCCGCCGAAGGACGCGCGGCCGCGCTCGCCCATGCCGGGCTCACGCCCCTCACCCTCACCCCCGCCGCCGAGCTGGGCGGTCCCCACCGAGACGCCGATCGCGACGGTCACCGCCTCCACCACGATCCGTCCCAGGACCTCGCCCACGTCCTGTTCCGCCGTGATCCGGCCGAGGAGGAGGAGCACGACCGCGGAGAGCAGGAGGCCGATGCCCATCTCTTCGATCGAGTCGATCCCGACCTCCACCCAGGTCGAGTCCGGATGCAGCCCCGCGAACCGGTTGTACCCCAGCAGCAGCACCAGAGCCGCGAGCACGTAGATCAGCTGCCGGTGCGGCGGCATGGTGAAGCCCGCGTGCCAGACCTCCATCGTGTACAGGAGCGGGAGGCTGAAGAGGAGGCCTCCAGCTACGCCCCGGCCATACTCACGGAACGAAGCGCCGACGGTGCGACCGGCTCCGGCCTTCCTCGATCTTCGCACGGTACGATGATACCCGAAAAGCTCGCTCACGGGAGGGGCGCTTCACAGCCCCGGTAGACTGAAGTAGGCGTGACACCGCCATCGGGGATCGCCGCCCCCGCGCCGCTGTTATACTCTCCGCTCGATGCCGATCTCCTCTCCCCGCCTCTGGGCCATGCGCGCGGCGTTCCGCACTGTCGGCGCCGTGGCGCCGGGCGTGGCCGCTCGCCGGGCGGAGACTCTCTTCTGCACCCCGCCGCGCCGAC
>DATABZ010000100.1:0-3867 GCA_036259315.1 Gemmatimonadales bacterium | reverse complement strand
CGTCGATGATCGCCGGCACGGGCACACCGATG
Source organism: Gemmatimonadales bacterium (assembly GCA_036259315.1). GTDB lineage: Bacteria > Gemmatimonadota > Gemmatimonadetes > Gemmatimonadales > GWC2-71-9 > CAVVWJ01. Next base: position 3,835 of record DATABZ010000100.1, on the reverse strand, counting down.
TGCTGCTCGGCCGCCGCCGGGATCTGCCGGAAGGCGACGGGCAGCAGCATAACCCGGGATGCGCTCCATCCAGCGCTGTACTGAGTGCGGCACTGAGAAAGTGTGCCACTGAGGCGGCCGGGTAGTCCGGCCGCGCCGGTACAAAACTGTACCGGGTCATTGCCTTCTTTGGGTTCGTATACAGCGGGCCGGAGAGGGCGGGGATGTTCTCGGTGGAGCTCTACGGACGGGTTCGCCACGCCTGCCATATTGAGGGGCTGAGCCAGCGCGAGGCGGCGCGGCGTTTTGGCATTCACCGCAATACCGTACGCAAGATGCTGGCCTTTGCGGTGCCGCCGGGCTACCGGCGCGCCACGCCGCCGCCCCGTCCTAAGCTCGGTGCCTTCACCGGCATCATTGATCAGATCCTGGCGGCCGACCGCTCAGCGCCGCTGAAGCAGCGGCATACGGCCAAGCGCATCTTCGATCGCCTACGCGCCGAGCACGGCTATGCCGGCAGCTACACGACCGTGAAGGCCTATGTGCACGAGCACCGTGCCCGGGCCCAGGAGATGTTCGTACCGCTGGCCCACCCGCCCGGTCATGCCCAGGCCGATTTCGGCGAGGCGGTGGCGGTGATCGGCGGCGTGCGGCAGAAGATCCACTTCTTCTGCCTCGACCTGCCGCACTCGGATGCCGGCTTCCTTAAAGCCTACCCGGCCGAACGGATCGAGGCCTTCCTGGACGGGCACAATGCCGCCTTTGCCTTTCTCGGCGGCGTGCCGCAGTCGATCCTGTACGACAATACCCGGCTGGCGGTCGCACGCATCCTGGGCGACGGCACGCGCCAGCGCACGCGCGCCTTCGCCGAACTGCAGTCGCACTATCTGTTCCTCGACCGCTTCGGCCGGCCAGGCAAGGGCAACGACAAAGGCAAAGTGGAGGGCCTGGTCGGCTATGCCCGGCGCAACTTCCTGGTGCCGGTTCCGGTCGTGCCCAGCTTTGCTGCCCTCAATGCGCATCTCGAACAGCGCTGTCTGGAGCGGCTGGATCATCGGGTTCGCGGCTATGAGGAGAGCATCGGCGAGCGGCTGGTGGGCGATCTTTCCGCCCTGCAGGCGCGACCCCCAACCGCCTACGAGGCCTGCGAACGCAAGCCGGCCCGGGTTTCGGCACGGTCGCTGGTGCGCTACGACCGCAACGACTACTCGGTACCGACCGTCTACGGCCACCGCCCGGTGCTGGTGAAGGGCTATGTCGCGGAGGTGGTGATCGCCTGCGGGGCGGCGATTATCGCCCGGCACCCGCGCTGCTATGGGCGCGAGGAGTTCATCTTCGACCCGCTGCACTATCTGGCGCTGCTGGAGCAGAAGATCGGCGCCCTCGATCAGGCAGCACCGCTGCAGGGCTGGGCGTTGCCCGAGGCATTCGCGACGCTGCGCCGCCTGCTGGAGGCGCGCATGGGCAAAGCCGGCAAGCGGGAATACGTTCAGGTCCTGCGGCTGCTCGAGAGCTTTCGGCTCGAGGACGTCGAGGCCGCCGTGCGTCAGGCGCTCCGGCTGGGGACGATCGGCTTTGACGCCATCAAGCATCTGGTGCTGTGCCGCATCGAGCGCCGGCCGGCGAAGCTGGATCTGACCCTCTATCCCTATCTGCCCCGGGCTCAGGTGGCGACCACCTCGGCCAAGGCCTACATGGGGCTGCTCGGCGGGGCGGCCTCATGAGCGCGGTGCCGCAGGTCCTGCTCGCGCATCACCTCAAGGCGCTGAAGCTGCCAACCTTTCTGCGCGAGTACGACAGACAGGCTCGGCGGTGCGCCGCCGAGGGCGTCGACCACACCGGCTACCTCCTGCGCCTGGCCGAGCTGGAGCTGCTCGAGCGCGAGCAGCGCACGGTGGAGCGGCGCATCCGCCAGGCCCGCTTCCCGGCCGTCAAGAGCCTGGACAGCTTCGATTTCGCCGCGATCCCGTCGCTGAACAAGCTGTTGGTGTTGGAGCTGGCACGCTGCGAGTACGTGGAGCGGCGGGAGAACGTGATCGCCCTCGGCAACAGCGGTACCGGCAAGACCCATGTCGCGCTCGGGCTCGGGCTGGCGGCCTGCCAGAAGGGTCTTGCGGTCGGCTTCACCACCGCGGCGGCCCTGGTCCACGAGCTGCTGGAGGCCAGAGACGAGCGCCGGCTGTTGCGCCTGCAGAAGCAGCTCGCAGCCTACCGACTGCTGATCATCGACGAGCTGGGCTATGTGCCGCTGTCGCCTACCGGGGCGGAGCTGCTGTTCGAGGTGTTCAGTCAACGCTATGAGCGCGGCTCGGTGATCGTGACCAGCAATCTGCCGTTCGACGAATGGACCAGCGTGTTCGGCACCGAGCGGCTCACGGGAGCCCTGCTCGACCGGCTCACCCATCACGTGCACATTCTCGAGCTGAACGGCGACAGCTATCGCCTGAAAAGCAGCCGGGCACGCCGGTAGAGCAAGCCCGCGGCGGAGACCAGCACCGGCTGACGCACCGCAGCCCCTGCAGGAGCCCTCATACTTCAGCCCACTGGTACACTTTTGCTCCGCCGCGCCGGTACACCTTCATTCTGGCCTTTACACCTTCTGGCAGGCAGCCAGTCCTAATCCCAGAGCAATGTGACTCTTGCCGGTGCCGCTGTTGCCGAGAGCGATCACGTTCTCTCGACGAGCAATGTACTCGCAGCGGGCCAGCTCCAGCACCAATGCCTTGTTGAGCGAGGGGATTGCGGCAAAGTCGAAACTGTCGAGGCTTTTCACCGTCGGGAACCGTGCCTCCTTGATGCGGCGCTCGATCATTCGGCGTTCTCGCTCGATCAGTTCGAGTTCTGCCAAGCGCAGTAAATAGCGGGGGTGGTCGACACCCTCGGCAGCGCATTGCCGGGCGAGCTTGTCATATTCGCGCAGGAACGTTGGCAGCTTGAGCGCCTTGAGGTGATGGGCGAGCAGGAGCTGCGGCGTATTGCTCATGACACGGCGCCCGGGGAGGCGCCGGTGAGCAGGTCGAGATAGGCCTTGGCCGAGGTCATCGCCACCCTTGCCTGCGGCAGGTAGGGATAGACCGTCAGGTCGAGCCGCGGCGGCCGGTGCTCGATCCGGCACAGCACCAGATGCTTGACGGCATCAAAGCCGATCGCGCCGCGGGCGATGGCCTCTTTGATGGCGGCCAGAACGTCCTCGGGACGGAATACCTCGAGCAGCCGCAGGATCTGGACGAACTCGCGTTTGCCGCGCTTGGCCATCCGGGCCTCGATCAGGCGCCGCAGCGTGGCGAACTCCTCGGGCAGGTCCCAGCTGACCAGCGGCGCCGCCTGGTCGAGAGCGCCGATCTTCTGTTCGAGCAGGGCCAGGTAGTGCAGCGGGTTGAAGTCGAAGTCCTCGCGCTCATAGGAGCGCGGATGACGCGCGATCACCTCGGCCCCGCAGCAGATCACCACCTCGTGGACGTAGCCGCGGATCAGAACCTCGCGATGGCCGTAAGCGGTTGGCACCGAGTAGTCGGTGCCGCGATAGCGCACCAGCGACAGCGAACTGACCCGGCCTGGCTTCTTCTCGCAGGCATCGTAGGGCGCCGGCGGCAAGGCGTGGAACGCCGCCAGATCCCGCACAAGCCGTTCGCCAATCGTCTCGTCGTGACCGCGCAGCCGATCACCGAACCGGCGGCGACAACCCTCGAGCAGTTGCTCGTTCAGCGCCGCGAAGTTCGCCGCCCGCGGCACCGGCACCAGCAGGTTCCGGCGCGCCCAGCCGACCAGTCCCTCAACTTTGCCTTTGTCGTTGCCTTTACCGGGCCGGCCGAACCGGTCGGCGAACACGTAATGCGACTGCAGCTCGCTGAAGACC
>DATABZ010000099.1:0-6409 GCA_036259315.1 Gemmatimonadales bacterium | reverse complement strand
AGATTGGCCCAGGCGCCGCGGAGCAGGGAGATCTTGCACGCCTCACTCACGAATCCGTGAAACGTCACCGCGGACTCCTGGCCAAGCCCGGTGGCGAGCCGCTCGAGTGCCGCTCGGTAGTCGCCGGTGCCGGCGATGTCCAGTCGCAGATCAAGGCGGGAGCGACGGGCTACCGCCAGCGCCTCGATCGCCAAACTTATTCCTTTATAACGCTTGAGCCTTCCCACGTACAGGAATCGCGGCTCGGCCGCCCGCGGCTCCGCGGGCGAGGGGCAGAAGCGCTCGCCGTCCACCCCAGGGTGCACCACCCGGATCCGCTCGGCCCGGACCCCTCGGGCGACGAGGTCGTCGCGCGTGCTCTCGCTGATCGCGTGGAACGCCGCGCGTCGGTAGGCGCGGGCGAGCGGCCGCTCCGCCATCCACACCGTCGCGGCCATGGGCCAGGGCGCCTCCTGGAATGCCGTCTCCCCGAAGAGATGGGGCACCAGTGCGCAGAACGGCAGGTCGGTCATGGACGCGAGAAACAGCGGCAACTTGTTGATGTCCTCCACCAGCACATCCGGCCGCTCGGCCCTGGTAGCACGCCGCACGGCGCCCCGTCCGAGCACGGCGAAGCTGTTCCGTCGCCCCACGCGGTGAACGTCGATTCCCTGTAATTGCGCGTGCGCCGGCGCGCCGGCCCAGCCCGAGCACACCAGGCGGACGCGATGTCCCGCGCTCGCCAGCCGGCCGAAGATCTCGAACAGGTGGATCTCGGCGCCGCCCGCCCGCGGGTTCTCCAGGTCCTGCCAGTTGACCAGCAGAATGTTCATGCGCTCAGAGTCGGCCGGTCGCGCGGGCGATGCCGTCGAGCACGCCGTTCACGAACCCCGCCGCGCGGGGGCCACCGAACCAGTGGGCGAGCCGCACCGCCTCGTCGATCGCCACCTTGGGCGGCACCTCGCCGCGGCGCAGCTCCAGGATCGCGAGGCGCAGGATGTTCCGCTCGACCACCGCGATCCGACTCATGCGCCAGTTCTCCGCCGCCCGCGCGGCCTCCGCATCGAGCGAATCCACGTCCGCCACGACGCCGGCGGCCAGCTCCTCGGCCCGGTCGAGCAGCGCCGGCTCGGGGCCGGTGAGCCGGGAGAGGCCGCCGGCCAGGACGGCGAGGGGGGTGCCGCCGCGGAGCTCCCAGGCGTAGAGCAGCTGCAGCGCACGCGCGCGGCTCTTCGTCTCAGTGCGGAGCATGGCTCGCCCGGAGCTGGGCGATCGCGTCGGCGGCGCCGAGCGCGGCGGCCGCGGCCTCGTGGCCCTTGTTGCCGGCGCTGCCGCCGGCGCGATCGATCGCCTGCTGCAGCGTGTCCACGGTGAGGACACCGAACCCGACCGGAAGTGCGTGCTGCCGGGCCACGTCGGTGAGCCCGGTGGCCGCTGCGCCGGCGACGTACTCGAAGTGGGGGGTCTCGCCACGGATCACCGCGCCCAGGGCGATGAGGCAGGCGTACCGCCCCGTCGCGGCGGCTGCGGCGGCTGCGGCGGTCAGCTCGAAGGCGCCGGGCAGCCAGACCACGTCCACCTCCTCGACCGGCACACCGGCCTCCGTGCAGCAGGCCAGCGCACCCTCGAGCAGTTTCGCGGTGATCAGCTCGTTGTACCGGCTCACCAGGATGGCCACGCGCCCGCGGTGCCGGGAGCGGAAGGAGAACTCGGGCACGTCAGTGGGAGAGCAGGTGACCGAGCTTGTCGCGCTTGACCTGGAGGTAGCCGCTGTTCTCGCGGTTGGGATCGGCGAGGAGCGGCACCCGTTCGACGATCTGGAGCCCGTAGCCCTCGAGGCCCACGAGCTTGCGGGGGTTGTTGGTCATCACCCGGATCGAGGAGAGCCCGAGGTCGCGGAGAATCTGGGCGCCGATGCCGTAGTTCCGCAGGTCGGGGGCGAAGCCGAGCCGCTCGTTGGCTTGGACCGTATCGGCTCCCGAGTCCTGGAGCGCGTAGGCTCGCAGCTTGTTGAGGAGACCGATGCCCCGTCCCTCCTGGTCGAGGTAGACGATCGCGCCGCGCCCCTCCTGCGCGATCAGCTCCATCGCCCGGTGGAGCTGGAAGCCACAGTCGCAGCGCTGCGAGCCGAACACGTCGCCGGTGAGACACTTGGAGTGCATCCGCACGAGCACGTTCGGCTGCCCCGCGATCTCCCCGTGCACCAGGGCCACGTGCTCGGCGCGGTCCACGTCGTTCTGGTAGCCGATCATGCGGAACTCGCCGTAGGGCGTCGGCACCCGGGCCTCGGCCACGCGGTGAACCAGCTGCTCGGTGGCGAGCCGGTGCGCGACCAACTGGGCCACCGTGACGAACGTGAGCCCGTGCTGCCGGGCCAGCTCGTGCAGCTCCGGGCGGCGCGCCATCGAGCCGTCCGGATTCAGGATCTCGCAGATGACGCCGGCAGGGACGAGCCCGGCGAGCCGGGCGAGATCCACGCTCGCCTCGGTCTGACCCACTCGCTGGAGCACACCGCCGGGACGGGCGCGCAGGGGAAAAATGTGGCCCGGCCGGCGCAGATCCGAGGGGACCGTCGCCGGGTTGATCGCCACGTGGATCGTGGTGGCCCGGTCGCGGGCGGAGATCCCGGTCGTGACTCCGAACCGCCGCTCCGCGTCGATGCTCACGGTGAACGCCGTGGCCAGCTCCTCGGTATTCCGCTCGGTCATCTGCGGCAGGCCGAGCTGGTCGCAGCGCTCGCCGGTGAGCGCGAGGCAGATGAGGCCGCGGCCGTGCAGCGTCATGAAGTTGATCGTCTCGGGCGTGACCAGCTCGGCCGCGCAGACGAAGTCGCCTTCGTTCTCGCGGTCCTCGTCGTCGGCCACGATGACGATCTTGCCGTTGCGCAGGTCCTCGACGGCCTGCTCGACTGTGCCGAACGCGGTCATCCACGCCTTTCCCGTTCCAGCAGGGCGGCCACGTACTTCCCGATCGTGTCCGCCTCCAGATGCACCCGATCCCCGGGCCGCCGGTCGGCCAGGGTCGTGTGCTCTAAAGTAAACGGGATCAGCGAGATCTGGATCGTGGTGGGGGCGGGCATGGCGTTCACCGTGAGGCTCACGCCGTCCACGGTGACGGAGCCGAGCGGCACCGACACGCGAGCGACGTCGGGGGGAACCTCCAGGTCGAGCAGCCGGGCGTCCTCCCGGTCGGTCACCCGGAGCACGGTGCCGACACCGTCCACGTGGCCCTGGACCAGGTGTCCGCCCAGGCGGTCGCCGGCGCGAAGCGCGCGCTCGAGGTTGACCCGGTCACCGGCACGCAGCTCGCCGAAACGGGTGCGGTCGAGCGACGTGCGCACGACGTGCGCGCGAAAGGCGCCCGCCTCCACGCCGGCAACCGTGAGGCAGGCGCCGTCGACCGCGATACTCTCGCCCTGCGCCAGATCGGTCCAGGAGCAGCGGATCGAGAGATCCAGGCCCCCGTCAGCCGGCCGCACATCATTCACGGTCCCGATTTCGGCGATGATTCCGGTGAACATCAGCGTCGATCCAGGACCAGCAGGGTGTCCTCGCCGAGCGCCCGGCGCTCGACGACCGTCCATCGCTCCGCGCGGGCGATCGGATCGCTGGGCAGGCCGGCGCTCGCCGGGATGCCGCGCTCGCCCAGCCAGAGGGGACTCTGGACCCAGTAATAGCGGTCCACCAGGCGCATGCCGAGAAGCGCGCCCGCCAGGCGTCCGCCGCCCTCCACCAGCAACGAGCAGATCCCCTGGCCACGCAGGAGGCGCAGGGCCTCGTCCAGCGACACCGCCCGAAGCACGCGGATGCCGGCGGCCTCCAGCCGCTGCACCTTCTCCGGCGCGGCCTCGGCGCCCGCGACGACCGTGGTCGGCACCTCACCGGCCGTGTGGACGACCGACAGCCGCAGGTCCAGATCGGCCCGGGTGTCGAAGACGATCCTGCGCGGCGGGACCCGCGGGATCACCGAGCCGCGAGATGTGAGCTGCGGGTCGTCGAGCCTCGCCGTGCGCCCGCCCACGCCGATCGCATCGAACCCGGCCCTGAGCCAGTGCACGTATTCCCTCGCGACCGCACCGGAGATCCAGCGGGAATGGCCGCTCGCATCGGCGATACGCCCGTCGAGGCTGGTCGCAAGCTTGAGGGCGACGAAGGGTCGGGAGGCGTTCCGGTGCCGGTGAAGAAAGATCGCGTTCTGGGCCTCGGCGGCCTCGCGGCCCACCCCCACCTGCACCTGAACTCCCTGGAGGTCGAGCCTGGCGGCGCCGCCGCTCGCCGCGGGATCGGGGTCCGGTATCGCGGCAACGACCCGGCGGATACCCGCGGCGAGAATGGTGTCGGTGCAGGGCGGCTGCTTCCCGTGGTGGTTGCAGGGCTCCAGCGTCACGATCAGGGTCGCGCCGCGCGCTCGTTCACCCGCCGCGTCCAGGGCCACCGGCTCGGCGTGCGGCCCGCCGAACTCGGCGTGCCACCCCTCGCCCACCGCGGTCCCGTCGCCGTCCAGCACCACCGCCCCGACGAGCGGGTTGGGCTGTACCCTGCCCCACCCCCGCCAGGCGAGGTCGAGGGCGCGGGCCATCGCCTCCCGCTCGTCCACGAGGGCTAGAAGCCCAGTCGCAGGCCCAGGCCCGCGAAGAACTTCCCGCTCGTGGTATCGTAGTCCTCGAAGTCGGTGGTGAGCTCCTGGTCTCGCCCGCCCTGATACCCGGCCTCCCCCACCAGGGAGACGGCCGCGAGGTCGAGCCCGACATTCACGAAGGCCAGCGTTCGCGAGTCCTCCAGGTCCACCGAGATCGCCTCGCTCGGCTCCCCGCGGAGCACGACGTCGGCCTCGCCGGTGTACCGGTCCCAGCCGACGCCCGCCGCCAGCTGCAGGGTTGCGAGCTGCTTGCTGGCCACCAGGCGGAGATTGAGGGCCTTCAGGTCGACCCCATACCGGAACGCGTCGCCGTCATCGAGGTCGCCATACGCCAACCGGGGCAGGTGCCTGCGCATGGCGCTGACGGATACCGCCGGCAGCGGGCCCTCGTCGCGCAGGACCCCCACTCGCACGCCGTATCCGAAGCCGAGGGCGACGTCGCCGATGCGCCGCGCATCCGGGTCGACGGTGAGATCGTCCACCTGGTTCGTCGGGAGGAGCTGCGCCGAGGCGAGCACGTCGACGGAGAGAAGCCCGGACGGCAGCCCCTCGTAGATGCCGGCGGCGCCCTCGAGCAGCGGCACGGGCGCGTAGAGCTCCTCGCTCGACGGCACCTCGCCCGGGCTGCCGTCGTACGCGGGGTCGGGAACCACGATGTCGGCGGCGTTGGCGCGGACGGTGATCGAGAAGCGCCCCAGGCCGCCGAGCGTGCTCGCGGTGCCGATCACGGGGTTGCCTCCGCTCACGAGAAGGCCGGCTGCGGGATGAAAGGCGCGGGTGCCGTCGAGCGCGGCGTCGCAGATACGCCGCGAGTCCCCGTTGAAGGCACTGCACTCCGGGTCCTGCGCGGCGAGGGGTTCGGTGGCCGGAGAGGTGAGCCCCGCCACGCAGGTGAGCGCCGCGAGAAGGGTGAGCGGCGGGATGGGGGTCGAGGCGCGCATGACGTTGTCCCTCAGGGTCGGGCGAACCGGACCGCCTGAGGTCCCGGTCGGATATCGCCCATCGTCCAGGTGTCGACCCCGTCCGCGGCGGCGGCCGCCTGCGCGGCCGGGACGGACTGGGGCGGCAGCACGGCGACGAGGCCGACACCGAGGTTGAACACGTCGCGCATCTCCACGGTGGAGATCTTGCCGGCACGCTGCAGCGTGGTGAAGAGCGGCGGCAACTCCCAGCTGTCGGGATCCACCACCGCCTCGCACCCGGGGGGCAATATCCGCACCAGGTTGCCGGGGATCCCGCCCCCGGTGATGTGCGCCAACCCGTGGATGTGCGAGAGGACCGGCATCACGCTGCGAGCGTAGCTTCGGTGCACGTCGAGGAGCACGTCCGCCACCGAGCGATCCAGCTCACCGAATCGGTCCGCCATGCCGAGGCCCATCCGCTCGAAGACGATTCGACGCGCCAGGGTGTACCCGTTGGTGTGCAGGCCGTTCGAGGCGTATCCCAGCAGCACGTCTCCCGGCCGGACCGCGTCTCCATGGATGGCGGCATCCTCCTCCACCACGCCAACGATGGTGCCGGCGAGGTCGTAGGTGCCCTCCCGGTACAGCCCCGGCATCTGCGCCGTCTCGCCGCCAGCGAGCGCCATCCCGTGGGCCCGGCACCCGCGGGCGATCCCCTCGACCAGCCCGGCGATCTGCTCCACGCCCAATCCGGAGCCGGCGATGTAGTCCATGAACGCGATCGGAGTCGCGCCGTGGACCAGGATGTCGTTGACACTGTGGTTGACGAGATCCTCGCCCACGGTGTCGAACCGGCCGGCTTCCAGGGCCACGAGGACCTTGGTGCCCAC
>DATABZ010000098.1:0-9878 GCA_036259315.1 Gemmatimonadales bacterium | reverse complement strand
CGCGCCTCCGGCGCGGCCGGCCGGCTACCGCCGGCGCTTCTGCCGGTTGTCCTCGATCCGGATCATCAGCAGGCAGGCGCCGTAGATCGCCAGGGTGACCAGGCCGAAGACGGCGGCGTTGCGCAGGACCAGGAGTGCGGGCTCGCTCACGTTGCTCTATCCTTTGGGGGTGGGACCGGGCTCGGCGCGGAATCTACCATCTCCGGCGGCGCCCGGCCAGCGGCTCACGGCCAGGCTCCAGCGGCCGGCGGACTCGAAGAGGATCGATGCATCGACGACGGCCGCTGGTCCGCTGCAGCCGTTGACAGACAACATCCCTCCACCAGCTCTACTGGCTCCCGATGTTTTCCGTGAGCACCGGGCGCGCACCAGCCGTGGGCTCAATCCACCCGGACCAGCCGAGCGGTTGCCGACCACGCTTCTGCGGCTCATGCAGGAGACCCTGTTGCCGCTTCACCGTCCGCGCTGCTGTACGGAGCCGCGAGCCCGACGCGGATCGCGGCACCAGCCCATCGCCGGCCGGAAACATGGATGGCCCTGCGTCTCCTGCAGCGCGCACCATCAGACATGACAGTCACGTTGCGAATCGACCATTCGTCCAATGAGCCATATGAACGGCTCGACCTGGCCATTCAACACGCACGAGCCCTTGAGAATGCCATCAAGCAATCCCTGCACATCAGACAAACACAACGCTGATAGCGCCGTATCATTCGCGAACAGCAACGAGCACATCGGCACGTGCGTTGTCTCGTGGGCTCCCAACGTGACGTGTCGCTCATCAATCACAATCGTGATCCGTTCTCCATCGTCTGGAAGTCCGATCGACACGGCGAGATTCGGAGTCGGGCCGGAGACCCTGGCCAGCGTCTCCTCCAGGTAGGAACAGAAGCCGTTGGCCCACGCCTCCACACCGGATCGTCCCGGACCGCTTGCGGCCGACGGCTCCACCCCGGACTCGCCATCTCCGGGCACGTGATCGTCCAGAGCCTGCCGCTCCTCGTCAGCTTCGCGCTCCGCCTCGATGAGCGCCTGGAGGGTCCTGTCGACGTCCTCTCGTGTGTGCGAAGCGGAGCAGATGAACCTCAATCGGCCACGTCCGCTCTCCACGATCGGGTACGTTACGGCTGCAGCGAGAACGCCACGCCTGTACATGCCGGCGGCGATCGCATAGAGCTTGTCGTTGTCGGAGAAGTGCGGGGTGATGATGGGGCCGTCCCCCGTCCCCAGATCATACCCTGCTTCGGAGAATCGCCTCCGCATGTAGGCGGCCGTATCCCAGAGCCGCTCTCGCAACGCGTCGTCCGCGCTCAGCCGGCGCAGGGCGGCGAGCGCAGCCGCAATGTCCGCAGGGCTGATCGTAGCCTGAAAAATATACGCTGTGGAGGTCGATTTCAGCAGCGCTATGTGCTCCTCTCGGGCGGCAACGATACCCCCGAGACTTCCGAGCGCCTTGCTGAGCGTCGTCAGGATGAAGTCCACCTGGTCGGTGATCCCTTCAGAAGCGCAGAGGCCGGCTCCTCGAGGGCCGTAGAATCCGTGCGAATGTGCTTCGTCCACGAGGACGAGCGCACCGTACTTCTTCGCCGTCCGCACGATGTCGGCTACCGGTGCCGCCCCCTCCCCCATGCCGTAGACGCTTTCGAGGGCCACGAGGGTCGTGCGATACGGCGAGGCTTCCGTCCTGAGGACCGACTCCAGGTCGGCGGCGTCGTTGTGCTTGAACGTTCTGATCGTCGCACCGCTCAGACGAGCGCCGTCCACGATCGACGCGTGGCAGAGCTGATCCATCACGATGACGTCGTTGGCGCGAAGAAGTCCCGCGATGACCCCCTGATTCGAGACGAACCCCGTGGAGAACAAGCATGCCGCCGGCTTCCCCACGTGCTCGGCAAAGGCCTTTTCGAACTCCAGATGGAGATCGGTTACGCCGGATGCCGCCGCGGACGTCCCCATTCCGGTGCCGAAGCGCGCTATGGCCGCCCTGGCTTCCTCCATGATTTCCGGGTCGCGGTTGAGCCCGAGGTACAGGTTGGTGCTCCATATGATGGCGTCGCGTTCTTCATTGGTGTTCACATCGGCAACGGTGCCCCTGTGAGCGCTCCCCGTACGCACGAGCTTGCCGTAGGGGTCGCCGCCTCGACGGATGACCAGGCGCTTGAGTTCCCGGACGAGCGTACCCTTGTCGGTCGCGGACCAGGAGGATGCCCTCGCAGCCATGAACGGAGGGTGACCGGACCGGATCTTAGCCTGGAAGCTGCCGAGCGTATCCCCGGCTCCGTCACGCGTCCAGTGCGTCGAGGTATCCTCCGGGGCGTCGCTTCCCATCAAGCCGAGGACGTGATCGGCAAGCGCGGCGGGAGTCCGGTGTTCGAGAAGCGCCGAGGCGGGCAGCTTCCTGCCGATGATCCCGGAAAGCCGGACGCCCAGTTCGACCTCGGTCAACGAGTCGACTCCGAGGTCGTCCAGTGAGTGGTCGGGCGGGACCTCCTCCGGACCACGGAACGGAAGGATCGAGGCGATCTCGCCCCGGATGATCGACAGCAGGGACGAATGCCGCTCGTCCACCGGAGCGCCCGTCAGCCGGGGGTGACGACTCACCTCCGGCATGGGAAGCTGCGTGCGGTCGAGCTTGCCGTTGGGCAGCACGGGCAGCTCGTCGAGGTGCATCACGACGTGAGGCACCATGTACGCAGGGAGCCGCTCTGCCAGGTACGCTCGCGCCGCCTCGCTCGTCAGGGCCCTGTCCCTGCTTACCACGTACCCCACGAGCATCTTCTCGGCGCCGGCCCGATCGAAGACCGCCGCCGCCGCACCGTCCACGCCTTCCTTCGACTCCAGCGTCGACTCGATCTCTTCCAGCTCTATCCGGAAGCCGCGGATCTTCACCTGATGGTCGACCCGGCCCAGGAACTCGATCTCGCCGTCTTCCCTCCACCGGCACATGTCCCCTGTCCTGTACAGCCGCTCCTCCGGAACCGGCCCGTCCGGATCGACGTCGACGAACCGCTCCTTCGTCCGCTCGTCGTCGTGCAGGTATCCCCGCGCAAGCTGGTCTCCCGCCAGATACAGCTCGCCCGGTACCCCGACGGGTACCGGCTGCATGGACTCGTCCAGGATGTACGACCGGGAGTTCGCCACCGGTCGACCGATCGTGATCGGCTCGACGCCTGCAGGAACCTCCTTGACCGTCGAGAAGACCGTGTCCTCGGTCGGCCCGTACACGTTGACCACTCGTGGCCTCTGCTCCAGCGCGTGCAGGCGATCCACGAGCGAGCGCTTGAGCACTTCGCCTCCAAAGACGAGACAACGGATGCCCGCGGGCAGCTCGCCGGCCGAGAGCAGCGCCTGCATCGACGACGGCACCATGATGGCCGTCCTCACCCGGTCCGCCGCCGGCAGCTCCGGCAGCTCCAGCACGTTCTTCGCCAGCACCACGGTACCGCCAAGTGACAGCGTACCCAGGATTTCCATGACCGAGGGGTCGAAGCAGACAGAGGCAGCCGCCAGTACACCCGCCAGCTCCCGGTCATCCAGCAGACTGCGCATCGACCGGGTCATCGCGACAACGCTTCGATGCTCGACGGCGACGCCCTTCGGTCGCCCTGTCGAGCCCGATGTGTAGATGACATACGCCAGGTCCCTGGCCGACGGCGCGGCTGCGCGCTCCGCCTTGCGCTCGCCCAGCTCGTCGAGTCGTACGAGTTCGGGCACCCCTTCGCAGAGCTCCCCGGTCCTGTCGTGGTCTACGATGGCGGCCACTGCACGAGCGTGCTCCAGCATGTAGCGCACCCGCTCCCGCGGGTACGCCGGATCCAGCGGCACATACGCACATCCAGCGCGCAGTATCCCCACCAGGCTCGCCACGAGCTCCCATGTGCGGCTCATGCACACTCCGACCAACGATCCCGGCTCCACGCCCCGAGCCGCGAGCTCGCCCGCAATCGCGCCCGCGCGGGCCATCAGACGCTCGTAGTCGATTTCCGTGTGTCCGGCGATGATCGCCGTGCGCGCCGGATGCGCCTGCGCCTGCTTCTCGATACGGCTCCAGACCGTCTCCGTTGGATCGTATGCCTGCCCGGTGCGATTCCACTCGGCACGGATACGGTGCGGCTGCGCATTGTCCAGCAGGGCAACTCGCTGCTCGTGCGGCCGCCGCTCCAATCGCTCCAGGATACTGTTCATCGTTGAAATACCTCGTTCGCCCAGAGGGCGGAGTGACAATCATACTATCGGATTACGTCTAATATTGTTTAATTGATTTCGGGGCGCAAGCGGGCATCCGTCGGCCAAACGCTCGCAAGTGTCTCGGATGGCCGTACCCGCGCTCGCACAACTCGCCAGACGAGCTCGTTGGCGTCATCGCCAGCTCGCGACCGCCTGACACGAACGCGGGATCGAACGACGGAACGACGTGGATCAGGTGGACGAACGACGTAGATCAGGAGGTAAGGAACCCGCCGGGGCAGCGCGCAGAGAGAGCAAAGCACCACATTGCACAGCGGTCGGACCGCCGCCGGGGTTAAGCCGTTGACAAATCCGATCCTTTCTCAGTTCCGCGGGCTTCCTCGTACTCCGGTATACCGGACAGGCGCGAGAGAGGTTTTGCGGCGGCTCCCCGTCTGAAACGGGCCTGCGGCGAGACGCACGGCAGCCGCGGGGGATCACCCGCGGCTGCCGTGATGCTTGTCAAGCGGCCTAACGACACAGGGGTCAGGGGTGCGGGGCCGCCGCGCGTAGCGCCGACGTTCAGGCGAGCCGAGAACGCCCGCGCCTCATGCCGGCCTGCGGCGGGGGTTCTACCGCGCGGCCGTGAGGTCCCGGAGGTACGAGGCGACGATCACACCGGCCGTATCGTAGTTCGAGAGGACGACGACGAGCCGGTCGGCCGCGGGGTAGTACGAGAACCGCGCGCTCACGCCCTCCATTCCGCCCGAGTGGCCCACCGACGTGAGGCCGAGGTAGTCCTGGATCTCGAAGCCGTACCCGTAGGCGTAGGTGATCGTCGACGTCTCCGCCTCCACGATCTGCACCCGGGTCGCCTCTCGGACGAGGTCGTCGCTCAGCAGCCCGCCGTTCATGAGAGCCCGGTGGAACCTGTAGAGGTCGCGCGCGCTGGACAGGTGCATCCCGGCCGGCCACGGGATGGCCCCGAGGTCGTCCTCGTTCGTGATCCGCGGGCCCAGGGGGTCGGCGGGGTTGTAGGCGTAGCCCAGGATCTCATGCTCGCCGAACGCGCAGTGGGTGTTCTCCATCCCCGCGGGCTCGAACACGTGCCGCGTGAGGTACGCGCAGTAGGGCTCACCCGAAGCCCGCTCGATGATCACGCCGAGCAGGTTGATTCCCTCATTCGTGTAATCGAACGTGCCCCCCTGCACGTAGCTGCCGTCCGACTCTAGCAGGCTGTCGGCGAACGCCACCTGCGCCTCCAGAATCTCCGACACGCTCTCGGCACGCATCATCCGCTCGTTGAACGCCGGAATCTCATCGAGCTCGATCCCCGACGTGTGCAGAAGCAGGTCGCGCACGGTGACGGCGTCACCGACGGCCCTGGGGAACTCGGGGATCCACTCGCCGATCGGCCCGTCGAGCGCCACGTCGCCCCGCTCCACGAGTTGAAGCACCGCCACGGCCGTGAACATCTTCCCGACCGAGGCGATGTTGAGCGGAGTGTCGGGGGTGATCTCCGGGCCGTTGGGGGAGAGCCGGCCGTGGCCGGCGGCGAACACGACCTCGCCGCCATCAGCGACGAGCACGGACCCGGAGAACCGGTCGGTGTCGGCGAGTTCGCGGAGGTAGGCCGCCAGCGCGGCGGGGAGGTCCGACGGCATCTCGACGGCCGCGTCGACGGGGGCGCTCCCACGCCGGATCGCGAACCCGCTATAGCCCGCGTCTCCTTCGTGGACCTTCATCCCGAGCCACGTCCGGGTGATGCAGGCGCGGAGCCAGTGCATCTCCTGCCCGTCGTCCATCACGCTCGACGTGTAGTGCAACGGGCCGTACCGGCGGACGTCGAAGAGGAGGGCATCGATGATGGACTCCAGCCGCTCGCCCTCGATCACAGCCGGAGCCATGTGAACCCGAAGGATTTCACGAAGCGTGGACCGGTCCCCGTCGTTGGCTGCTTCGACGAGATCTCGAACGAACCGCGCTTCTCCCGGTGCACTCAAGCGACCTTGAGACGCCCCTTGTGTTCGGAGAGCAGCGGTGCATGCCTGGCTCGACAGTGTCAGCCCCAGGAGCACGATCAACGCTTGGGAAAGGCGGACCATGATCGGGATAGCGGTTGCAAGAGGGGGTTCCGTAGAGCCCGGTGTCGTCTGAGTTCCCAT
This sequence comes from Gemmatimonadales bacterium, assembly GCA_036259315.1. GTDB lineage: Bacteria > Gemmatimonadota > Gemmatimonadetes > Gemmatimonadales > GWC2-71-9 > CAVVWJ01. The sequence goes on along the minus strand of DATABZ010000098.1, from coordinate 3,546 downwards.
TGTCCTGAACAGATGTAGCTCTCCACACCTGTTCCGGGCAGAGCGCGGTTGGACATGGTAGCGTTCAGCCGCACCGGGCGGCGGAACCCAAGGGTGAAGTAGACGCTGCCGAGCCGTGGAGCCCGGCGGCGGAGTGCAGCGGGTTTCTACCGCCGACTCCGTGTGGTTACGCTCGAACCGCTGCTGCAGCATCTCGGCCCCGGAATCCACGCCGCCGCTCGTGAATTCCTCGACCTGGAGATGCCGTCGCCGAAGAACTCCACCTCCCGCCGCTCCCTGGCACCGCAGCGAGTACCGCGTTGCCTCCGGCCGGTCGTGCTCCAGCGCGAAGACGAGGCGCTCGCGCTCCAGCCTGCTCAAGGAAGTCGAGGAGCTGCTGCATGCCGAAGCCCTGCGCGCTGAACCGGCGCAGCCGAACCCCACAAGTTCAGCCGCGTGCGGCCTGCTCGCAACCTTCCTCCGCGTTGACGGGGCCAGCTGCATGTCGGCTGCAGCGGCAGGCTGGGCCCCAGCCGGCCGGCACCTCGATAAATCGCGAGAGGAGTCAGCCGGGTGAGCGCTGAGGCGCGGTTTCGCCCGCTTCCGCGACAACCTGGAAGCGCTGTCTCTCGAAGATGAGAAACGCCCCCGCGTAGGCGAGACTCAGGGTTGCCATCAAGGCGAACATCTGGCCCACCAGGTAAGCGGCCCCACTCGTGAGGTGAACCAGTCCGAGCACCGAGACGTTCAGGCCGAGCAGAATGATCAGTGTGGAGCAGGTTGCCAGGATGGCGACACCATCCAGAAGGGATCGCCCCCACAGCGACCAGATTGCTCCGGTGGAGAGGACAACGCACATCACGGTCAGCGGCATCGCCCGACGGATGAGTTCGCGAGGTGGCTCGTTCGCCGCGAGGAGTTCGGGAATCGTCGCGATCGGCTGGAACAGTGCAAGCGACGCGGCGGCAAGGACCAGGAGGAGTGCGACAAACCCGACGTTGTAGCCAATCCACCCGAATGGAGTAGGAACCCGGAAGAGGCGGCTGTAGCTCCACGCGATGCAGATGCCGCAGATGCAGCCGGCGACGAGCATTGGACCGAGTGAGGCCCAGATGTCGCTGATCAGCAGATGGTGGAGAGCCGTGAAGACCACGGTCGACACTGCGCCGGCGGCAGCGCCTGAAACGAGGGCCCGGGCCCCACTCACGTGAAGGAGCATGGGGAGGCGGTCAAAGGGTGACGAACGCACGGGAGGTGGGGAACTGCGCCCGTAGCAATCAGCGAGAATGCAGGGCTCCGCATCCAGCTGCAAGCCTGCCAGTCAGGCGCCAGAGCGGGATCGCCTTGCCCGTGGGTTCTTGAGACCGGTTTCAAGCTTGCTCCGGACTTCACGGACGACTCGCGCTCCCAGGCCGCCGTTTTCGCTCAGGTACTGCTTTACTCGCGCCGGTTCCTTTCCCGCTAACTCGCGTAATGCCCAGGACATGCCCTTCACCACCATGTCATCTCGATCCGCCGTGAGACGGTCGCACACGACCAGGGTTCTCTCCGCGTCGCCCTTTCCCCCGCGAGCCGTATTGTTGAGGGCCACGGTGCTGACCAGTGCCGCACTTCTCCACCAGCGGTCACTCGACCCCGCCCAATCCAGAATGTCCTCGGTCATCACCCGACCTTCCCGCCAGGCGGGTCCGGCAACGTAACAGGCGAACGAGTCGCAGTCGCCCCAGGTCGCCATGCCGTCGCCCAATCGCTCGACATCTGCCCGCGTGAGCAGCGACATCGCCATGCGATGCTGGTTCAGAAGTTCGTACGCAAGCCACCGTGGAACTGCGCGTCTGTCCACGAGATGCTCACTTGTCCGCAGGACGAGAACGGGATCCAGATCCCGAAGCCTCCTCGAGATCTCGCGCCGGACGCCCCTTAAGCCACGAACGGTAGGTTCGGGACACGCTGACACCTGGTCCCGAATGTTCGCCACAAGGGTGGAGATCGAATGCTCGTCCATTGATCGGGTCGGCGCCTAGGGTCTGGGTTCAGGGGCGCCGGGCTGCGCCACCCTCTGCATCCGCAGGACGTAGGCGACAATGCCGAGATGTACGGCTGCGACAAAGCCTGCGCTCAGCACATGGACATGCGAAGGTGCGCCGGTTATGCGCGAAACCTGGGCGAGACTCCACCCGCCGAGCGGGAGCAAGAGAGCCAGGCTGGTCCAGAGTCCGGGATTGTACTCGCGCCGAGTTATTGCGTGGACAACATGGAGCACTCCGTTGATCACGCTCAGATAGAGAGCGATCAGTCCCCAGGCGGGGGTCGCGTAGACGGCCAGATACAGGGCTGCCAGGATCACCCCCCAGACACCCAATGCGTTGATCCAGAACGTGGCCTCGGGTGTGAGGCCGTCGGGAATGCCGATCAGTCGATCGTTGAAGTAACGGCGGAAGCGGTCGCCCTCGTGCTCCTCGAACTGGTGAACGAGGTAGAGTGGGAACTGGAGGAACACCAATGCAAGGACGAGCCCTTCAGTCGCCGCTACCACCGGTAACAGGAGGAAGAGCAAAATGGCTGTGAATAGCGCCGCCTGCGGCCAGTGCCACTCCCGGATCAACCACTGATGCGCCCAAGCAAGCATCACTTCCTCCAAGCGACGGGTGGGCGTGCTGCCTGACGACACAAGCGTCAGGGGTGCGGGGCCGGCGCGCAAGACTTTCATCCGCCCGAAAACATGCAAGGCCCCGCATCCCCTGCAGCCGGTTGTTAGGCCGCAGCCACGCGGAAACCGGCATGGATCTCACTTCCTAGGTCGGCGAAATATCACTTGGTCGAACGTGATATACGACGTCTTGGCTCCAAACAGGCTTGCAAGACATCCCGGGGCTACTTCTATATCGACTTTGGCGATACTGTCAAACTCCCACCCTTGTTGCGCGTACCGATTAATGAGTGATTGTAACTGATTGCTTACTGTTTGAGCGTTCTCAGTGCTAAAAAGGCCAGTATTGATTTTGCCAATAAAAGGAACGACAAGGCAATCGCCCGCAACAAGTGCGTCACTGCTAACGGTACTCGGACTATTGGTTCCTCCCACCTCGCTTCTGGCGGAGATTCTTCCACTTCCGACAAGCTGTGTAGGTTCTGGCCTTGCTCCCCGCCGACTCGAACAGTTCCAGCAGGCATCGAACTGGTTCTCACACTCTTCACCGCATTTCGAGCAAATCCACACGGTTCAACTCCCTCGGAAGTCACATTTGATTGCGATGTACCGGCAGGGCCGTTAAGGATGGGGTATTTGCACGCTTCCCAAATCGTCGCAGAAGACTGTCTCTCGGCAGCTTACGCCGCACCAGCTACTATCCAGCGGCCTAACGACACAAGGGTCAGGGGTGCGGGGCCGGCGCGCAAGACTCTCATGCGCCGGAAAGCATGCAAGGCCCCGCATCCCCTGCAGCCGATTGTTAGGCCGCCCCACGCTGTAGTTATGCAGGGCGATCATTGAAGAGATCTGCGATCCGCCGTTATCACTTCGCCGGTGTGCAAGAGGACTGCGTGGAGTTCCGCGGACTGAACGCC
>DATABZ010000097.1:0-7486 GCA_036259315.1 Gemmatimonadales bacterium | reverse complement strand
GGACGCGTGGCGCACTCAGATCGGCGCCGCGATCATGCGCTGGGAAGGCGAGGGATACCGGACGGCGCGGCTGCAGAAGCTGCTCGAGCAGGACACCGTGCCGGACGTCGCCCGGGCCTTGCGCGACTTCGAGTGCGACGTCCAGCGGCTGCGCGACATGGAGGCCCAGACCGCCGAGCTGGCCGCCGATCTCGTCGGCGCTCCCGCCTTCCGCGATCCCGGGGACCTCGCTGCCGCCGAATCGCTGCTCGGGCTGGCCCGGGAGGGCGCGGTCCCGCCCGCGGCGCCGTCGCCGCTCTGGACGCTGGAGGACTGGGCCGAAGGTCCCGCGGTCAGAGTGGCGCTGGAGGCGGCGCGAGCCGTCATCCAGGAGCCGGGCACCCGGTACAACCCGCTGGTGATCGTCGGCGGCCAGGGGCTGGGTAAGACGCACCTGCTCCACGCGATCGGCAACGAGCTGGCCCGGTGTGGGGGCGCCCCCGTGGCGTGCCTCAGCGCGCCCGAGTACACCGGCGAGCTCATCGCGGCGATCGACCGCGATGCGGTGAGCATCTGGCGCTCCCGCTATCGCCGCGTCTCGGCGTTCCTCCTGGACGACGTTCAGCTCATCGCCGACACCGACCGCACGCAGGACGAGCTGTTCCTCCTCTACAACGTGCTGCTCGAGTCCGGCCGCCAGATGATCTTCACCTCCGCATCGCCGCTCGCCGAGCTGGCGGGATTGGAGCCGCGGCTGCGCACCCGGCTGGAGGCCGGCCTCGTCGTGGAGCTGCCGCAGCCCGACCGCGAGGTTCGTGAGCGCGTGGTGGCACGGGAGCTCGCCTCTAAGACCGGCGAACCCGACGCCGGCCTGGTCGAGTTGCTGGCCGCGCGGCCGGTGGAGTCCGTCCGCCTGCTCCTCGCACAGCTGCAGCGGGTGCTCAACGCCGCGGAGGCCCGCAGCGTCCCGCCGTCGGTGGCCCTCGCGCGGGAGGTCCTGGAGGGTGTGCTAGCAACCCCGCCCGCTCCGGACCCCGAAGCCGGGCAGACTCGGCCCGCCGCGGGACGGCGCACCAGCGGGATCGTCGCCCCCAGCGCCGGTGGAGTGCGGAGCCGCGAGAAGATGGTGTGGGAATGGCCCGAGCTGGCCGGCCGCCTGATCGAGGACTGGCGCTGATGGCGATCAAGGGAAGCCTGAAGGAGGCGAGCCTCCCCGACGTCATCCAGCTCCTGTTCCTGGGCCGCCGAACCGGCTGCCTGGCGCTGGCCGACCGCCAGAATTTCGGCACCATCTACTTCGAGGAAGGCCAGATCGTCTACGCGGCGATCGTCAACCGCCGCGACCGCCTGGGCGATCTGCTGGTGCGGAGTGGACGGATCAGCGTAGCCCAGCTGCAGGCGGCCATCGACCGGCAGGGCGGTGAGCGGGAACAGAAGCTGGGCGAGATCCTGGTGGGGCAGGGGGCGATCTCGCGGGAAGAGCTGCAGCAGTACATCCGAGTGCAGATCGAAGAGGCGGTCTACTACCTGTTCACCTGGAGCTCGGGGACCTTCAACTTCGAGGCCGGTGTCCGGCCCGAGCGCGAGGACTTCCTCGTCCGCATCAATCCCGAGTACCTGCTGCTCGAGGGCGCCCGCCGGGTAGACGAGTGGAGCCTGATCGAGAAGAAGATCCCCTCGTTCGATCTGATCTTCGCCGTGGACGGCGGCCACATCGGCGAGTCGGCGCCCGAGCTTTCCGCGGAGCAGCAGGCTCTGGTGCCGCTCCTCGACGGCACCCGGGACGTCGCGCAGGTGATGGAGGAGAGCGGGCTGGTCGAGTTCGAGGTCGGGAAGGCGCTCTTCGGGCTGATCACCGCGGGGTTCGCCCGAAGGGTGGGAACTTCCGCCGCGAGCGCGCCACGGGTCAGCGACAGCCGTGTGGACGAGCACCGCAACCTGGGCATCGCGTTCTACAAGGCGGCCATGCTGGAGGAAGCGCTGCGCGAGTTTCGCCGCGTGGCCGAGCTCCGTCCGGCGGATGCGAGCGCGCCGTTCTTCCTCGGTCTGATCGCGCTGCGTCAGGCCCGCTGGGAGGAGGCGGCGGGGTCGTTCCGCCAGTGTCTGGAGAAAGGCGGCCCCCGGGCCGCGGCGCTCCACAATCTCGGGCTCGCACTCGAGCGGATGGGACGGCTCGACGAAGCGGAGGCCGCCTGCGGCGACGCGGCCGCACGGGCGCGGGACGACGCCAGGATCATGCTGGGCTGGGCGGTAGTCGCCCTCAAGCGGGGCGAGTACCCGGTGGCCCGCGAGCGCCTGGCACGCTCGGGCGAGCTCGCCGTGGGCAAACCGGTCCCGGCGCTGTGGTACTGGGCCTCTACCCTGGTCAGCATCGGGCTGGACGATCCGGCGGGTGCGCTCCGCAGCGCAGAGGAGGGCGCGGCGGCTCACCCGAACAGCGCCGTCCTCGGCAACAACCTCGCGGTGCTGCGTGAGCTGCAGGGGGACATGGCGGGCGCGGAGGCGATGCTGCGGGCCGCGCTCGCGGAGGACGCTTCCCTGCCGCAGGTCTCCAAGAACCTGGGCGACATCCTCTACCGAAACGGCCGCTACGACGACGCTCGTGAGGCCTACGAGCGCGCCGCGAAGCTCGCTCCCGACCTGGGCGACGACCTCTACTTCAAGCTGGGCAACATCGCGTACCGGCGGCGGGATCAGGAGCGTGCCCGGGAGAGCTGGCGCCGGGCGACGGAGCTCAATCCCAGCCACGAGCTTGCCCGTGCCAACCTCGAGATGCTGGGTATCGGCCAGTGAGCGCCGCGGACGAGCCGGGCTTCGCGGCCTTGACCCGCAAGATCTCGGAAGGCGCCGGCCTGTCGGTGGAGGCCTACAAGGACAAGTGCATCCGTCGCCGGATCGCCGTGCGGATGCGGGCCTGCGGCGTGCACACCTATGCCGACTACCAGGCACTGCTCGAGCGCACGCCCGTGGAGTACGATCGGCTGCGGGACGCCCTCACCATCAACGTCACCCGGTTCTATCGCAACGCAGAGACGTGGGACCTCCTGCGCCGGAGCCTGATGCCGGCACTCTGCGCGCCGGGCACGGGCGACATCAGGATCTGGAGCGCGGGATGTGCCTCCGGCGAGGAGGCCTACACGCTGGCGATTCTCGCGGCGGAGCAGTTCGACCGCTCTGGCCGGGCCGCCGACCTCGCTCGGTTGACGGTGGACGCCACCGATATCGACCAGATCTGCCTGGAACGGGCCCGGGCTGCGCGCTACCGGCCGGAGCACGTCGCGGAGATGCCGGCCGAGCTGGTCCGCCGATATCTCGACCCCGTCCCTCCGGAGCTCCAGGTCACCGCGCGGGTACGCGAGCGCGTGGCGGTGCGCCGCCTCGATCTCAGCACCGGACGCCCGCTCCGTCGCGACTACCATATGATCGTCTGCCGAAACGTGCTGATCTATTTCGAGCGTGCCGTGCAGGAGCGGCTGTTCCAGCTGTTCGTCGAATGCCTCGCGCCCGGCGGCTACCTCGTGCTCGGCAAAGTGGAGGGCCTGGTCGGCCCGGCGCGGGACCGCATGCTGCTCCTCGAGCCGCGCGAGCGCGTCTACCGGCGGCCGGCATGAGCGATCGCGAGATCATCGTGCGGCTCGCGGACCTCCAGGTCGGCGTGGCGGGGGACCTGCTGGTCACCATCGGCCTCGGCAGCTGCGTGGCGGTCGTGCTGCACGACGCCGTGGCCCGCGTGGGCGGTCTGGCGCACGTGCTGCTCCCCTCGCCGGCGCTGAGCCGCTGCGACGGTAATCCCGCCAAGACCCCCCAGACGGCAGTGCCTCGGATGCTCGAGCTGATGGCACAGCGGGGTGCCAGTCCGCGCCGCGTCACCGCTCGGCTGGTCGGCGGCGCCAGCATGTTCGCGGCGCTCTCCCCGCCGGGCACCATTCAGATGGGGGAGCGCAACGTGGTCGCGTCCCGCCAGGCACTTCATGCGCACGGCATACCACTCGTCGGTGAGGCGGTCGGCGGAGACTATGGCCGCACCGTCCGGCTCGAAGTGTCGGGCGGGAGACTCGAGGTCCGCTCGGTGGCCCATGGTGTCCATTCGCTCTGACGCGGCGGCCGCCACGGTGCTGGTGGTGGACGACAGCCCGTTCTTCCGGCGGCTGCTCACCGACGCCGTGGACGCCAGTGGCGAGTTCGCCGTGGTCGCCACGGCGCGAAACGGCATGGATGCCCTGCGCAAGGTTCATTCGCACGCCCCTGACGTGGTGCTGATGGATCTGGAGATGCCGGAGCTCGACGGGCTTGGCGCCATTGGCTACATCATGTCGGAGGCGCCTCGGCCGATCGTGGTCGTGAGCTCGTACGCCGGCCCGGGCACTGCGGCGGCCATCCGCGCCCTCGAGCTTGGCGCCGTCGATCTGGTGGCCAAGGAAGCGGAGCGCACCGACGAGGCAGCCCAGCGCCTGGCGCATCGTCTCGTCGGCGCGCTCCGGGCGGCGCGCTCGGCGGACATCCACCGCATGCCGGTACTCGCGCGTCCCTCCCGGGCGACCCCGCCCGCGGCGCTCTTCGCGATGCCGGGGCGGGCCCGGTTCTGCGTGGCCATCGCGGCATCCACCGGCGGACCGCGAGCTCTGGCCGAGCTGGTGCCGAGGCTCCCCACCGGCCGCACGGCCGGCGTGCTCATCGTGCAGCACATGCCGCCGCGGTTCACCCAGAGCCTGGCGGAGCGACTGGCCGCGCAGAGCGAGATCGGTGTCGTGGAGGCCGGCCACGACATCCCGTTTCTCGCCGACACCGCATACGTCGCCCCAGGGGACTACCACATGCGGGTCGTCGCCGGATCGGATGGGCCCCGGATTCACCTCAATCGGGAGCCGGCGGTCTGGGGGGTGCGGCCCGCGGCGGATCCACTGTTTCGCAGCGTCGCGGACCTGTACGGCCCGCGGGCGGTAGGAGTCGTGCTCACCGGCCTCGGTCGCGACGGCGCGGACGGGCTCCGCAGGATCCACGACGCGGGCGGCATCGGCATCGCGCAGGATCGGGAGACCAGCACGATCTATGGCATGCCGAACGCGGCCGTACAGGCCGGCGGTGCCCGCTATGTGCTCCCCGTGGGACAGATCGCCGAGCGGGTGGTTGGCGAGCTCGGAAGACTGGAGCGCCGATGAACCGGGAAGGGTGGCTGCTGGTCCGAGCCGGTAGCCGGCGAGTGGGACTCGCGCTCGACCAGGTGATCGAGGTGCTCGACCTCGGCCCCGTGCACCCGGTGCCCGCGACCGATGGTGCCGTCCGCGGCGTCACCGCTTTCCGCGGCAGGATCGTGCCCGTGATTCACCTGCCGTCTCTGCTCGGCGACGAGGGGGGCACCGGCGGAACGGCGGTCCTGGTGCGGGTTGGAGGCCGGCGTGCCTGCCTGGAGGTGGACGAAGTGGAGGAGGTGCTCCGTGAGCCTGGGCTTCCAGTCCCCCCCGAAGTATCACTGCCGTTCGCGGTGGCCGTCGCACGGCGGCCCGAAGGCATAGTGCCCCTGCTCGATCTCGCCATGGTCGGCGCGCGCATTGCGGAGGAAGCGACTCCATGAACACCGCCGACGATACCCAGGCCGACGACATTCAGGTCGTGACCTTCCGGGTCGGGCCGCAGGAGTTCGCCTTCGACATCCTGCAGATCGAGCGGATCCTCCGCCACGAGCCTCCGGCGAGGCTGCCGCAATCGCCCGAGTTCCTGGAGGGCGTCGTGCAATACGGCGGCGGTGCCGTGCCGGTCGTCGACCTGCGGAAGCGCTTCGAGCTCGAGGCGCCGATCCGGGAGGAGACCAGGCTCATGATCGTGGATCTCGGGGAACAGCGAGTCGGTGTGGTGGTGGACGAGGTCCGCGAGGTACTCCGCGTCGACAGCCGCACGATCACCGCGCCCGGCCCGGTGGTGCGGGGCCTTGCGGCCGCGTACATCTCCGGGGTCGTCACCAGGCCCGCTCGCACGATCATCATCCTCAACGCCCGCAAGCTGCTCTCATCCACCGAGCGTCTCGCCCTGAGCGCACTCGGGAGCGCCTGAGATGACTGAGTCTCTGGTTTCTGCCCTGAAGGACCAGTACCGGGAAGTCGAGGGAAGGCTCGACACGGCCCGCGACGCCACCGAGCGCGAGGAAGTGAAACGGGAGATCGTCGCGCTCTTCAAGCGCATCGACGGCGCCCTGGTCGAGCTGACTCAGCTCAAGGACGGCGTTCGGGGACTGGCCGAGCGCTACAAGCAGCTGAACGGGCCGGCGGGTGGTGCTCCGGCGGCCCCCTCCATGGCACCGCGGTTCACCGGCTCACGGCCTGCGGTCCAGGCGGACCACCTCGGAGCTTCGACCTTCATCGAGAAGGGCTGGAGCCTGATCTCCCTGGGCGACTACGCCGGTGCCGTGCAGGCGCTGGAGAAGGCGCTGGCCCTCTCCCCGGGCGAGATCCAGGCGCAGTCGCTGCTCGGCTGGGCTCAGATGCTGCACGAGGATTACGATGACGCCCTGGCGACGTTCTCCCGGGTCCTCATGAAGGAGCCGGCCAACGCCCTCGCCCGTATCAACGTCGGATACATCTGCCTGAAGAAGCGGATCTTCGGGGAAGCCATCGAGCACCTGTCCAAGGCGATTCGGCTGGACAACGACCGAAAGGCCACGCTGTACGCCCACTATTATCTTGGACTGGTGTACCTCGAGCGTGAGATGTACGAGGACGCCCAGACCTTCTTCCGCAAGACGCTGGCGCTGGGTCCGAACCTGATCGAGGCCTACTACGACCTGGGTCGCGCCCGGTGGTTCTCGGGCGACAAGGACGGCGCGCGCGTCTCGTGGACCGAGGGTGAGAAGGCGAACAAGTTCAATCCCTGGGCCAAGCGTTGCCGGGAAATGCTCGACCTGGTCGCCGGCGGAGGTGAAGTCCCGCGAAGTCCGCCCTCCTGATCGAAACGGCCTCGCGGCTCTTCGAGGCTGCACTCCTCGCCTCCCTGCAGGGAACCCCCACATCAGTCCAGGTCGGGCAGGTCACCGCGGTCGCGTGGCCGCACCAGCTGAACCTGGCCATCGAGCTGGCGCAGCAGGCGGATCGGCCTAGCGAATGGCCCGGACTGGGCCGAATGGCGCCCGCTCCGATGCGTCTCGTCCTGGTGCCGGACGGGCGGCGCCTGGACTCCCTCACGCTGGGCAGGGCGCCGCGCTGGGGCGCGGCGGTCGCCCTGCCATCCCTCCGTACGATCGTCCTCCGGGCCGATGGGCAGGACTTGCCGCGGACCTTGCGGCACGAGTTGGCGCACCTCGCGCTGCACGAGCGGGTAGAGGTACGCGTTCCGCTCTGGTTCGACGAGGGGTACGCCGGGTGGGCCGCAGGCGAGTGGGAGCGGCTCGGCGTACTGGAGCTCAATCTCGCCGTGGCACGTGGGGCCCTGCCTGACTTTCGCGCACTCGATGGTGCGCTGCGCGCCAGCGAGACCAGCGCCGACGCCGCCTACGCGCTCGCGTACTCGGCAGTTTCCG
>DATABZ010000096.1:0-3510 GCA_036259315.1 Gemmatimonadales bacterium | reverse complement strand
CGCCACCCAGCTGGAGGACGCGCTCGCGGTCGCGGGCTTCCTGCCGCGGGACGTGCGCTGGGTGATCAACACCCATCTCCATTTCGACCACGCCGGCGGCAACACCACGCTGGACCCCGAGCTGGAAGACGACCCCCGGCGCCACGTGCGGCCCGCGTATCCCAATGCCACCTATGTGGTGCAGAAGGGCGAGCTGGAGTTCGCCCGGAACGCCAACGAGCGGACCCGCGCCAGCTATCTGCCGCACAACTTCGAGCCGATCGCCTCGGCCAACCGGTGGCGCCTGCTCGAGGGCGAGGGTGAGGTGCTGCCGGGGATCTCGGTCCGGCTGACGCCGGGCCACGTGCCTTTCCTCCAGACGGTGCTGGTTCGCGACCGCGGGGAGGCGGTCGCCTTCATGTCGGACCTCATCCCCACGACCGCGCACCTGCCGCTCCCCTGGATCATGGGCTACGATCTCGAGCCGCTCCGCACCCTGGAGAGCAAGCGCGCCTTCCTCGACGAGGCGGTGCGGGAAGGATGGCGGCTCGTGTTCGAGCACGATCCCGCGGTGGCGGTCGGAAGGCCGGTGCGGGAGGGGAAGGACGTGGTGCTCGCGGACGTCCTTCCCGCGCCCGCCTCGGCGCCAGCCCCCGCACGCTAACCGCTCCGGACCGTGCGGGCCCTCCGCCTCGGGAGATAGGGGGTCAGCACCGCGTCCACCGCACGACGCATGAAACGTTCGGCCGTCCCCTCTCGATAGAAGGCCCAGGTAAACAGCGCACCGTTCATCGCGACTTCGATGGCCCCCGCCAAGGCCCGGGCGTCGGTCCGGCGCGTGAGCTCACCGGCGGCCACGGCCTCGCGGAGGAGCTGGAGCAGCGCCTCGCGCGTCACCCGCGCCTGAGCTGCGAGGCGCGTGCGGAAGTCCGGGTCGTCCAGGTCGATCTGGAGATAGGCGAGGTTCCGGGCCAGCACCGCCGGGCTGGACGCGAGCTGCGCCAGGCATTCGGCGTAGGCCCGCACCGCCGCGAGCGGGGAGCGGTGCGCCGCGCGGATGCTGCGCACCAGGTCCCCCGCCGATGCGGCCGCCTCGTCGGCCATGGCCAGGAGCAGCGCCCGCTTGGACCCGAAGCGCTGCGCCAGCGCTCCCGCCGTGACGCCCGCTTCCGCCGCGATCTCCCCCAGGGTGAGCTCTCCCGGTCCCAGCCGCTGCATCGCGCGGGAGGCCGCCGCGAAGACCTCCCGGTCGCTCACCTTGCGCGGCCGGGGGCTCATTCGGGTTGACAGTTTCTAAACGCTAGCATAGAATCGTTTCTAAATGACCGTATAGTTTAACCCATCGCGCCGCGCCGCGCACGGGTCGGCGCCGCAGCCGGGGAGGTAGGATGCGTACCGTGACCTACGGCGGCGCGTGCAGCCTGGACATGTTCCTGGCCGGGCCCGATGGCGCGCTGGACTGGCTCCGTTACAGCCGTGATGTCCAACGGGTGATGGCCACCTACTGGGCCACGATCGACACCGTCCTGGTGGGGCGCAAGACCTGGGAGGTCGCGGCGCGGGGGCCCGGAGGGTGGGCCTCCGGCCCGGGGATCGTCACCTACCTCTTCTCCCGCACCATGCGTGAGGCGCCGGCCGGGGTCCACCTGGTCGCCGACGACGCCGGGGGGGTCGTCCGCCGCCTGAAGCGGCGATCCGGTAAGGGAATCTGCCTGATGGGCGGCGCTGACCTCGCCCACTCCCTGTTCGATGCCGAGGTCGTCGACGAGGTCGGCCTCAACGTGCATCCGGTGCTCCTCGGAGCAGGGGTGCCGGTGTTTCACGACCTCGGTCGGCGCGTTTCGCTCACCTTGAAGGAGTCGCGGGTGTTGATGGCCGGGTGTGTCCTCCTCACGTACCGGGTGAAGCGCGGCGGGCGTTGACTCCCATCCCCACCCCCGCTACCTTGCCCCCTTCGTCAAGCGGGGAGGCAGCTCCCCCACCCTGAGCCTCCGGCGTGGAGCCGCAGCGCAACCGGGTTCCTGGCTTCCCAGCCGATCGGCCGGCCCCGTGTCGGCAGCGGCATTTGGCGTGGCGGGCACCCGAAGTCTCTCCGGGGTGCCCGTTTTCTTTGGCGTCGGAGGTACGACCACTGTCCACGAACGAGCGCGAAAAACGAGTCCGCGTCAACCGCATGATTCGCATCAGTCCGGTGCGGGTCATCGGCCCCCAAGGTGAGCAGCTCGGCGTTCTACCCGTTGAGGAGGCGCTGGCCGCCGCCCAGGAGCGCGGGCTGGACCTCGTGGAAGTGGCTCCGACTGCCCGACCTCCCGTCGTCAAGATCATGGACTACGGGAAATTCAAGTTCGAAGAGGCCAAGGCGGCGCGGGCGGCGAAGAAGAAGCAGCACATCATTCAGCTGAAGGAAGTGAAGTACCGGCCCGGTATCGACGACCACGACTTCGAGTTCAAGACCCGGCACGCCCGCGAGTTCCTGGGCGAGGGGAACAAGGTCAAGGTCACCATGATGTACCGCGGCCGTCAGATCGCGCATCTCGAGCTCGGCAAGGCCGTGCTCGACCGGGTGGCCGCGAGCCTCGCCGACATCGGGAAGGTCGAAGCCGAGGCGAAGCTGGAGGGCCGCAACATGACCATGGTGCTGGCGCCCAAGTAAAGGATCGAGCAATGCCGAAACAGAAGACCAAGCGCGCCGCCATGAAGCGGTTCAAGCGGACCGGCACGGGGAAGCTGAAGCGTTGGCACGCCAACCACAGCCACATCCTCACCAAGAAGACGCGCAAGCGGAAGAACAAGCTCAAGAAGGGCGACCTCGTGAGCTCCGCCGATTTCCCGCGCGTGAACCGTCTTCTCCAGGCGTAAGGAGCGCACCATGCCCCGAGTCAAGAGTGGCGTCGCCCACCACGCCCGGAAGAAGAAGATCATGCAGGCCGCCAAGGGCGCCCGCGGCGGCCGGAGCAAGCTGTACAAGGCCGCCAAGGAGACCGTCGAGCGCGGCATGCGGTACGCCTACCGCGACCGGCGGAAGAAGAAGTCCGAGTTCCGGGCGCTGTGGATCACCCGCATCAACGCGGCGGCCCGCATCCACGGCCTGAGCTACAGCCGGCTGGTCGCCGGGCTCAAGAAGGGCGGCGTCGAGATCAACCGGAAGATTCTCGCCGACCTGGCCGTCCGCGACGCGGACGCCTTCGGGAAGCTCGCCGAGGTCGCGAAGAACAATCAGTAGGGCTCGCAATCCGTTTTCCATGGTCGCCCGGTGGGGCCGTTCGCTCGGCGGGCGGCCCCACTGTCGCACAGGTGCCCCGTGTCCTCCAGCTCCGTCTCCGCAACCACCGGCTATCCTGACCTCGACGCCCTGCTGCCGCGGCTCGAGGCCGTGCCTACGCTCGGCGCCGCGGAGCTGGAGGCGGAGGAGATCGCGATCCTCGGCCGGAAGAGCGGCACCCTGACGGCCGCGCTCAAGCAGGTCGCCGCCCTCCCGGTCGAGGAGCGGAAGCGGTACGGCGCGGCGGTGAACCGGCTCAAGGGCCGGTT
>DATABZ010000095.1:0-7257 GCA_036259315.1 Gemmatimonadales bacterium | reverse complement strand
CGGCGTCGAGGTGGTGCGCCGGCTGGCGGGACGCACGCTGCCGGCCGGAGTGCGGGTGGGCGATTTCGGGATCAGAGGGTTCGATCTTGCGTATGCCCTCCTGGATGGGTACGAGTTGGTCATCCTGGTGGACGCAACCCGACGTGGCGGTGCCCCCGGGAGCCTCTACGTGCTGGAGCCCACGCTGCCCGATGGCGGCGGACCGGGCCCCGAGACGCACGGGATGGTTCCGACCCGTGCGCTCCAGATGGCGCGCGGCATGGGCGCCGCGTTGGAGCGGCTCCTGCTCGTTGCCTGCGAGCCCGAAAGCTTCGGCGATCCCGGAGTCGGCCGGATGGGGCTGAGCGCTCCGGTGGGCGCGGCCGTGGACGAAGCCACGCGCCTGGTGGACGAGCTGGTGCGGCGCCACCTGGACCTGCAGCCGGCGGGCCCGTGATGGACGGCGAACCTTCCACCCACGACCAGGAAGCCACGCTTCGCGAGCTGGCGGGCCCCCTCCTGTCGGCGCTCTCCGCGGGGACGCTCGCGCCGCAAGCCGGGTACGGCTCACCTCCGCCGGAGGTGATGGAACGGCTGACCGAGGCCCGCTATCGGACGATGCTGGAGCAGATCCCCGCCGTGACGTTCATGGCGGCGCTCCAGCACGGGCTGCAGGAGCTCTACGTCAGCCCCCAGATCGAGTCACTCCTGGGCTACACGCAGCAGGAGTGGCTGCAGGATCCTGTCCTCTGGTACGAGCGGCTCCATCCGGACGACAAGGACCGTTGGAACGTGGAGTTCGCCCGCACGATCGCGTTCGGCGAGCGCTTCCACTCGATCTACCGCTTCATCGCCCGCGACGGGCGGATCGTCTGGATTCTGGGCGACACGAAGATCGTGCGCGACGACGCCGGGAACCCGCTGTTCATCCAGGGCGTCGGCTTCGACATCACCGAGCTGAAGGATGCGGAGGAGATGCTGCGGCAGCGCACCATCGACCTGGACCTGGCGAACAAGGAGCTGGAGGCGTTCGCCTACTCGGTGACCCACGACCTCCGGACGCCGCTCCGTACACTGGAGGCGTTCAGCCAGATCCTGGTGCAGGACTTCGGCGGGAAGCTGGGTGACACGGGCAAGCACTATCTGGACCTGGTCCGCGGCTCGGCCAGCCGGATGGCGCAGATGATCGACGACTTCCTCAGCCTGTACCGGATCAGTCGGAAGACGGTGGACCGCACCTGGGTGGACCTCAGCGCGATGGCGCGGATGATCCTCCGGGAGCTCAAGGATGCCGAGCCGCACCGGGTCGTGGACGTGCGGATCGAGCACACGCGCCCCGCCCACGTGGACGCCGCCCTCTTCCGTATCGCGCTCGGCAATCTGCTCGGCAACGCCTGGAAGTTCACCAGCAAGCTCGCCCATGCCACGATCGAGTTCGGCGAGACCGTGCGGGACGACCGGCCGGTCTACTTCGTCCGCGACAACGGGGCCGGCTTCGATATGGCGTACGCGGACAAGCTGTTCCGGCCGTTCGAGCGGCTCCATACCACCGAGGAGTTCTCCGGACACGGGATCGGGCTCGCGACCATTCGACGAGTGGTCGAGCGGCACGGCGGGCACGTCTTCGCGGAGGGTGAAGTGGGGCGCGGGGCCACGTTCTTCTTCAGCGCAGGGAGCTAGGGGCTCGATATGGCATCCAGAACCTTCCTGCTGGTCGAGGACAATCCGGCGGACGTCGAGCTCGCGAGGCTCGCCTTCCAGAAGTCGGGGCTGGGCGTCACGATCGATCACGTGAGCGACGGGGTCGAAGCGCTGGCCTATCTCCTACCCCCCGCAAACGGTGGGACAGCGCCCGGTGGCACGGCGACGCGCGCCCTGCCGCTCGTCGTGCTGCTCGATCTCAAGCTCCCCCGCCTCAGCGGGATCCAGGTGCTCGAGCGGCTGCGCTCGGAGCCGCGCACGAAGCTCCTGCCGGTCGTGGTGCTCACGTCCTCCAGCCACCCCGCCGATGTGCTGTCCTGCTACCGCCTGGGCTGCAACAGCTACGTGCGGAAGCCGGTGGATTTCGCCCGATTCCTCGAGGTGGTCCGGCAATTGGGCACGTACTGGCTGGAGCTGAACGAGCCGGCCGAGGAGCTGCCGTAACCATGTGCCTTGCGATCCCCGGCCGCATCGTGGAGCTGGTCACCGATGCCGGGCATCTCGCCGTCGTGGACGTGAGCGGCGTCCGCCGGAAGGTGGACCTGGAGCTGCTGCGCGACGACATGCCGGGCGTGGGAGACTGGGTGCTCATCCACGTCGGGTTCGCGATGAGCCGGGTGAGCGAGGAGGCTGCCGCGGAGCAGATGCGCACGCTGATGCTGCTGGGCGAGGAACAGGCCGCGCTGGACGAGGTGCGAGGCTACGGCCAGCTGGATGAGGATCGGCCGTGAGACTGGTGACCGCGTTCCGCGACCCGGACGTCATCGCGCGTACCGTCGACGAGATCCGCCGTCTGGCGGACCCGGCGCGCCACTACCGCATCATGGAAGTGTGCGGCGGCCACACCCACGCGATCTATCGCTTCGGCCTGAAGGACCTGCTCCCGTCCAACGTCGAGCTCATCCACGGTCCCGGCTGCCCGGTCTGCGTGCTGCCCAGCGGCCGGATCGACGACGGGCTCGCTCTGGCCGAGCGGCCGGGAGCGATCTTCGCGGCGTTCGGCGACATGATGCGGGTCCCCGGCGCCCGCGGGACTCCCCTGGAGCACAAGGCGCGCGGCATGGACGTCCGGATCGTGTATTCGCCGCTGGACGCCCTCAAGCTGGCCCGGGCGAACCCGGACCGGCACGTGATGTTCTTCGCGATCGGCTTCGAGACCACCGCGCCGTCCACGGCGCTCACGCTCAAGCGGGCGCGGGACGAAGGCGTGCGCAACTTCTCGGTGTTCTGCAACCACGTCACCATCATCCCGGCCATCCGCGCGATCCTCGACTCGCCGGACATGCGGCTCGACGGGTTCATCGGGCCGGGCCACGTGTCCACCGTTATCGGCTGCCGCCCGTACGAGTGGATCGCGCGCGACGCGAAGAAGCCGATCGTCGTGTCCGGATTCGAGCCGCTGGATCTTTTGCAGTCCGTGGTGATGCTCCTGCGCCAGATGAACGAGGGCCGCGCGGCCGTGGAGAACCAGTACCGGCGCGTGGTGCCCTGGGAGGGGAACCGTGCCGCGCTGACCGCCATGGCGGAGGTGTTCGAGCTGCGGAGCTACTTCGAGTGGCGGGGCCTGGGCTTCATCTCGCAGTCGGCGCTCCGCCTCCGGAGCGCCTTCGCGGCGTGGGACGCCGAGCGGGTGTTCGAGGTGCCCGCGGTGCGGGTGACGGACCCCAAGGCGGCACAGTGCGGCGAGGTTCTGAAGGGCGCGCTCAGGCCCGTCCAATGCAAGCTCTTCGGCCGGGAGTGCACGCCGGAGCACCCGGTGGGCGCGCTGATGGTCTCCTCCGAGGGCTCCTGCGCCGCCTACTACAACTACGAGCATCGCAAGGGAGTCACGTCGGGGGCGGGCTCGGCCCTGCCGGCCTGACGACCACCTCGATGGATCGTCCCTCATCTCGAGTCCGGTTCCGCGACCCCCAGATCGACATGGCCCACGGTGCGGGCGGGAAGGCCAGCCGCCGGCTGGTGGAGGGATTGCTGCGCCCGCTCCTCCTGGAGGGAGCGGTCCCTGGCACCGGCGGCGGCGGGGAGCGAGACGGCGGGGCCCACTCTTCCGATCCGCTGGGCGACGCTGCCGCCATCGACGTGGACGGCGCCCGGTTGGCCATCACCACTGACAGCTTCGTGGTGACGCCGCTGACCTTCCCCGGCGGCTCCATCGGCGAGCTGGCGGTGTACGGCACCGTCAACGATCTGGCCGTGAGCGGCGCGAGGCCGGTGGCCCTGGTGGCGAGCTTCGTGCTCGAGGCCGGGCTGCCGTCCGTCGTGCTCGAGGCGGAAGTGCGGGCCATGGCGCGGGCCGCACGCGAGAGCGGCGTTCCGATCGTGGGCGGTGACACCAAGGTGGTCGAGCACGGGAAAACCGACCGGATGTACATCACCACCAGCGGCATCGGCCGTCGCATGCCTCAGGTGACGCTCGCCGCCGGCTCGGTGCGTCCGGGCGACCGGATACTGCTATCAGGACCGGTCGGCGACCACGGGATCACCATCCTGCTCGCGCGGGGAGAGCTGGATCTCGAAGCGGACCTCCGCTCCGACACCCGCTCCGTCCTCCCGCTGGTCGAGGTAGTGGCGGCGGTCGCGGGCCCGAGTCTGCGCTGGATGCGCGATCCCACGCGCGGTGGCGTGGCCACCGCGCTGAACGAGCTGGCGATCGACTCCGGCGCGGGGATCCTGCTCCATGAGGAGATGCTCCCCGTCCGGGACGAGGTCCGTGGCGCGTGCGAGCTGCTTGGCCTGGATCCGCTGCACATCGCCAGCGAGGGTCAGTTCCTCGCCGTGGTCGGGGCGGACCACGTGGAGGGCGCGCTCGCCGCCTTGCGCGCGGCGCCGGGTGGCACGGAGGCGGCCGTCATCGGGGAGGTGCGTCACGAGCCGGCGGGCGCCGTGCTGTCCGCGACCCGCTACGGCGGCACCAGGATCGTGGACATGCTGGTGGGCGACCCCCTCCCACGCATCTGCTAACGCCAATGCCGATCGCCTCCGAGCTCTCGCTGCGGATCGAGGAGAGCCTCCTCGGCCGGAACCCGCTCTTCCAACGGTTCTTCGACCGAGAGGCTGGTCGACTCGCAGAAGCGTGTCACCAGATGTCGGAGCGGCTGCTCCGGGGCGGCCGGCTACTCGCGTTCGGACGGGGCGCGTGCGCCACCGACGCGCAGCACGTCGCGGTCGAGTTCGTCCACCCGGTCATCGTCGGAAAGCGCGCGCTTCCGGCCCTGGACCTCTCGCCGCTCCCGGGGCCCTGGCTGGCAGCCCTGGTTCGGCCCGAGGACATCGTGATGGGGTTCGCCCCCCCCGACGGCGACCCCGAGGTGCAGCGCGCGCTCCGAACCGCAACGGCACGCGGCGCGATGACCTTTGCCCTGTCGGGCTCGGAAGGTGCCTACGCCGTGGAGCCCGAGACAGCCGATCCCTTCGTGCAGCAGGAGCTGATCGAGCTCCTGTACCACACACTCTGGGAGACGGTGCACGTCTTCTTCGAGCACCGGGAGCTGGGCCACGACGTCGGGCCGGCGGCATTCCTGTATCCCTTCCTGGGTCAGGAACAGGATCGGGCATCGGAGCTGACCGAAGAAGTCGCGCGATCCATCGTGCAGAAGGCCGAGGACGCCGCCGCCCTGCGCGCGCGGGTGGCCCGAGAGATGGCGGAGGAGATCGGCGAGGCCGCGCTCGCACTGCACCAGCGGCTCGCGCGCGGCGGCACGCTCGTGCTCCTCGGGAACGGCGGCTCAGCCACCGATGCGACCGACTGGGCAATGGACTGCGTCGCGCCGCCGGCCGGATTCCGAACGTTGCCCGCGATCTCGCTGGCACTCGACCCCGCCACCATCACGGCGATCGCCAATGATGTGGGGGCGGACGTCGTCTTCCTCCGCCAGATGATCGCGCAGGCGCGGCCCGAGGACGCGGTGGTGGCCATCTCCACCAGCGGCAGCTCGCGCAACATCGTGGCGGCGCTCGCCGAGGCCCGTAAGCGGGGCCTGCTCACGGTGGCGCTGCTGGGCTACGATGGCGGCGAGATCCGGCAGCAGGGGCTGGCCGACCACTGCATCGTAGTGGGGTCGGACTACATCCCGCGGATCCAGGAAGTGCACGCCTCCATTTACCACATCGTGCGCGAGTGCCTGGAGGCGCTGGGCCGTGGGTCTTGAGCTCTACGGGACGGCGACCTGTCCCTACACTCGCGACCTGCGCGACTGGCTGGAGCTCAGGGGCGCCGAGTTCACGGAGTACGATGTCGAGACGGACGCCGGGGCTCGCGCCCGGATGCGGGCGCTGGCAGGCTCCCCGAGCATGGTGCCGGTGCTGGTGGAGAACGGCCAGGTGAGACAGGTCGGCTGGCAGGGGCGCGGATGCGCCATCGCGGAGTAGCACGAGCGTGACGAGCGCGCGCGTGATCCGAGCGTGCTCGGTCCAGGTCCGCGGCGTGGTCCAGGGCGTGGGGTTCCGCCCGTTCGTCTACCGGCAGGCGCGCGCCAACGTGGTGTCGGGGTGGGTGCTGAACGGAGAGGACGGTCTCGAGATTCACCTCGAGGGGGTGCCCGAGCGAGTGGACGCGTTCCTGCGCGACCTCCGGACGCGAGCGCCCGCGGCCGCCGCGATCGCCCGGATCGACGTGCGCGAAGCCTTGCCGGGCGGCCTTGCCGACTTCGTCATTCGCGCGAGCCGGCGCCGCGACTCACCTTCCGCGGGGATCTCGCCCGATCTCGCGACCTGCGCCAAGTGCGTGAGCGAGCTGCTCGACCCGGCCGACCGGCGTCACGGCTATCCCTACGTGAACTGCACCGAGTGCGGTCCCCGATACTCGATCGTGCTTGCGCTGCCGTACGACCGTGCCACGACGACCATGGCGCGGTGGGAGACGGATGCCCTCTGCGCCGCGGAGTACCACGATCCGGGCGACCGGCGCTTCCACGCCCAGCCGACGGCCTGCCCGGCGTGCGGCCCGCACTACCGGCTGTGCTCGCGCGACCGAGCGGTGGACGGCGATGCGGAGGCTGTGGCGGTCGCGGCCGAGCTGCTCAGGTGCGGGAGCATCGTGGCTGTCAAGGGGATCGGCGGTTACCACCTGGCGTGCGACGCCCGGAACGCGGGGGCGGTGGGCGAGCTGCGAGCCCGGAAGTTCCGGAAGGAGAAGCCCTTCGCGGTGATGGCGCGGGACTTGGAAGCGGCCCGGCGGCTGGCGGAGCTCACGCCGGCGGCCGAGGCGCTGCTGGCGAGTGCCGCGGCTCCAATCGTGCTGGCGCCCGCGAAGGAGCGTCTCGCTCACGTCGCGCCCGACACCGGCGAGCTTGGCATCATGCTGCCCTACACGCCGCTGCACCACCTCCTGTTCGCGGCGGGCGCCCCGGCGGGACTGGTGCTGACCAGCGCCAATCGGTCTAGCGAGCCGATCGCGTACCAGGATGCCGAGGCTCGCGAGCGCCTGACGGGAGTAGCGGACGCGTTTCTCGTCGGCGAGCGGCCGATCGCACGGCGGGTGGAGGACTCCGTGGTGCGGGTCGGGCCACTCGGCCCCACCATCCTGCGGCGAAGCAGGGGCTACGCGCCCGCGGCCGCGGCCGCAATCCCCACGAGCCG
>DATABZ010000094.1:0-21024 GCA_036259315.1 Gemmatimonadales bacterium | reverse complement strand
ACCCCGACGGCGAACCCGCCCAGCACGTCCGTGGGATAGTGCACCCCCAGGTAGACCCGGGAGGCGCCGATCAGGAGAATCACGGCCAGGGCGACGACCCAGACCAGAGCCTGAGCGGCCCTGCTCTGCATCCGGCGGGTGAGGAGCACGGCCAGTCCACCGAAGAAGCAGACCGCGAAGAGGGCGTGCCCGCTGGGGAAGCTGTAAGACTCGGGCGCGGGGTAGTACTCGTAGAATGCCCGGGGACGCGAACGGGCGAAGAGCATCTTGAGCCCGGTGTCGAGCACCCATGCCCCGGCGAGCGTCACGATGACCAGCAGCGCTCCTCGGCGCCAGCCGCGATAGAGGAACACGCCGGCGGCCAGCAGCCCGAGCGGTGAGAGCCGGACGGGGGCGCCGTACACGCTCGCCCCCCACATCAGCGCACTCAGCGTCGGGCTCTCCAGCGAGCGGAGCCCTGCCCGCCCGGTCAGGTCGAACGCGGTGGGCGCCCCTGACCGCACCTGGAACCCGAGCCACACGAAGAGCGCCAGCGCCAAGGCCGCGGCGACCAGGCCGGCCGCGAGTGCCGCGCCGATGAGCGGCCCCGCTCCCGGCTCCGCGACGCGAGGCTCGGCCGGTGTCGTCATATCCGCCTGGCCTCCGGCGAGCCGACCCGATACAATGCGGGCATGAGTCGATTCCTCGCATCACCCGGCCGGCGACACGGCATCACCGTGCTCACGCTGGCGCTCCTGGTCATCGCGGTCGTGGTCCTGGTAGTGGTGCTGACCCGCTACGTCCCGGTGTAGGTCAGAGCTCGCGCTTCCCCACCCCGGAGAAGACGAAGCCTTTCCCCACCACCACGACCCAGCCGGGCCCCTGCGCATCGTTCCCGAACCGGCGGGCCAGGTCGAACCGCAGCGCCTCGGTGTCGGACGCGCGACTCGCCCCGATTCTGAGTCCGACGCCGGCATCCCAGCCCAGCCGCCGCGGCGAGCCGGCGTACCAGGCGCCACCGTGGTCCACGAATCCCGCGACCCCGAGGCCCATCAGGCCGAACAGGTCGTCCTCGACCGTCACCCGGTACTCGGCGGTCGCGAACACCATGCGATCGCCGGTGAAGGCGTGGCTCCTGAAAGCACGGGGGCCGCTGCCGAGCCCCAGATCGAACTCCGATCCCGGCAGCGGGTCCTCGAGCCACCCGGCCTCGGCGTGGACGATGGCGACGT
Source organism: Gemmatimonadales bacterium (assembly GCA_036259315.1). GTDB lineage: Bacteria > Gemmatimonadota > Gemmatimonadetes > Gemmatimonadales > GWC2-71-9 > CAVVWJ01. Next base: position 19,813 of record DATABZ010000094.1, on the reverse strand, counting down.
GGCCCCGCATCGGCTTCACCACGCCCGTTGCCGCGACCTGCACCACGCCGGAGTCCAGACCGGCAGACGAGTACATCCCGCCCGCGAGCGCCTCGATGTAGCCGAACCCGCCCGGGATCTTCGCTCCCGTCCGAGCCGTGACCAGTGGTGCGATTCCGTTGCGCTCGTAACCGAAGGCTTCGGGCGCCAGGTTGACGCCTGCCCGCAGCGTGGTGCCGAGATCCACGTCCTCCTCCCGGGCGAATCCGGCGACGCCGTGGGTCACGAGGAAGTTGGCGCGGTTCCAGACCAGGTAGGACCCGATCGCACCGGTCACGGAGCGCGGAAAGGTGAGGCCCGAGCCCTCGGGCAGGAAGTCGTCCCGCCGCACCTGCGCCAGAAACCCCAACCGCAGATACCCTTCCGAAGACTTCCGGAGCGCCCAGGCGGCCGAACCGCGCACGAGGCTGTAGCGCCGCGAGAGCGTGTCCTGCGCATCGGCGCTCCCGTCGAAGAACCGCAGCACCCGCTCGTTTCGGTCCTCGGCGTCCAGCCGGAAACCGAAGGCCGAGTTGAGGGAGTAGAACGGCTGTTCCAGGGAGACCAGGTTGAGCCGGCCGTCCGAGCGGTTCTCGTAGGCCAGACCGAGCCCGACCCGGCCCGCGAACAGCCGGGGCCGGCGAAACCCGAGAGCGACGGTCGAGCGGTCCGGTGTCTTGCGGTAGCGGACCGAGGCGGAGGACGCGGTGCCGAGGAGGTTGTCCTCCACCATGCCGATGGTGAACTCCACCTCGCCGCCCGCGCTGCGGAACCGCCAGTCGGCCCGGGTGCTCCAACCGTCCTTGGTGAGGACCTTCATCACCACGCCGGAGTCGGTCTGCACCGAATCGATCTGCACCCGCCGAAACACGCCGAGCGCGCGGAGGTTGCGCTCCGACTCGGCGACCCGCGCGGAATCGTACGGCTCGCCGACATGGAACAGGAGCTCCCGGCGGATGGTGGGCGCGCGGGTCTCGAAGTGGAGGGCGTTGGCCAGCCGCGCGAACCAACTTCGCTCGTGGGGATCAAAGATGTCGCGCCGCTCCAGCTCGATGGAGCGGATGACCTCGGCGTCCGACGCCCGGGCGGAGCCGGCGTCGGCGGCGCTCTGCGCGAAGAGAACGGCGGGAAGGCAAACGACGAGCAGCGGCAGGAGCAGCCGGACCGGCAACCTCACTCCAGAGGGACAGAGGCGCGAAAGATAACCCGCCATCCGGCTCACGCTGGGACGAGCGCGGTCACGCTGGGCAGCACCCGGTCGGGGGTGATGCCGGAGTCGCGCAGCGTGTCCTCCCGGAACTTGCCCGTCCGCACCAGCCAGCCTTGCAGGCCGGCGCGTTGGGCGCCCTCGATGTCGGACCACAGATCGTCGCCCACCATGACCGCCGGTGCGGGGGCCTCGAGCCCCAGACTGGCGAGCGCGGCAGCGTAGAAGCCCGGACTCGGCTTGCCGGCCACGCGCGCCTCCACTCCAGTGGCGTACTCCAGCCCGCGTACGAATGGCCCGGCATCGAGCGCGAGCCGGTCGTCCCGCTGCCAGTAGCGGTCCCGGGAGAGAGCGATCATCGCGGCTCCGTCCATCACGTACTCGAATGCCTCCTGCAGCAGCGCGTAGGTCCACGCCTCGCCCAGGTCGCCGAGGATCACCGCCTGGGGTTGGCCCCGGCGGCTCGAGAGCCCGCCCACCAGCTCGAACCCGGCGAGATCCTCGTGAGCCGGAGCGGGGAGGAACGGCGCCAGCACCTGGTGCCCCGCGTCGCGGGCCAGGGCGGCCCCGGCGAGTGTGGCCGTGAAGATCTCCTCGGGTTCCACCGCGAACCCGTAGCCCCGCAGCCTTTCCACCAGCATGGCCCGCGGCCGGCTGGTCGTATTCGTGACCAGCCGGAACGGCCTCCCCGCCTCGCGGAGCCGCCGGAGCGTCTCGGGTGCACCGGGCACCGCCGCCCCGCTGGCATAAAGGGTGCCGTCGAGATCCAGGAGATACGCGACCGGAGGGGCAGGCTCGGGCATCAGGCTTATATTGCTCCTCTTCCCCGCACCGCGACCAGACCGGAATCATGCCCGCAGCTACCTTGCTCATTCACGCATCCCTGCTCGCCCGGCTCGCCGTGCCGGCGGCCCCGGCCGTGGCGCCGCCGCCCGCCGCACCCCCCTACCCCTTCGCCGTGGGCGAGACACTTCAGTACCAGGCGACGCTGGGGTACTTCCCGATCGGCACCGCGACGGCGGCCGTGGCCAGGACTGCGCGCGAGCGCGGGGCGGAGGCCTTCGTGCTCACCGCGGTTGGCGAGGGCGGTCCGCCCGGCCTCCGCGCCCGCTACGAGATGACCTCCTGGGTGCGCTCGAGCGAGCTGGCGTCGTTGCGCTTTCACCGGAAGCTGATGCAGGGGAGCAAAGTGGACGAGGAGCGCTACCAGATCGTGCCGGACTCGGGCCGGTACCGCCAGGAGGGCGTCGCCCGTGACTGGGTGACGCCGCAGGGCGCGCTCGACGAGCTGGCTTATCTCTACTACCTGCGCACCGTCCCCTTGAAAGCGGGGCAGAGCTTCACGATGTCCCGCTACTTCAAGACCGGCTACAACCCGGTCCAGGTGCGGGTGACCGGCCGACAGCCGGTCACCCTCTTCGACGGGCGGAGCGTGCCCTGCTTCACGCTCGAGGTGACGTCCCGCGGGTCCACGATGGCCGTGAGCCTGACCGACGACGAGCGGCGGCTGCCGGTGCAGCTCACCCTTCCGCTTCCCTACGGCAGCGTCCTGCTCACGCTCAGCGGGGTCTCGACCCCGTCCTAGCTCACAGGGCTAGTACCGTCCCAGGTACTTCTCGATCTCCCATCGGCTCACCTGCCGGTTGTACTCCATCACCTCGTTCCGCTTGGCTTCCAGGAAACGCTGGGTCAGGTGCTCGCCCAGCGCGGCCTTCACCACCGCGTCCTTCTCGAACATCTCGAGCGCCTCGTGCAGGTCGCGGGGCAGCTCGTCGATCCGGTACTTGCGACGGTCGCGGTAGCTCATGGTGAAGATGTTCCGGTTCACCGGCTCCCGGGCCTGGAGCTTCCGCTCGATGCCGTCCAGCCCCGCCGCCAGCTGTACCGTGAGCGCCAGGTACGGGTTGCAGGCGGGATCGGGCATGCGGAGCTCGCAGCGCGCGCCCAGGCCGCGCCGCTCGGGGATGCGGACCAGTGGCGACCGGTTCCGCATGGACCAGGCGACGTTGACCGGCGCCTCATACCCCGGCACCAGGCGCTTGTAGCTGTTGATGAGCGGGTTGGTGACCGCGCAGAACCCGCGGGCGTGCTGCAGCAGTCCCTCGATGTAGCTCAGCGCGACCTTCGAGAGCCCGTGCGGCCCCTTGGGGTCGTTGAACGCGTTCTCCTTGCCTCGGAACAGGGACTGGTGGGTGTGCATCCCGCTCCCGTTCACGCCCTGGATCGGCTTGGGCATGAACGAGGCCACGTAGCCATACCGGTTGGCGACGTTCCGCACCACGAACTTGAAGGTGGTCAGGTTGTCGGCGGTGGTGAGCGCGTCCGCGTACCTGAGATCGATCTCGTGCTGGCCGTCGGCGACCTCGTGGTGCGCGGCCTCGACCTCGAAACCCATCTCCACCAGGAGCTCCACGATTACGCGGCGGATCTCCTCGCCCCGGTCGAGCGGCCCGAGGTCGAAGTAGGAACCGGTGTCGTGGGTGACCGTCGAGGGACTGCCGTCGCCCGCCTTCTCGAAGAGGAAGAACTCCGCCTCGCATCCGGCCATCATGGAAAAGCCGAGCCTGGCGGCGCGCTCGACCTGCCGCTTGAGCGTGGTGCGGGGACAGCCGTCGAACGGCTCCTCGTCGGGAGTGTAGATGTCGCAGAGCAGCCGGGCTACCCGGCCGCCCTCGTCGTCGTAGGGTAGGATGCGGAGGGTATGGAGGTCCGGCTTGAGCAGCATGTCGGACTCCTCGATCCGCACGAAGCCCTCGATCGACGAGCCGTCGAACATGATCTCCCCGGCCAGCGCCTTCTCGAACTGGCTTCGCGGCACCTCGACGTTCTTGTTGATGCCCAGGATATCGGTGAACTGAAGGCGGAGGAAATCCACGCCGAACCGGCGGGTGAGAGCCAGCACGTCGTCCTTGCCGACGCCCCGCAGCTCGGCGGGGAATCCTTCCAGACTCGGCCGGTCGCCGTTGCCCGACGTCCTGGACTTGGCAGGCGGCATATGCGATCGTGCCCCGCGAGGGTGTGGTGGAGGTAAGCCGGACAAGGATAAAGGGTAACCGACCCGGCGGAGGAGGCGCCACCGTCGTTCGGCCTACCCAGCCGCCAACCGCCGGATTACGCTTCCACCCCGATGACGGCTCAACCCGACGCCGGTACCTGCCCCGCCTGCGGCGCGGCGGCTTCCGGAAAGTTCTGCAGCGCGTGCGGCGCCAGCCTGCTGCCGCGAAGCTGCGCTCGCTGTCGCGCGCCGCTCGGCGCGCAGGCCCGGTTCTGCCACCGGTGCGGGCACCCGGCGGGCGCCGCGGCCGGTGCGTCCGGGTCGGAGCGTACGGCCTGGATCTTCGCCGGCACCCTGTCGGCGCTGCTGGTCGCCCTCATCGTGTACAGCGTGGTCACCCGGGACCCCGAGCCGCAGATCCCGAGCATGGCCAACGTCGGCGCGAACGTCGGCGACACCGCTCAGCCCGCCGGTCCGGCACCGGACATCAGCCAGCTCACGCCGAGGGAGCGGTTCGACCGGCTCTTCAATCGGATCATGCTGGCGGCCGAGCAGGGCGATACGTCCGAGGTGCAGCGCTTCACGCCGATGGCGCTGGGAGCGTACGCTCAGCTGGACACGATCGACGCCGACGCGCGCTACCATGCCGCGGTGATCCGGCTGCAGACCGGAGACGTGGCGGGGGCCCATGCGCTCGCGGATACCATCCTGGACCAGGAGCCCGATCACCTCTTCGGCTACCTGGTGCGCGGCACTGCCGCGTCCTTGAGCGACGACCCCGGCGCGCGGACCCAGGCGGAGCGGGAGTTCCTGCGCCGCTACGAGCGCGAGCTGGCGGCCGGGCGGCCGGAATACAAGGACCATGCGCCGGTGATCGAGGAGTTCAAGCAGTCGGCCGAGCGGCGGAACCGCCCCTAGAGGAACGCCGATGTCCCGTACCATCCGTGTCGCCCACAGCCCCGACTCCGACGACGCGTTCATGTTCTACGCGCTCGCCGCCGACAAGCTCGACACGGGCGACTTGCGCTACGTGCACGAGCTCTCCGACATCGAGTCGCTGAACCAGCGGGCCCGCCGGGGCGAGCTCGAGGTGACCGCCGTCTCCATCCACGCGTACGCCTACATCTGGCGGCAGTACGCGCTCCTTGGCTCCGGCTCGTCCATGGGTGACGGGTACGGCCCGCGCCTCGTGAGCACGCGGCCGCGCCCGGCCGAACCGCGCACCGCTCTTCGGGGCCTCCGCGTGGCCGTGCCCGGGCTTCTCACCACCGCCTATCTGGCCCTCAAGCTGTACCAGCCGGACGTGGAGCAGGTCGTGGTCCCGTTCGATCGCATCGAGGAGGCGGTGCACCGCGGCGAGGTGGACGTCGGACTCCTCATTCACGAGGGTCAGCTCACCTACGGCGACGCTGGCCTGCACCTCTGGGCCGACCTGGGCGCCTGGTGGATGGAGGACACCGGCCTCCCGCTCCCGCTGGGCGGTAACGTGGTCCGGCGCGACCTGGGCGAGACGGTGATCCGACAGATCGCACGGGACCTCCGTGCGAGCATCGTGTACGCGCTGGAGCACCGCGCGCCCGCGCTGGCGCACGCCAGGCAGTTCAATCGCGGCATCGGCGACGAGCGGACCGACACCTTCGTGGGCATGTACGTGAACCGCTGGACCGTGGACTACGGCCCCACCGGCCGGCGGGCGGTGCAGGAATTGCTGGACCGCGGGCACGCAGCCGGCATCATCCCGGAGCGCGTTCCGGTAGACTTCACGGATCTCACGTAAGCCCTCACTCGCCTCAGGGCGCAGGAGCGCGCGGTGAACGATGGACCCGTGACCCTCCTCGTGGTGGACGATGAGGAGGCGATCCGGAAGTCGGTCAAGAAATACCTCGTCACCCAGGGCTACGAGGTCGCCACGGCGGCCACGGGCGAGGAGGCGCTGGCGCTGCTCGGCCGGCAGAAGGTCGCCGCCACGCTGCTGGATGTGAACCTGCCCGGGATCAACGGCGTGGAGCTGGTTCCCCGGCTCCTGGAGCTGGAGCCGACCCTCGCCATTCTGATGCTCACGGCGGTGAACGACGCGACCAGCGCCGCGCTTTGCATGCAGCGCGGCGCGCTGGACTACCTCGTCAAGCCGGTGGATCTCGCCCACGTCGGCCGCGCCATCGAGGCGGCGCTCCGGAAGCGTCAGAGCCTCATCGAGTCGCAGCAGGTCAACCGGTGGCTCAAGGAGGAGGTGGCGCTCCGGGTCGCGGAAAAGCGGCTGGAGCTGGCCAATCAGGAGCGGATCTCGGTGGCCACCCTGGATGCGTTGGTGAACGCGCTCGAGGCGAAGGACCCCTACCTACGCGGGCACTCCGCACGGGTGGCCGATCTCTCGGCCAGCGTCGCCGCGCAGCTCGGGTGCGACGACGAGCTGATCGAAGCGGTCCGGACCGCGGGCCGCCTGCACGATATCGGCAAGATCGGCATCCGCGAGGAGATCCTGAACAAGCAGGGACCGCTCACCGACGGAGAGTACGAGCACGTCAAGCGGCACGTGCTGGTGGGCTCCCAGATCCTGGCGCCGCTCGTGCACCTTCAGGAGGTGATCACCTACGTCCGGAGCCACCACGAACGGTGGGACGGCTTCGGGTACCCGGACCGGCTCGCCGGGGAGTCGATCCCGCTCGGAGGCCGCATCATCGCCGCGGTGGAGATCTACGACGCGCTCACGACCTCGCGACCCTACCAGGAGAAGATGCCGCCCGAGGTCGCGGTCGAGCGCATGCGGGACCTGGTCGGCACCGCGCTCGACCCCGCGGTCCACCGGGCCCTCGAGGTGGTGGTGAAGCAGCGTCAGGCCCTCGTCTTCCTCGACGAGGGCGGTCAGGTAATCGCGTGATCGGACGGCCGTGAGCGGGCCCGCTCCCTCCCGCAAGATCCTGCTGGTGGACGACGATCCGATGATGGTCCGCCTGGTCAGGAAGCTCCTCGCCGACAGCGGAGTCACCGAGATCGCGCATGCGGTGAGCGGCCGGGAAGCGCTCGCGTCGCTCGCCGGCGTGGACGTGGTGCTCCTCGACCACCAGCTTCCCGATACGACGGGGCTCGAAGTGCTGGAGGCCATCCGCGCTCGGGCCCACCCGCCCGCCGTCATCGTCATCACCGCCCACGGCAACGAATCGCTCGCCGCGACCGCCCTCCGCCAGGGCGCGGACGACTACCTGGCCAAGGACGTCTCGCTGAACCAGCTACTGCCGCAGGTCCTGGAGCGGGTGCGGCGGACCCGCGCGCTCCGTCGGGCGCTGGTCGCCGCGGAGCAGGACCTGGTGCGGGCCGAACGGCTGGCGGCGATCGGCGAGATGACCGTCACCCTGCACCACGAGATCAACAACCCGCTGATGGCGGCGTTCGCCCAGGTGGACCTGCTGCTGGCCGATCCGGCCATGCACGCGCCGGCACAGCGGGAGACGCTCACAGGCCTCCGTGACGCGCTGCACCGGATCAGCGGCATCGTCCGGCGCATCGGAGACCTCCGGTCCATCCAGACCAAGAGCTATGCGACCGGCGCCCGGATGGTGGATCTGGGGCAGGGGGATCCCGCCGGCCCGTCGGTGCGGGGACGGGCCGTGGTGCTCGCGACGGACGAGGACCTGGCGCGGATCGTGGCGCTCCTGCTGAAGCATGCGGGCTTCGGGGTCGAGCGGGCGGACGACGCGGCCGGCGTGGAGCGCCTGATGTCCGGGGGCGGAACCCGGCTGGTGGTGGCACAGGGCGGAAGCGAGGCGGCGGGCGCCTCCGCGCTTGGCGGTTTCGCCCCGGCGCTGGAGCGCGACTATCGAGTGGTCGCGCTGGTGTCGGGGAGGGGCGGGGGCGCGGCCGCACGCGCCGCGGGCGCGGACCGCGTAGTGGAGCTCCCGTTCGACCCCGGCGCCTTCACCGCGGACATCATCGAGCTGGTGGGCGAGCGCTGAGGATCACGCCCCGCCGGTGCAGGGCACGCTCCCCATTCTCCATTCTGACGACCGCGTCCCGCCGGGACCCGGGCCTTCGATGCGGGCCGCCAGTGAGTCGTCCGCGGTGCGCCGGTAGCTGATCACCTGGGGGAAGTCGTGGCGCGGGTTGCTCCACACCGCGAGTCCCGGCTCGAGCCTGGTGAGCTGGAAATCGGCCGGCGCCTGGGTCGAGGGGCGGGCCGTCAGCACCAGTCCGGAATCGCCTCGGTCCGCGATCGTGGTGAACTCGTAGCTGGTCACCCGTCCCCCCTTGGTGAACCGGGAGACGCCGAGCATCAGGTTGTCCGAGGGGGGCGTGTAGTACTCGTCGATGATCCCGCCACCGCCGGAGACGCCGCGCCAGCAACCGGCCATGAATCGCAGGTCCGCTACCCCGACATCCTGGGGCAGCGGATGGAGCGCATCGCGCCGGGAGCCCGCGAGAGCGATCAGTGCCAGGGCGATCAGGGACGTACGCACGCGCGATCCTCCGAGTGAGCTTACGAGACGGCCGACTCCGCCGCGGCTCGGCGTTTGGCCTGCTGGTAGCCCATCCCCTGGAGCCGCACGATCCGCTGCCGGATCGGTGGATGAGACGCGAGCACGTCCGCCAGGAAGCCCTCCCGCGAGGCGAGCAGGCCCGGCGACGGGTCCACGATGCAGAGGTGAGCCGCGCCCCGGGTGATCGCCCGGGTGGCTCCGCTCGCAGCGGCCAGCTTCTCCAGCGCCGAGGCGAGCGCCATCGGGTTGCGGGTGAACTGCGCCGCGCTGGCGTCGGCCAGGAACTCCCGCTTCCGGCTCACGGACATCGCCAGGATCCGGGAGACGAGAGGCGCAACGACCAGCGTGATCAGCCAGAGCGCGAGCACGATCAGCGCGAGCGGATTGCCCCCGCCCTTACCGCCGCCCCGCCCGCCCCTGCCCGGCCTGCCGCCGATCCGGCTGCCGGTCCGGAGCATGCGCCCCATGCCGTCGGACATCAGCGCGATGGCGCCCACCATGCCGGCGAGCAGGGTCATGAGCCGGACGTCGAGATTGCGCACGTGGGCCAGCTCGTGGGCGACGACGCCCTGCAGCTCGTCCCGGCTGAGCGTATCGAGCAGGCCCTGGGTCACCGCGATGCTGGCCGACTGTGCGTCGCGGCCGGTGGCGAAGGCGTTCGGATCGGCGTCGGGAACCACCCAGATCCGCGGCCGGGGCAGGCCGGAGGCGATCGCCATCTCCTCGACCACGTTCACCAGCTGCTTCTGCTGCGGCGTGGCGGGCTCGATGATCTCCCAGGCCCCGGTGGCCCAGAGCACCCGTTCGGGGCCGTGGCGCCAGGCATACCAGCAGATCCCCCCGGCCAGGAGCGTCGTCACCAGGCCGATGAAGGGGAAGAGGTGGTGGTAGGCCTCGGGCGGCGCATCCGCGGTCAGGAGCGCGAACGCGAGGTCCCCGCCGAAGCCCACCCAGGCGAAGAAGACGATGAAACCGACGACCAGCCAGTTGGAGCGCCGGCGATTGGACTCCTGCTGGGCGAAGAGGTTGGCGTCCTCGCTCACGATACCGGTCGGTTGAGCGACAGGTCCACCTTCGGCGTGGCGCGCTCGGCGGCGTCCTCGATCTCCCAGAGCTCCGCCGGGCTCGCCTTCGCCAGCCCGGCGACCAGCAGCGTCGGGAAGGTCGCCTGCCGCGTGTTGTACTGCGTGGCTACGTCATTGTAGAACTGCCGCGAGAAGCCGACCTTGTTCTCCGTGCTGGCGAGCTCCTCCTGGAGCTGGAGCACGTTCTGGTTGGTCTTGAGCTCGGGGTAGGCCTCGGTCAGCGCGAACAGGCGCCCGAGGGCCTGGCTCAGCTCACCTTCGGCGCGGGCGGTATCCTTCACCCCGGTGGCGCTCACGGCCTTGTTCCGCGCCGAGATCACGGCCTCCAGCGTGCTCCGCTCGAACTCCATCGCGCCCTTGACGGTGTTCACCAGGTTCGGAATCAGATCGTGTCGCCGCTTGAGCTGCACGTCGATCTGCTTCCAGGCGTTGGCCACCTGGTTCTTGAGGGAGATGAGTCCGTTGTACGCGGAGATCACCCACAGCGCGATGACGGCGAGAACGACGAGGAGCACGATCGTGGACATGGCGTGGCCCTTGTGCGAGGAGGGGTCAGGAGTCGATCAGAGCGGCGAGCGCCCGACGGACGGCCTCGGCGATCGCCTCCGCGTCGCCGTTGAGGCGCAGCACGGGGTGCTGCTCATCCACCAGCAGCTCGAGACCGGGGGCGACCGCGATCCGGCGGCAGAGCGAGCCGCTGGCGGAGGCGCCCTCCACCGGGGTGAGCCAGCCGAGCACCGCGCGGCCCACCCGGCCCCGGCCCGTACCGGGCGCCTGGAGGAGCGCCAGGCGATCGGGGCGCGGCACCGTCGGCCCGAGTGCGGTCGCCACCCGGCGCTCGATCACGTCGCCGGTCAGGTCGGCGAACTCCCGGCTCAGCGCCTCCAGCGTCGCGCCCTCCATCTGGCGCAGCTTGATCGCGAGCACCTGCAGCAGGTGGCGGTAGGAGTAGACCGCGGCCGTGCCTCGTCCGTCGGGCGGGCTTACCAGGCCCCGCATCACATAGAACCGGATCGTCCGTTCACTCGGCCGGGCGCGCGCGGCCGCGTTGACCGGCACCACACCGGAAGCGTCCAGGAGCCCCGCGGCCAGCGCGGAGAGGTCGCGCAGGCCCCAGGGAGCGAGGGCTCGGTATTCGCGCAGTGTGGCGAGGGGGTCGGCTGCCGGAGCGCTGGTGAGCCCAGCCGTCATCCGCCGTTCCGCTTGCGCTGGGCCTGCGGGGCCGGCGCGGCGAGCGTCGCCCGGACCTGCGCGGCCAGCCCATCAAGCGTGAACGGCTTCACCAGCAGGGGACAGCGGCGCAGCTCCTCCGGCCAGTCGGCGCGGAGTGCCCAGGGGTCGCCGCTCATGAGCAGCACGCGACCGATCAGCTTGGGCCAGCGGCGGAGCAGCGCGATGGCGAGCGTGTCGCCCGACATCTGGGGCATGTGGATGTCGAGGACGACCAGATCGTAGTCCGCCGCGTCGAGCAGCTCGTACGCCAGGTGCGGGTCGCCGACCGAGACGACATCGTACCCCATGCTCCCGAGCGCCCGCTCCAGGGTGCGCCGCAGCGCGGGCTCGTCGTCGACGATCAGGATGCGCTTTTTCACGACGCCGCCCTCGCCGGCTGCGCGAAGTACCGCCGGGTCACGGCCTCCAGGGCCTCGTCCGTGCTGAGCGAGACTCGCAGCTCGCCGGCGGTGAGGCCGAAGACCGCGCGCAGGTGCATCTGGAGCGTCTTGGTCTTGCTGTATCCCAGCTTCAGGGCTACGTCCTCGACGGTGTATCCCGGATCCAGGAGGAGCCGGTGGGCATAGAGCAGACGGATGAGTACCATCACTACGCGCGGCGACGGGAGTCCGACCTTGGTAAACCAGCGCTCGCAGGTCCGGCGGGTCAGCTGCGCGCGGTCGGCAAGAGCGGTCACCGTCGGGCCGTCGCCCGGTGCGTGGAGCATCGCCTCGAGCGCGGTCCGAAGCTCGTCCGGCAGTTCCTGAAGCGTGGGAGCCAGCGCCTGCATCACCTGCTGCGAGGCGCTCTGTTCCAGCTCGCTGAGGAGCGCGCTCCGCAGCGCTCCCGGAGCGTCCTCGAACCGGTAGACGACCACCCGGCGGATACCCGCGCGCCCGAGCTGAAGGAGCACACCCGCGTTCGCCGGCGTCAGGTCCGTGTAGACGAGCAGCGGCAGCGAGGGGAAGAACAGCCGCAGGCGTTCGATGCCATGCGGGCGGGGCTCCCCGCCGCCCAGATGCGGATCGACCACCGCCATGTCGACGGGCTTGGCGCGGATGGTCTCGACGGCTTCGGCCCAACTGCTCGCCGAGACCCATTGGAAGCGGTCGGCGTCGAGGGTCCGGAGTCGAAACACGCGTTCGGGTGGGACGGCTGCCAGGAGCAAATGTCGCAAAACGGTCCCTATTTGTCGCAAAAGGGCCCTTAAACGGGGACCTACCCCGTCCCAGATTGACCGTATCCCCTGACCGGCACCGTCACCTGAGAGGTATCCCCATGTCCCGGCGCTCTACCAGCTTGATCGCGGTCGTAGCTCTGGCCTTCGCGGCCCTGTCGACCGCTTGCGGGCGCTCTGCTACCGGGCCGTCCGACATCCCCGCGGCCATGCTCGAGACCCAGGGATCCAACAACCTGGAGACTCAGGGGTCGAACAACTAACCGGCCGAGAGGGCGTAATCGCGTAGCCCGACCGCCACCTCGTCGACGACCGGCGATTCGAACGACGCCGGTGCGGCTGGCTCGGGCTTGCGATCCTCGAGGGCGTTCAACTCCCGCTCGAACCTGAAGTACCACACGTTCAGGTGGTGCTCTTCCGCGAGCCGAAGGCCTTCGCCCAGGAATTCGCGGGCGCGCTTCGGTTGGCCGAAACGTGCCATGCCGACACCCGCCTTGAAGCAGAAGTCCGCCGCCATGCTGGGAGGCATGCGATCCCGCCCCTCCTCGGCCTGCGCGCGGCGCCGCTCGAATGCCATCCGGTTGCCCACCGACGATTCGAGATCCATGAGCTCCAGGACGGCGTTGAGCCGCACCATGATACTGGTGTTGGACTGGGTGACGATCTCGAAGGCGAGCCGGGCCGTCTCCTGCGCGCCGACCCCCAGAAGGCAGATGCCCAGATCGCCGAGCACCCGCATGCGCTGCAGCTGGTCCTCGCTGAGGAGGAATGCCTGATAGTTGGCCTGTACCGCCTCCTCGTGCAGCCCTTGATTGGCGCAGACCGATCCCAGGTCGGCGTAGGCCATCGCCTGAACCTCGCGAAGGCCGAGCCTGCCCGCCTCGTCCACCACCGCCCGGGTGTGGGCCTGGGCCAGGGGCAGATTGCCCTGGGCACGCAGCACGCCGCACCGGCCGAGCCGTGAACGCAGCGTCGTGATCACGTCACCCACCGACCTCGCCGCCTCCTCCGCCCGCTCGTAGCAGGTGTTGGCCGCACTCCAGCGGGCCAGCAGCCGGTTCAGTCGCCCCGCGAACAGCGCCATCGCCGCGAACTCGGCCGGCGGTACCGAAGCGCCGTGCGCCCGGCTCGCCAGACCCAGGACGTCGAGCGCCTCCTCCAGCCTGGCCTCGTGCTCCAGGAAGTAGGCGTATGCGGTGAGGCAGAGCCTCAGGGCAGGCGTCGGGCTCGGCTCCGCGGGCACCGCGTCGGCGATGCCGCGCAGGTGCGCGGTCTCGGGGGCATCACCCGGGAGATCGGCCAGGTGACGGCGCACCGCGGCGAGCTGCCAGGCGAAGACGTCCCGTCCCTCCGCGCCCTCGAGCCCTGACAGCAGGCGATCCACCAGACGGGCGACGACGTAGGCGCCCAGGGCGAGCCGGGCCGGATGCTCTCGGGAGTGCTCGCGTTCGGTGCGCGCGCGCTCCAGGAAAGGCGCGTGCACCAGGACATCCGCCGAAGAGCCGAACTCATCGAACAGCTGCTGAGGCGTGAACAGAGTGTGGTCCCCTGGTTGTAAGTGAGGGCGAAGCTAGTATCGCCGACGGACCGCCGGAGGGCAAGGGTGCGCGGTTATGCGCCGGCTTGCAGCCCCCCGATCCTGGTCTGGACAGACGTACTGCTAGTCTGGGGCCATGAGATCCGGCTACACCCTCGTCGAGGTAGCGCTTGCTCTTGTGGTAGCCGTCCTACTGCTGGGCATTGCACTTCCCCATTTCACTGCCGTAAAACAAGAGACCGTGGTCGAATCCGCGGCCCAGTCGCTGGCCGCCGCACATCGGCGCGCCCGCACGCTCGCCATCACCCGGGGCCGCACGGCCGTGCTGTCCGTGACGGAAGGGGGCCTTCGCATCACGCTGGGCGGTGCGGCCCAGCCACACTGGTCCGCGCCGGGGCCGGTGGACCAGGGGGTCACCGTGGGCGGGGCGCCGCGCGATCTCACGTTCTCTCCGCTCGGCCTCACCACCGGTCTGTCGAACGCCAGCTTTCACCTCAGCCTCGGCACCGCGCATCGCACGGTGGTGATGTCGCGGCTCGGACGCGTCAGAATCCTGCGAGGGCCTTGAAGGCGGCGGTGCGGCTCGGCTGGTCCAGACGTTCAGGGCTGGTCCAGGCCGTACTTCCTGACCTTGTGCAGTAGTGTCGAGCGGGAAATCCCCAACACCTGGGCCGCACGCCGCCGGTTGCCGCCGGTGTGCCGAAGCGTCAGCGCGATATGGCGGCGCTCCGCGTCCTCGAGGCTTCCCGGCTCCACCCCGGTGGTGGGCGCCAGCACCTCGCACAGCTGCGCCGGCTCCAGCTCCGGCCAGCGGAGGTCGAGCACCACGGCGTCCAGGTTCGCCGCGCCGATCGCCTCGACGGCGGCCACGCCGTCGGCCGCGGACATCACCCGGTGCCCGGCTCCGCGCAGCGCGCTCACCAGGGCCTCGTGGCGCTCCGGACCACTCGCCAGGACCAGCAGGTGCAGCGGCAGGATGGGGGAGGGCGGCATGGGAGAGAAGGTAATTGGTGGCCACAAATGAGAACGGCCGCCTAGTCGTGGCTAGACGGCCGTCCCACGATTGGACTAACCAAGGGCGGGGCATCACTGCCGCCGTTCTTCTCCCACCTGCCACCGGTTGGCTGATTCGCCGCTCGGGAGGGCGAGGTGAGGCCTTGGCATCGATCCCCAGGCCGGATGGCCATCCCACCTGGTTCATCCATTCGAGCGCTGCGAGTCGGATCGGGTCGCGGACCGACCTTTCGCACTGCACCCCGAGGCGCAAGATCGGAGTGGATGAAGCACGCGACTGGCTTCATCTGTCCAGGCCGGGGTGATCACCAGGATCGACGAGTGCCTGAGCCCTTGGTTGCGTCGGCGCTCTCCCCTGATATCCCGCCTGAACCCGCCTGCCGGCCGCCGCTGGGACTCGGGGTCTCAGCACGTGTCCGGGCAAACGCGTGAGCCTAAGATACCGATCGGCTACAAGCGCGCAAGTGCCTGATTTTATTCGGGTTACAACACCGGAGTGGACTGATTTTGTGGATACCTAACCGCCGTCCGAGCACCGTCCTACCGTCTCCGTCCACAGGTTTGTGGAGATGTGTATCCACACATTCAGGTGGAAAGTCTAGGACTCGAGCCCGACCTCGATGTAGCGGTAGGTCGTCTCCTCATCGAGCGAGGAAAAGAGGCACCCCGCCGAGCTCGCGGCGAACCAGCCGGCCACCAGCGGCCGGGGGCCGTCGAGCTCCTGGATGATGGGCCCCAGCCACCGCCGGAGGTGCCGGATCTCGGGGGCCCGCCGGCCGAGCAGGGCCAGGAGGGCGCCGGCGCCGGCCGTCGCGCGGAGGAAGTGCGCCAACGCGTGCGCGCGCTGACTGAACTCGACCGCCTTCACCCCCGGCTCGTCGAACAGGATGGCGCCCTCGAACACGTCCATGGGCGGTGCGTCCAGCCGCGGACCCAGGTAAACGAAGCGCCGCCCGTTCTGGCTCTTCCGCTCCACCACGGCGGCGGCCGTCTCGCTGGTCAGGCGGGCGGCGTGGAGCAGGTCGTCGTCGGGCAGGATCCCCACGGCCTTGGTCCACTCCAGGGCGGCGAGCGCCGTCTCGACCGGGCAACCGAGCGCGTCGTCGAAGGCGAGCAGTCGGGGCGCCTCGCCGGCACGCAGCACGAAATGCGAGAGACCTTCGGCCCGATCGGTGAAGGTGCGGACCACCAGTGACTGGGGGGTTGCCATAGCAGGGAATATACAAGCGGGGCGGCGGGCGTATATTCCTCCATCCGCACGGGGAAGCCCCATGCATGTGGAGTGGACGTCCTACAGCTCACCGATCGGCACGCTGACGGTGGTGGAGTGCGAGGCCGGCCCGTTGGCGGTCGAGTTCCCGCACCGTGCCATGACGATCAAGTGGGCGGTGCGCCTGCGGGCAGCGGTCCCCGAGCTCCATATCGCACAGGGCGAGTGCCGGATCACCACCACTTGGCTCGACGAGTACTTCGCCGGATCCTCGCGCCCGTTCCCCTACCCCGATTACCTCAGGCGCTGGTTCGACCTCTCACCGGCTCAGGTCGCGGTCTTCAAGATGCTTCGCAAGATCCCCCTGGGCGAGACGCGGTCCTACGAAGACATCGCGCGCGCGACCTCGCTGCATCCCCGGCAGATCGGTTGGCTGGTCGCCGCGAATCATCTCGCCATACTCATCCCCTGCCACCGAGTCGTGGGCAAGGACGGCAGTCTCGTGGGCTACGGCGGCGGGCTTGCGAAGAAACGTTGGCTCCTGGACCACGAGCTCCGCGCGGCGGGGGTAGTGCTCCGTTAGGCCCTCCGAGGGGCTTTTGCAAATCTTTGCTCCACGGTCCTTTAGGGCAGGCGCTACGCCCGTGCCCCGCCCTCGCGCGGCTCGGGCCCGTATTGACAATTCTCAATCCGTACATGACCTTAGACCATGCGTAGCGCGGTCTCACCTTTGCATACTTGACTCATCGTGAGCCGGTCGGACCTTCGGAGTCCGGGCGGCTTTTTTTATGGGGCTTCTTCACCCGGCCACGAGGGCCGGGGGTTTCCCCGGAGCCCGCGGGCTCCCCTGTCAAGAGGTTGCAACAATGGCGAAGGGCACGGTCAAGTGGTTCAATGATGCAAAGGGGTTCGGCTTCATCGCGCAGGATGGTGGCAAGGACGTCTTCGTTCATCACACCGCAATCGTAGCCGAAGGCTTCCGCTCGCTGTCCGAGGGCGACAACGTGGAATTCGAGGTCGTCGAGGGGCCCAAGGGGCTCCAGGCCTCCAACGTCCGCAAGGTCTGACCCCCGCGCTCCGCGCCTCTTCCCGATTCGACGCAGAGCCGAACACAACGAGGCCCCCGCCGCTCGGGCGGGGGCTCTCCGTGTCTGCCACCTTGCCGGCGAGGGCCCGACCGCATGACGTGTCCGTCCCGCGCCCCGTCGGCGCTCGCGCTGCTCGTGCCGCTCGCCCTTCTCGCACTGGTCGCACTGTTCCCGCAACCTGCGGGAGCAGCCTCCGCTTGGCCGGCCTCCCTCACCTCGGTGGAAGCCATCTCACCCCCCGTGCCTTCGCGAACGCCCGACTCCGCAGCGACCGACTCGCCGGCGCCCAGCTCGGCAGCGCCGCAGGATACCTCCGCGCTCCAGTTCCACGGATTCAGGGCGGGCGCCCGGCTCGAGGAGCTCGCCGCGGTGGTCCGCCGCGGCGGTGGGCGGATGCGCTGTGACCGCGCCGCGCGCGATCCCCGCGTATCGGAGTGCCGCGGCACGGTGACCGACTCGGCGCTTGGTGGGCCGGTCGACGTCTGGATCTCGGCGATCGACAGCGCGGCCGGCGTGGTCGCGCTCTCCGCTCCGGTTGACGCGGAAAGGCTCGAGCGCTGGCGCCGGACGATCGAGCGTCGCTACGGAGTCGTGCGCACGAAGGCACAGGGCAGCCAACGAATGATGCAGTGGGTGCGTCGCGGCAGAATGCTGCGACTCACCTGGCGCATCGAGCGTGGCGAGCGCACCGCCTCGGTGAGCCTGGTCGACGGACGCGTGCTCGACGCCTGGGGTGCGGAACGCGCTACGGCGTCACCGTAGCCGGACCAGAAAGCTCCCGTCGGTCTCCTCCAACACGTAGTCCCGCACCACGGCGCCCTCGTCCCGCAAGCGCCGCAGCAGCGTGCGCACTCGGGTTCGAATGGGCGCGCCCCCGCCGGTCCGGCCCCGACCGGTCACCACCCGCACCGTGGCGCCGGGTCTCGCCTTTCGCTGCACGCGCAGAAACCGCTCCGCGTTCGTCACCGCCTCGAGCACCGTCTGGCCGTGAAGGTCGAGCTCGGCCGCTGGGTCCAGGTCGCTCCAGTCCCGCATGTGCCGTGTCACCTGGCTAAGTACGCATCTTGCACCCCCAGCCGGCATCCGGCCGGAAGGCTGTGGCTAACCCTCGGACCCTCAATCTGTTAGGCTCCGGAGCCCGCTCTTGGCATTCTCTCCTCGTCTCGGGCGTATTGCGCCCCGCCTCGCCGCAGGACTGCTCGCGGGACTGCTCTCGGCCTGTTTCACGGCCGACGACGGCCCGGTCCGCATCGGCGTGGCCGGCCCCTTCAGCGATCCCACCGGCCTGCCGATGAAGCTCGCCGCGGAGCTCGCGGCCGAGGAGATCAACGCGACCGGCGGCATCAACGGACGGATGATCGAGCTGGTGGCGCGGGACGACTATGCCGACCCCGACTCCGCCGTCTTCATCGCGGGCGACCTGTATGACTCGGGTGTGGCTGCCGTAGTGGGTCATCTGTTCTCCGGCACCACGCTCGCCGCCTCGCCGGTGTACAACGGAGGCGACGATCCCGTCGTCGCGATCTCCCCTTCGTCCTCCTCTCCCGAGGTCTCCACGGCGGGGGATCACACCTTCCGGGTCTGCCCCAGCGATCTCGCGCACGGCGCCGCGCTGGCCCAGTGGGTCCGGCAGCGGCTTGGCTATGAGCAGGGCGCGGTGCTCTACCTCAACGATCAGTACGGCCGCGGCATCCGGCGCACATTCGTGCAGCAGTTCGGACGTCTGGGTGGGCGGCTGCACTCGATCGATCCCTACCTCGGTGACCGGCCCGACGTGGGACCGTACCTCGACCGGCTGGCTCGGATCAAGGGCATCGAGTTCCTGGTCGTGGCCGGCAACCGGGGGGAAGCCGAGGAAGTGCTCCGCCAGGCGAGGCGCCGTGGACTGACGATACCGATTCTGGGCGGCGACGGGCTGGAAGGCATCGAGGGAGCGGGCGCGCTCGCGGAAGGCGTCTATCTGACCTCGGCGTACTTCCCTTCGTTGGAGACCGAAGCGAACCGCAAGTTCGTCACGGCCTTCCGGCGCAGGTTCCCCCATGCGGGGATGCCGAACCAGCCGGCTGCGGCGACCTACGACGCCATGTATCTCCTGCGCGACGTGATCGCCCGGGCCGGCACCGACCGCCAGGCGGTGCGGCGCGCGTTGGCGGGCGTGGGCTCCGAGACGCCCCCGTTCGAGGGGGTCACCGGCGTCGTGGCGTTCGACGCGGCCGGCGACGTGCCCGACCAGAACGTCTACATCGGCATGGTGCGCGGTGGGACGGTCGAGGTGGCGAACCGCACTACCGACGTGGCGCAGGGACGCTGACCATGATGCGCAGCCTTCGAAGCCGCGTGGTGGGTGGGATGGCGCTGCTCATCGCGCTGGTCTTCGTGATCGCGCTGCTCGGCGTGAGCGCCATCCGCGCGCTCGATCAATCGGTCGAGCGGGAACTGTCGCTGCTGATGGAGTCGACCGACCTGGGGAACGGACTGGTCTCGTCGGTCGCAGCCGAGATCCGGTCCGCGGAGCAGTACCTGGTCCGTCCCGGGCAGGAGCTTCGGCTCAAGATCCTGGAGCAGGGCGACTCCGCCTACGCATTCCAGCGCCGCTACCGCGGACTGTCCTCCCTCGCCACGACGGACCGGTACATCGTCAACCAGATCGCGCAGAACCAGGCCGAGATCGAGGTGGCGTACGCCTTGGCCCACGCGCTCACCGATCTCGGCCGGCCGGATGAGGCGCGGCGCTATGCCGAGCTGGCCCGCTCGCCGTCCGACACTCTGCTCCGGGACGTGCGCGCGCTTTCGCTCGC
>DATABZ010000093.1:0-34777 GCA_036259315.1 Gemmatimonadales bacterium | reverse complement strand
TCGCTGTTCCGGCACAAGCCGTTCATCACCGACCGTCCGATTCGCTTCGCGCTCGTCGGCTGTGGGCGCATCTCGCGCAATCACGTGGATGCGCTGCGGCGCCACGCCGACCGGGCGGAGCTGGTCGCCGTCTGCGACGTGGATGCCACGCGGCTGGCGGCGACGGCGGCGGAGACCGGTGCCGCGCCTTTCTCGTCGCTCGACGCGCTGCTCGCCGGCTCCGACGCCGACGCGGTGATCCTCGCGACGCCGAGCGGGCTGCACCCGGAGCAGGCGATCCAGTGCGCGCGGGCGGGGCGCGACGTCGTCACGGAGAAGCCGATGGCGACCCGGTGGGCGGACGGCAAGGCCATGGTCCGCGCCTGCGACGAGGCCGGCGTCTTCCTCTTCGTGGTGAAGCAGAACCGGCGCAACGCCACGCTGCAGCTGGTGAAGCGCGCGATCGAGCGCAAGCGCTTCGGGCGCATCTACATGGCGAGCGTCAACGTCTTCTGGACGCGGCCGCAGGAGTACTACGACAGCGCCGGCTGGCGCGGCACGTGGGAGTTCGACGGCGGGGCGTTCATGAACCAGGCGAGCCACTACGTGGACCTGTTCGACTGGCTCATCGGCCCCGTGGAGAGCGTGCAGGCCTACACCGCGACCCTGGCCCGCAACATCGAGGTCGAGGACACCGGCGTGGTCAGCATCCGCTGGCGGACCGGCGCGCTCGGCTCGATGAACGTGACCATGCTGACCTATCCCCGGAACCTCGAGGGATCCATCACGATCATCGGGGAGAAGGGCACCGTCCGCATCGGCGGGGTGGCGGTGAACAGGATCGAGCACTGGGAGTTCGCCGAGCGGGACCCCGACGACGAGCGGGTCGAGCAGGCGAGCTACGAGACGACCTCGGTCTATGGGTTCGGCCATCCGCTGTACTACGACAACGTGATCAAGTCGCTGCGGGGCGAGGCGGTGCCCGACACCGATGGCCGCGAGGGACTCCATTCCCTGGAGATTCTCATCGCGACCTATCTCTCCGCTCGGGACGGGCGCCGCGTGGCGCTGCCGCTGGAGTATTGAGGCACGTTCTCGGCCGGGGCGCGCAACAATGAATCGGCCCACCTCGCCGGGCACCGGCGTCCGCCGCAAGGGAATCGTTCTCGCCGGGGGTGCGGGCACACGGCTCCATCCGGTGACGCGTGCCGTCTGCAAGCAACTCCTCCCGGTGTACGACAAGCCGATGATCTACTATCCCCTGAGCACGCTGATGCTCGCGGGGATCCAGGACGTGCTCGTCATCTCGACTCCTCAGGACCTCCCCGCCTTCGAGCGGCTGCTCGGCGATGGGGGTCAGTGGGGCATCTCCCTGTCGTATGCCGAGCAGCCCTCGCCGGACGGTCTTGCCCAGGCGTTCATCATCGGCCGCGAGTTTCTCGGCGCCGACCCATCCTGTCTCATTCTGGGCGACAACCTGTTCTACAGCCAGGACCTCAGCGCCACGCTGCGACGGGCGGCCCAGCGCGAGGCCGGCGCGACCATCTTCGCGTACCACGTTCAAAACCCGGGTGCGTACGGCGTCGTCGAGTTCGACGAGCGCGGCAAGGCGATAGCCATCGAGGAGAAGCCGATCCGGCCTCGCTCGAACTACGCGGTCACCGGTCTCTATTTCTACGATGACCGGGTGGTGGACATCGCGCGCGAGATCCGGCCCAGCGCACGAGGGGAGCTCGAGATCACCGACGTCAACTCGCGCTACCTCGCCCTGGGCGAGCTCGAGGTCCAGGTCCTCGGTCGCGGCACCGCCTGGCTGGACACGGGGACCCACGAATCCCTGCTCCAGGCCGGCCTCTTCATCGAGACGATCGAGCAGCGGCAGGGACTCAAGATCGCCTGTCCCGAGGAGATCGCCTACCGGATGGGCTACATCGACGCGGAACGGCTGGAGGCGCTCGCGGAGTCCCTGAAGAAGACTTCCTACGGGTCCTACCTTCGGCGCCTGCTCGAGGACCTCCCGCTCCCGTGAAAGTCGCATCGACGTCTATTCCGGAGGTCCGCGTCATCGAGCCGGTCGTCTGGTCCGATGCACGGGGGTTCCTGCTCGAGGTGTGGCAGGCGGAACGATACCGGCAGGCGGGGATGGACATGGCGTTCGTCCAGGACAACCACAGCCGGTCGGTGCACGGGGTCCTGCGGGGTCTGCATTATCAGATCGAGCAGGCACAGGGCAAGCTGGTTCGCGTGGTCACCGGGAGGATCTTCGATGTCGCCGTGGACCTGCGCCGCGGCTCGCCGACATTCGCCCGCTGGACCGGGGTGGAGCTGTCGGAGGACAACCACCGCCAGCTCTGGATTCCACCGGGATTCGCTCACGGGTTCTACGTGCTGAGCGCGCAGGCCGACGTGATGTACAAGTGCACTGCGCTCTACGCGGCCGAGCACGAGCGCACCCTGCGCTGGGACGATCCGGAGGTCGGGATCCAGTGGCCGCTGGCGGGAGCGGGTCCGCCCCTCGTCTCCGCCAAGGACGCGGCGGGATTGTCGCTGCGGGACGCGCCGGTCTACCCGTGAGCTCGGACGCTCTGAGCTCGGACGCTCTGAGCTCGGACACAGTAAGCTCGGACGCCTTGAGCTCGGCCCCGCCAACGGATTCGCACCGCCGGGCGCTCATCACCGGCGGCGGTGGGCAGCTCGGCCAGGAGCTCCGCGACACGGTGCCGACAGGTTGGACGGCGCTCTCCTGCACTTCGGCGGAGTTCGACGTGACCCGCCCCGGCCAGGTGGGAGAGGTCCTGGAGCGGGTTCGCCCGGCAGTGGTGATCAACGCGGCGGCCTACACCGGGGTGGATGCCGCTGAGCAGGAGCCGGCGAGAGCCCACGCCGTGAACGCGGCGGGAGCGGCGAACGTGGCCGCCGCCAGTCGCGTGGTCGGCGCCCGGCTGATCCAGGTGTCCACCGACTACGTGTTCGGTGGTGCCCTGGGGCGGCCGTATCTGCCCGACGACCGCACGGAGCCGCTCGGGGTCTACGGCCGGACGAAGCTCGAAGGCGAGCGCGAGGTGATGCGGATCGCCGCCGACACCTCGGTCATCCTGCGGACCGCATGGCTCTATTCCGGACGAGGCCGCAACTTCGTACTGACCATGCTGCGCCTCTTCCGGGAGCGGGAGGAAGTCGGCGTGGTGTGTGACCAGGTGGGCACGCCCACGTGGTGCCGCTCGGCCGCGGAGGCGATCTGGGCGGCCGCCCAACGCCCGGACGTGAGCGGCATCCACCACTGGACCGACGAAGGAATGGCGAGCTGGTACGAGCTCGCGCTCGCGGTCCAGGAGGAGGCACTCGCACTGGGCTTGCTCCAGCGTCCGGTGCCGATTCGGCCGCTCAGGAGCGATCAGTACCCGACCCCGGCACGGCGACCGTCCTACAGCGTGCTGGATGCGTCGGCCACAGAGGCGGCGCTGGGACTCCGCCGCCGGCCCTGGCGGGTTACTCTCCACCTCATGCTGCAGGAACTCGTGCGTGCATAGACTGCTCGTCACCGGAGGGGCCGGGTTCATCGGAGCCAATTTCGTCCACTATTGGCTGGCCAGGCATCCGGAGGACCAGGTGGTCGTGCTGGACGCCCTGACCTACGCCGGCAACCTGGCCAGTCTCGAGCCTGCGATGGGTCTGCCCGCGTTCAGGTTCGTTCACGGCGACATCCGGAACCAGGAGCTGGTGGAGTCGCTGCTCCGGGAGCACGGGATCACCACCGTCGTGCATCTCGCCGCCGAATCGCACGTGGATCGCTCGATCGAAGGTCCGGACGCATTCGTCGACACGAACGTGGTCGGCACGCATGCCCTGCTCAAGGCCGCGCGCAGAGTGTGGCTGGAGCAGGGGGCGACCGGGGAAGGAAACCGGTTTCATCACGTCTCCACCGACGAGGTCTACGGCTCCCTGGGTCCGGACGATCCGCCGTTTCGCGAGACGACGCCCTACTCCCCGAATTCTCCCTACGCCGCGAGCAAGGCGGCGTCGGACCACCTGGTCCGCGCCTACCATCACACCTACGGCCTGCCGGCCACCATCAGCAACTGTTCCAACAACTACGGCCCCTACCAGTTTCCGGAAAAGCTGATTCCGCTGATGCTGGTCCATGCGCTCGACGGCAAGTCCCTCCCGGTCTACGGGGACGGCGGCAATGTCCGCGACTGGCTCTATGTGGAGGACCACTGCCGGGCGCTGGAGCAGGTGCTGCTCCGGGGGCGGGCCGGCGAGACCTACAACATCGGCGGCCGCAGCGAGCGGACCAACCTCGACCTGGTCCGGCTGCTCTGTGCGCTGCTGGACGAGGCCTTCGCGGGCGATCCGGAGCTGCGCCGGCGCTTCCCGGACAGTGCGGCCGCCGCGGGGAAGGCATCGGGAACACTCATCACCTTCGTGCGTGACCGGCCGGGGCACGACCGCCGCTACGCGATCGACTCGAGCAGGATCGAGCGGGAGCTGGGCTTCTGTCCGGCGGAGAGCTTCGAAAGCGGGCTCCGGAAGACGCTGGCGTGGTACCTGACGCACGACGGCTGGTGGCGCGGGGTCATGGACGGGCGTTACAGGGAGTGGACCGCTCGGCAGTATGGCGCGTCGCGAGAGGGTGTGAGCCGTGGCTGATTACCGAACGACGCTCTTCGACGCCTACGTGTCGACCCATACGGGCCCGCGCAAGGGCGAGCTGACGATCCGGAAGCTCGAGGGGAGGAGCCGCGAGTGGGAGGCACAGCTCGCCGAGTTCCTCCCCTCCGACCTCGGCGCGAGGATCCTCGACGCGGGGTGCGGTGACGGGGCGGTGCTCTGGTGGCTTCAGCGGCGCGGCTACTCCAACGCGGAGGGGGTCGAGGTGAGCGCGGAGCAGGTGGCGATCGCGGAGTCGGTCGGCGTCAACAACGTGCACCTGGGTCATCTCCGTGACTTCCTCGCGGACAGAGCGGAGGTCTACACGCTCCTCGTCCTCCGCAACGTGCTGGAGCACTTCCGAAAAGACGAGGTCATCGAGCTCCTGCGACTCTGTCACCGGGCGCTTCGGCCCGCGGGGCACATCCTGGTGCAGGTGCCCAACGCGGAGTCGCCGTTCTTCGGGCGGATCCGATACGGGGATTTCACGCACGAGCTCGCGTTCACCACCAGCAGCCTGGCGCAGGTGTTCGCCGCCACGGGCTTCGACGAGCACCGCTTCCGGCCGGTGCGGCCGATCTTCCGCGGGCGACTTCGCGGGCTGCGTGCGCTCGCGTGGCGAGCGGTAGAGCAAGGCTACCGCGCCCTCATCGCTGCCGAAGCCGGCGTGAAGCCGGCCGTGGTGACGCTCGACATTCTGGCCCATGCTCGCAAGGTCTAGCGTTCCCCGGCCCTCGCCGGCGGCAGGGGCGCCGCCATGGCCCTGAGCCCGGCGGCATGGTCGGTGGTGCAGCAGGTCGGTCGCCTGCTGCTCGCGTCACTCTTCTACTTCGTGATCGCCGGCCTGCTGACGCCGGCGGAAGTCGGCGTGCTCGGGATCGCGACCGTATGGATCGCGTTCCTGGGCATTTTCACCGACCTCGGGTTCGGGGCCGCGCTCATCCAGCGGCGCGAGATCACCGACCGGCACCTGACGACGATCTTCCTGCTGAACCTGGGTCTCGGCGTCCTGCTGGCGCTGGCCGGCGCCGCTGCGTCCTGGCCGATCAGCCGATTGATGCGGACGCCTGAAGCGCAACCCGTCATTCTCGTCCTCTCGGCCGGCTTCATCGTGAACGCCCTGGCCACCGTTCAGGTCGCGCTCGCTACCCGGCAGCTGCGGTTCCGGCCGCTCGCGCTGCGCGCCCTCGGCGGCGTGCTCGCGGGCGGCGCCGTGGGCGTCGTGCTCGCGGCCGCCGGCTGGGGAGTCTGGAGCATGGTGGCGCAGATGCTGACGACGAGCGTGGTCGGTACCGCGCTGCTCTGGAAGCTGAGCCCGTACCGGCCCCGTCTGCGGGACTGGTCGCGTGACGCGGCACGGGATCTCTGGGGCTACAGCAGCCGTCTCTTCGCCCTCAGCCTGTTCAAGTATCTGGTGCAGAACGCGGACGCCCTGCTGATCGGCTACTTCTTCGGCCCGGTGAGGCTCGGGTTGTACGCGCTGGTGAACAAGGCCGTGCTGCAGCCCATCACCGCGGTGGAGGCGGGGGTGGGCGGCTTCCTCTTTCCACGGGCTGCCCGGTTGCAGGATGAGCCACGCCGGGTCGCGGACCTCTACGCGGTGTCCTACAAAGCGTTGAATTACCTGGTGCTGCCCTTCGTGGCGGTGGCCGGCGTGTGGGGCGGAATTCTGGTGCCTGCCCTTCTCGGGCCGGAGTGGCGCGACACGGAGCTGGTGTTCTATGCCCTCGCCGTCATCGGCGTCACCCATCCGCCGATCACGCCCGTCGGACAACTGATGAAGGCGCTGGACAAGCCGGGTTGGTTTCTGTGGTGGGGCGTGGGGTTCAGCCTGCTGACGATCACGGCGCTCCTGCTGGGCAGCCGTTTCGGGTTCTCCTGGGCGCTGGTCGGCCTGGCCTCGGCGTACCTGGCCGTGGTCCCGGTCAACTTCATGATCCTCGCCAGATTGCTCCCGGGCTCCCTCCTCTCGGTGCTGCGCTCCGTAGCCCCGTCGTACCTGGCCGCCGGCGTCTTCACGGCGCTGCTGTTGTCCTCCCGGGTATGGGGCGGCGATCACGTCGCCGTCGCGGTTGCGTCCACCGGGATCGGGGTGCTGCTCTACGTGGGCTGCGTGTGGTGGAGCGATCCATGGTTCGCGAGCCTGCTCCGACGGCAGTTCGCGGGACTGGGCGCCGTATGACGGCCCACCTCCGGGCCGCCGGGGGGCGGGTTCACCGTGCGCTTCTCCGGGGGCTGCTCCGGCTGTTGTCGCCTCGGGTGGGAGAGCCCGTCCCGGCCCCGCGCGTGCGCCGGATCCTGGTGTCGGGCAGCATGGGGATCGGCAACGCCATCATGATGGAGCCGCTGCTCCGTGCCCTGCGCGAGCACTACCCCCAGGCCCATCTGGCGGCCGCGGTCGAACGTCGCTCTGCGAGCCTCGCGCTGCTTCGCTGGCCCGGGCTCGTCGACGAGATCGTCGAGGTGGAGGGCCGAAATCGCTGGACGCGCCTCGTTGCCGGACTGCGGTTGGCCCGTAGAAGGTGGGATCTCTGTATCGTGCGCTTCAACGGCGCCGCGTACGAGATGGTGATCGCGGCGATCTTCGGGCGCATTCCCTGGCGCGCAGGGCATGTGACCAGCGGGCGATTCGTCTCCAGCGTCGATTGGCTCTTCAATCTCCCGGTCACCATGGGCGAATTCGAGCACGAGGTCGACCGCTACCTGGGGCTGGCCGAGCGGCTCGGCCATAGGCCGACGCGGCGAGTGCCGCGCCTCCAGATCACGGCGGCGGACCGCGCGGCGGGTGAACGGGTCCTGGCCCAGCTCGGCGCGCGCGCGGACCGGCCGCTCATCGCGATCCAGCCGGGAAGCAGCCCCCATCAGACCTGGAAGCGCTGGCCGATCGTCCACTGGCGTGAGCTGATACGGGGGCTGCAGGGTTCCGGCTTCGACGTGATCGCCATGGGCTCGGTCGAGGAGCGAGAGCTGATCGACGAGGTGTGCCGGGATTCGGGCGCGTTCAATGCCGCCGGAGTGTGCTCCCTGCCCGAGGCAGCGGCCGTGCTGGAGCGGAGCGAGCTCCTCGTGTGCGGCGACAGCGCCTTGATGCATCTGGCGGCGGCGGTCGGGACACCGGTCGTGGGCATTTTCGGACCCACGGACCGGACTCGCACCGGGCCCTCGGGTGAAGGCCATGCTACCCTGGTGTCACCCGCGTGCCCCCACGCCGCCCCGGGGCGTGCCGCCTGCCTGGACGTCAACGGGAACCTCTCGCCGGCCTGCACCTGGGAGCGGTGCCTTGGGGACATCGGGCCGGAGCGGGTGCTCGCCGCCGTGCTGGAGCGCCGGCGGGAGATCGCCTGTTGAGTCACGTGGTCGCGCCTCCCGTGAAGCAGGAGGTGAACCGCCCGTGCTTCGTCTGCGGTGCCGACCGCAGTGCGGAGGCCTTTCGGCCCGACGTCGGAAAGTGGGGGTATCCCGGCGAGTTCGTGCTGCGACGCTGCGCCGTGTGCGGTCTCGTCTTCAACTCTCCCCGCCTCTCGCCGATGGCACTCGCGGACCTCTACGGGCGCAACTACTACTTTTTCGACCGTCGCCCCGCGGCGGAGCTCGACCGGATCGTCGGAGCGTACCTGCGAACCGTGGCGCTGCTGCCCGAGAGACGGGCGGGCACGCTGCTGGAGGTCGGAAGCGCCAAGGGCTACATGCTGGCTCTGCTGCGAGGACTGGGCTGGCGGGTGACCGGAGTCGAGCTGGCCGAGGAGGCCGCCGCCTTCGCGCGGCGGGTGTTCGGGGTCGAGGTATTCACCGGGACACTGGAGCTTTTTCGCCAGGTGGAGGATCGCAGATTCGACGTCGTGTTGGCGCAGGACTTGCTCGAGCACGTGCCCGACCCAGGCGCGTTTCTCCTCGGGCTGCGCGAGTGCCTGGACCCCGGCGGTCGGCTGGTCATCGACACGCCCAACGTGGGCGCCCGCAACGTGGAGATCCTTGGCCCCCGGTGGCGCGGCTTCAATCCGTTTCACATCTACCTGTATGATCGTGTGTCGTTGGAACGCGCGTTGACCGGAGCCGGATTCTCCGTCCATACCATCGGTTCCTACAACAACGTGGGGGTCGAGGAGTCCGCCACCCTTTCTGGGCGCTCGACGGACCGGGCGCGCGCAGTGGCGGGCCTGCGGCGAGCGGCGGGGGCGGCCCGAGGACGGGTGGAGACCGCACTCCTTCCCCTTCACCTGCGACGCGCGGTCGACCGGGCCCGGAAGGGGACGCCGGTGCAGCTGGATCCCGACTGCGCGGGCGACAACCTGGTGTGCATCGCGGCCCGCAGCTCCTAGCGCGAGGCCGTCAGTTCACTCTGCCGGAGGAGTGTCGGTGACCGACCGGAATATCACTATCGACGGGATGGAGATCGGCGACGCGAGCGACTGCTACGTCATCGCGGAGGTCGGCCACAATCATCAGGGCGACCTCGAGAAGTGCAAGGAGCTCTTCCGCGTCGCCAAGGAATGCGGGGTGGACGCGGTCAAGCTCCAGAAACGGGACAACCGCGCCCTCTATACCCGCGCGATGTACGACAAGCCTTACGATAACGAGAACAGCTTCGGCGCCACCTACGGGGAGCACCGCGAAGCTCTCGAGTTCGGCCGCGACGAGTACGTCGAGCTCCAGCGGTA
Source organism: Gemmatimonadales bacterium (assembly GCA_036259315.1). Lineage (GTDB taxonomy): Bacteria > Gemmatimonadota > Gemmatimonadetes > Gemmatimonadales > GWC2-71-9 > CAVVWJ01. The sequence continues at coordinate 25,490 of DATABZ010000093.1, read as the reverse complement.
CTGCCGCGAGCTCGGCCTCACGTTCTTCGCCACGGTGTTCGACCTCCCCAGCGCGGACTTCCTCGCCGAGCTGGACATGCCGGCGTACAAGATCGCCTCTGGTGACCTCAAGACCACACCGCTGCTCCGCCATGTGGCCTCGTTCGGGAAGCCGATCATCGTCAGCACCGGCGGCGCGACCATGGACGACGTGGTGCGGGCCTACGACACGCTGATGCCGATCAACTCGCAGCTCTGCTTTCTCCAGTGCACGGCCGCCTACCCGGCATCGGCCGAAGAGCTGAACCTGGGCGTCATCCGAACCTTCCGGCAGCGGTTCCCCGACGTCGTCATCGGACTTTCGGACCACGAGAACGGGATCGCCATGGCCGTCGCCGCCTACGTGCTCGGGGCTCGGATCGTCGAGAAGCACTTCACGCTCAATCACACCTGGAAGGGCACCGATCACGCCTTCTCGCTCGAGCCGATCGGCATGAGGAAGCTGGTGCGGGATCTCCGTCGCACGCGCCAGGCGCTGGGCACCGGGATCAAGTGCCCGTTGCCCTCGGAGCGCAGCGCCCTGGTGAAGATGGGCAAGAAGCTGGTGGCGGCCCGGGCACTGCGGGCCGGCCATGTGCTGAGCGTGGACGACATCGCCATGAAATCACCAGGCGACGGGCTGCCTCCCTACGTGCTGGACCAGGTCGTGGGGCGGACGCTGACCCGGGCGCTGGGGCCGGACGACGACATCTCCTTCGAGGTCCTGTCCCAGGGCGAGGCGGAGTGACCCTCCCGCTCGACGGCCGGGTCGCGGTGGTGACCGGTGCGTTCGGACGGCTGGGGCCCGTGTGGTGCGAGGCCCTGATCGATGCCGGTGCCACCGTGGTGGGTCTCGACCTCCCGGGTGCGCGCAGGTCCGAGAGTCATGCCGCGCTCGAACGCCGATCGGCCGGCCGGTTGCACACGATGGAGGCCGACGTCCTGGACCGCGCCTCGCTCCTGGCGGTGCGCGAGCGCTGCGAGGCGCAGCTCGGTGCGCCCGCCGTGCTGGTCAACAACGCGGGCGTGGACCAGCCGCCCGGACCCGCTGTCACCCATCGCATCGAGGACATCCCGCTGGAGGTGTTCCGCGGCGTCGTCGAGGTGAACCTCGTCGGTGCGTTCCAGGCGGCCCAGGTGTTCGGCCCCGGCATGCTCGGGCAGGGCCGCGGAGCCATCATCAACATCGGCTCGCTGTATGCCTCGGTGTCGCCCGACGCCCGGTTCTACGATCATCTCCCGGCCGACCCTCCTTTCCTCAAGCCCCCCGCCTACGGCGCCTCGAAGGCCGCGCTGGTGAACCTCACCCGCTACCTGGCTACCCACTGGGGTCCTCACGGGGTGCGTGTCAACGCGCTCTCGCCCGGAGGCGTGGAGGGAGGTCAGGACCCGGAGTTCAAGCGCAAGTTCGTGGATCGGGTTCCGCTGGGACGGATGGCCGCGCCGGACGACCTCCGAGGGCCCCTTATATTTCTCGCCTCCGATGCCTCGTCCTACGTCACGGGCGTCGAGTTGCGGGTGGATGGTGGGTTCACCTCCTGGTGAGGGCACGTGCCGACGGTTCCTCCAGCATGATCGATCTCAGCCTTCCCGATCGGGTCCTCAACCTCGTCAATGGCCGGGAAATCGGCGCGGTGGCGGGCGAGTGGTTCGAGAAGCGCTCTCCCGCCGACGGTCGGGTGCTGACGCAGGTCGCGCGCTCCCGGGCCGACGACGTGCGCGCGGCGGTGGGGGCCGCGCGCTGCGCTCAGCCTGCCTGGGCCGAGAGCACCGTGGTGAGCCGCGGGGACGTGGTTCGCGCGATCGCCCTTGGCCTGCGGGAGCGCCAGGAGGAGGTGGCGAGGCTGGTCGCCCGGGAGACCGGGAAGTCGCTCAAGGATGCGCGCGGCGAGACCGGGGCGGCGGTCGAGATGGGCATGTTCGTCGCGGGCGAAGGGCGGCGGTTCTACGGCCGCACCACGACCAGCGCCGTCCCGAACAAGACCGCCCTCACCGTGCGCCAGCCGATCGGCGTCGCGGGGCTGATCATCGCGGCCAACACCCCGATCGCCAACGTGGCGTGGAAGGTGTTTCCCGCGCTGCTCTGCGGGAACGCGGCCGTGCTCAAGGCGGCGGAGGACACGCCCCTCAGCGCCTGGGCCTTCGGCCGTATCGCGCAGGAGGCCGGCCTGCCGGCCGGCCTGCTCAACGTCGTGCACGGATTCGGCGAGGAGGCGGGCGCGCCGCTGGTCGAATCGCCCGAGGTGGACCTCGTCAGCTTCACCGGCTCCACCGCCGTCGGCCGGTACATCGCCCAGACCGCGGGCGCCCGCCTCGCCAAGGTCTGCCTCGAGCTGGGGGGCAAGAATCCGCTCATCGTCTGCGACGACGCCGATCTCGACGGGGCGGTCGAGGCCACGGTCCTCTCCGCGTTCAGCAACGCGGGGCAGCGCTGCGCCGCGGGCAGCAGGATCATCGTGTTCGACTCGGTCTACGAGCGATTCCGCGAGCGGCTCCTCGCGCGGGTGGCCCGACTGAGGGTGGGTTGCGGTGACGACGACGACTTCGGTCCGGTGATCAACGAGGCCCAGCTCGAGGCCATGTGCGCTGCGATCGAGGCTGCTCGGCGGGACGGCGTCACGGTGCTCACCGGCGGCAAGCGGCTTACGGGCACCGGGTACGAGGGCGGCTACTTCCTGGAGCCGACGCTGCTGGAGAACGCGACCCCGGAGTCGGAGATCTCCAGGGTCGAGCTGTTCGGCCCGATCTCGGTGCTGTACCGCGTGCCCGACTTCGAGGCCGCCCTGGGGCTGGCCCAGGATTCCCCGTACGGGCTCACCGCGTCCATCCACACCACGAACATGCATCGCGCGATGACCTTCCTCGCCCGCATCCGCTCCGGGGTCGCGGTCGTCAACGGCGCCACCTACGGCAGCGAGCCCCACCTGCCTTTCGGCGGACTGGGCGAGTCGGGCACCGGGTGGCGCGAGGCGGGCACGGAGGCGCTGGACGTGTATTCCGAGTGGAAGACCGTGTACCTCAACCACGATCCCCGTGCCGTCTGACCCCACCTGCGTCGCGCTGATCCCCGCCCGGTCGGGCTCGAAGCGGGTCGAGCGGAAGAACGTCCGGTCCCTTGGCGGTCACCCGCTCCTGGCCTACACGGTGAGCGCGGCGCGCCGGAGCGGCGTCTTCGCCGACGTAATCGTGTCCACCGACTCCGAGGAGATCGCGGAGATCGCGAGGCACTACGGCGCGGAGGCGCCGTTTCTGCGCCCGGCCTCGATGGCCGGTGACATGTCTCCGGACATCGAGTGGGTCCGGTACACGCTGGACACACTCGCCCGCGCCGGGCGGGTGTGGGACTGCTTCAGCCTGCTCCGGCCCACCAGCCCGTTTCGCCAGGCCGCGACCATAAGGCGTGCCTGGGGCGTCTTCCTCGCCGCGGGCGAGGTGGACTCCCTGCGCGCGGTGGAGCTCTGCCGGCAGCATCCGGGCAAGATGTGGGTCATGCAGGGCGACCGCATCGTACCGCTGCTCACCGACGGGCCCGCCGACCCACCGTGGCACAGTACGCCCTACCAGGCGCTGCCCCGGGTGTATGCGCAGAATGCCAGCCTCGAGATCGCGTGGTGCCGTACGGTCACGGAGACCGGCAGCATCGCCGGTCGGACGATCGTGCCCTTTCTGACGGAGCGACACGAGGGACTCGATCTCAACGACCCGAGAGACTGGTGGTACGCCGAGCATCTGGTCACGACGGGCGAGGCAGTGCTGCCCGAGGTGGCCGCGGCGCCCTGGAGCCCGACCCAGACCGCGGCCCGGTGAGCGTGACCCGCCTCCTGTATGTGCCGGCCGCGGAGTTCGAGCGAATCCGGCGGCTCCGGCGCGATCCCCTGCAGTACACGGCGCTCTTCGCCGCCCTCTGCCGGATCAACACGCTGTACATGATCGCCCGCGCCGGCTCGGGGCACATCGGCAGCAGCTTCAGCAGCCTGGACATCGTCGCCTGGCTGCACCTGCAGGAGCTCCGCGGCCTCGACGGGGATGGCGCCTCGGTCCAGGACCTGTTCTTCTCGTCCAAGGGCCACGACGTCCCCGGCCTCTACGCCGTGCTCATCGGCCTGGGCCGTCTCCCGTTCGAAGGCCTTCACGCGCTCCGCCGGCTCGGCGGGCTCCCCGGTCATCCCGACGTGGAAACCCCCGGCATCGTGACCAATACCGGCCCGCTCGGCATGGGGATCTCCAAGGCCAAGGGCATGGTGAGGGCGCGGAGGCTCGCCGGCCGGCAGGGCAGGGTGTTCGTGCTGACCGGCGACGGAGAGCTGCAGGAAGGCCAGCTCTGGGAATCGCTGGCCACCGCGGTGCATGCGGGCATGGGCGAGATCACCGCCATCGTGGACCACAACAAGATCCAGTCCGACACCTGGGTGTCGGCGGTCAGCGATCTGGGCGACCTCGTCCGCAAGTTCACCAGCTTCGGATGGCACGCGGTGCGCTGCGACGGCCACGACCTCTCGGCGCTCGCCTCGACGCTCGAGGCGCTGCGAGACGTGACCGACCGGCCCAAGGTGATCGTCGCGGACACGGTGAAGGGCCGGGGGGTCTCCTTCATGGAGCACACCGCCATGCCCGCCGGCGACAAGTACTACCGCTTCCACAGCGGTGCGCCCGACGACGCATCGTACGAGCGCGCATCGGCCGAGCTGATCGCCGCGGCCAACGCGCTCCTGGCGCGTGCGGGCGAGCCGCCGTTGGGGCTGGAGGAAGTACCCAGGCCACCACGAGCGGACCTGGGGAAGGCCCAGCGCCTCATCCCGGCCTACTCCCGTGCCCTCGTGGCGCACGCCGAGCGTGATCCGCGGGTAGTCGCGCTGGACGCCGACCTGGTGCTGGACACCGGTCTGATCCCCTTCGCCGACCGGTTCCCCGAGCGGTTCATCGAGTGCGGTATCGCCGAGCAGGACATGGTTTCCCAGGCCGGTGGCCTGGCGCTGGCCGGACACCTTCCGGTGGTGCACTCGTTCGCGTGCTTCCTGTCCACCCGGGCGAACGAGCAGATCTACAACAACGCCACCGAGCGCCGGAAAGTGGTGTACGTGGGCTCGCTCGCCGGCCTGCTGCCCGGCGGCCCCGGCCACTCGCACCAGTCGGTCCGCGACATCTCCGCCCTGGCGGCGACACCCGGGCTCGAGATGCTGGAGCCGTCCTGCGAGGAGGAAGTCGCGCAGGCCGTGGCATACTGCTTCGAGGAGGCCGAGTCGAGCTGCTACCTGCGCCTGGTGTCGATCCCGTACCCGGTCCCCTATCACCTTCCGACCACCTACCGCCTGGAGCGTGGCCGCGGGGCGGCGTTGACCGACGGCAGAGACGGCGTGCTGTTCGGGTACGGCCCGGTGCTGTTGAGCGAGGCGTATCACGCCGCGGCGCTGGTTCGCGAGCGCCATGGGCTCGGCCTGCGCGTCGTCAATCTCCCCTGGCTCAACCTGGTGGACCCCGAGTGGCTCGCGGCCGAAGTGGGGGAAACCACGCGCGTCTTCACGCTGGACAACCACTACCTCAGCGGGGGGCAGGGCGAGATGGTGGCGGCAGCGCTCGCCGAACACGGGTTGGCTGCGGGCCGCAGCATTCACCGGTTCGGCGTCCGCGGCATTCCGGCCTGCGGCCAGAACGACGAGGTCCTCCGGGCGCATCGCCTCGACGCCGCGGCGCTCGCCGAGGACCTGGCGGCCGCCATGGCGGGAGGCCCGCCCGATTGACGCTGGTGTTCTGGGACATCGACGGGACGTTGCTCACCACCGGTCGGGCGGGCATCTTCGCCTGGCAGGACGCGCTGCGCGAGGTCGCCGGGGTCGAGGTGGATCTCGACACCTTCGACACGGCCGGGCACCCCGATTTCGGGATCGCGCGGCGGCTCCTGACCGAGTACGGTGGGCTGGCCGAGCCGGAGCCCGTCGTGGTGAGGCGCCTGGTGAACCGGTACGAAGAACTCCTCCCTGCCGCCTTGCACCGCCGGGTCGGGCGCGTCCTGCCGAACGTACGTGAGATCCTGCAAACGCTCGCCGCGACGCCGCAGGTGTGGTCCCTCCTGCTCACCGGGAACACGCGGCGCGGCGCGCGCGCGAAGCTGGACCACTACGGCCTGTCGGAGTTCTTCCGCGGCGGGGCATTCTCGGATGCGGAGGGTGACCGGAGCATGATCGCGCGCGCGGCCTTGGAGAGTGCCGCCACCAGCGGGTGCAGCCCTGCGCCAGGCGGGGTGCTCGTCGTGGGCGATACGCCTCACGACGTGCGATGCGCCGGGGCGATCGGCGCCCGGGCCGTCGGGGTGGCGACCGGCGGCTACGATGCCGCCGCTCTCGAGGCCGAGGGAGCCTGGCGAGTGTTCCCGCAGCTCCCCTCGGCCGCCGAGTTCCTCTCGTTGCTGGACGGGCAGGGGGCGCCGGCAAATGGCTGAGCGCACGATCCTCGCGGCCGCGCCGTTTCCCCTCACGCTCCGCAACTTCGTGCCGACGGGGCTCGCGGGAGAGCTGGAGCGGCGCTACGGGACACGGGTCCACTTCGTCTCACCATACCCCCAGCCGCATTTCACGGACCCGAGCGGAGCCCACTACCCGAATGTTCCGGTCTCCGCCACGCCTGGGGCCGGCGGCGTGCCCACGCTGGCCGGCGTGCGCCTGCTCGACCTCGCCCTGAAGAGCGTCCACCTCACCGGCTTCGCGCTGGAGTATCCGGACGGGAGCCTCCAGAACCTCGAGCTGAGCCGTCGCCGCGCGCCGCAGAACGTCCTGGCCCGGGCGCTCACCACTCTGGCGCCGCGCCGCTCGGCGGCGCGCCGCTGGCTCCGGCGGCTCTATGCGCTCCATCGGCCTCGCCGGGCGGAGATCACCGCGGCCTTCGATCGGGTGGCGCCGTCGCTCGTACTGGTCGCCTCGCCCGGGCACTACTGGCTGGACCATTTCGTGCTGGACGAGGCGCGGCGCCGAGGGATTCCGACCGCCTGCATCGTCCTGAGCTGGGACAACCTCTACTCCCGCGGGCCGATGTGCCGCCGCCCCGACTATCTCCTGGTGTGGAGCGAGGAGATGCGGCGGCAGGCGATCGACGTGCATCAGTTTCCCCCGGACGGCATCCGCGTGGTCGGTCCCCTGCAGTTCCGCTTCTACGCCGAGCCGGTCACCCCGGAGGAGATCGCCGGCATGCGCCGCCGCATCGGCCTCGTTCCGGACGAGCCGTACCTCGCGTACGTGTGCGGCGCCCGAACCGCGCGGTACGACGTGGAGGACGTCCAGGCATTGCTGGGCGAGCTGCGCCGCGGGCCGTACCGCGATCTCAGAGTCGTGGTGCGCCCCCATCCACAGGGGTCCCGCGAGGCATACGAGGCGCTGCTCGGCAGCGGCGTGCTCCTGGACCGCTCGCCCGACCTGACGGACGCGCGCGTCGGCCCCGAGGCGCTCGACGTGAACGCGATCCGGCACATGGCGAGCCTCCTTCGCGGCGCCCGCTTCGTGGTGAGCAGCTGGGGCACGACCGCGCTGCTGGAGGCGTGCATCTTCGACACGCCGAGCGTGCAGCTTCGCTGGATGGACGCGCTGCCCCGCTCCGAGCCTCGGGAGACCGCGCTGGTTCGCGACTTCCAGCGCTACATCCATATGCGCGCGTTCGACGCCACCGGCGCGAGGCCGTACTGCGACCATCCCGCAGAGCTCAACGCGGTGTTGGCGGACCTCGAGCTTCGGTCGGAGCATTATGCTCGGCGGCGGGCCGACGCCGTGGCCGGCTTGGTCTGCCTGCCCCTTGGCGGTGTCGTCCCGCGGGTGATCGACGCCGTCCGGCCCATCCTGGCCCGCCATCCCACCGCGCCTGCACCACTCGCGGCACCCGTAGCGGCGCGATGAGCTTCTTTCTGCTCAGCCTGCTGGTGTACGGCGCGCTCACGCTGGCGGTCGCGACTCAGGTGACCGCGACGACCGAGGAGTGGGGCTTTACCCTGGGACACTTCGGGGTCGCGGCGGCCGGCAACGCGCTCCTGCTGTACGTCGCGCGGCGACGGTCGCTCGCGTTCACGGGCTCGCCGGCGCTGGCCTTCCTGGTCATGAATCAGGTGTATTTCACGATCAACGCGCTGAAGTATTTCTCCCCGATTCTCCTGTACCCGCAGTTCGAGCTGAGCCTGGCCGCGCAGTTCTGGGGCTCCGTTGCGGGCGGCGCCGTCCTGATGGCCTGCATGCTGCTGCTGCGCTACCGGGGCGCGCCCACGGCGGCGTCCATGCAGGCGTGGATCCTGCGCTACCGCGCCGATCTGCGGCGGCTGCTGGTGGTCTCGGTCGTCATCTCGGTGGTGTGCAAGCTGGCGCTGCTCAGCCTGGGGTACGGGTCGGCATACACCGAAGCCGACTACGGCGCGACCGGCGCTCGGGTGCGGACCTACGAGGACTTCTTCCTGATCCTGGGGAGCGAGCTCTTCGGGCTCTTCGCCCTGTGGCTGGGGATCACGTTTCTGGCGGGCAGCAGGCGGGTCACCGGGGCCGGGCCGCTCCTGCGCCTGTTCGCCGGGGTGGCATTGCTGGTGGAGCTGGCCTACTCCGTCGGGTATCTCAAGGCTCGCGCGCCCCTGCTGCTGGCGGCGGTCCTCTTCGCGCTGACCTCCGAGCTGGCCTCCAGGCGCCGGGCCGAGCGGATTCTCAAGACCATTCTCCTCGTCCTGCCGGCGGCGTCGCTCCTCGGCATTCAGCTCACGCTGCTCCTCGGCCGGGTCAACGTGCCCCAGGAGACCGGGCTCCGGTTCGCCATCGCCGCGATCAACCGGCGGACCGACCTCACCGACTTCGCCACTGCGATCGTCGTCAACTCCGGAGGCGCGGCCTTCGACCCGGCCATCATACCCGCGGCGGTGCTGAACGCGGTGCCAAGATTTCTCTTCATCGGCGCGGAGAAGGTGGTGCCCGATGTGTATTCCGAGGTGCTGGGCGGGATCGGCTGGGAGGCGTACGCCGACGGGGTGATGCTGGCGGACTACCAGGACTCCATCTTCAGCGCCGGCGTGATGGCCGGAAGCGTCCTGGGCTTCTTCCTCCTGCCGATCGCGCTCACGCTGCTGTTCGAGGCGATCGCGCGGCTGGCCGGCCCGTACGCGTCACGCCCGCTCTTCGGGTTCGTGTTCATCCCGCTCTGGCTCAGCGCCACCCACATCGAGGTCGAGTGGGCGACGATCCTGCTGAACTTCCGCCAGGCGTTCACGCTGACCGTGATCTCGCTGACGCTGGCGTGGTTCCTGCGCGTGCTGCACCACATCCTGGTGGTCGCCAGCCGTGCACCGGCGCCGCTCTCCATGCGGTCGGTGGCGATCACCGAGCCGGCGGCCGGGTCCTGACGCCGCGCGCCACCGGTCCGGCTCACGACTCCAGCTCCACCACGGCGTCCACCGCGACCGGCGTCGGATCCTGGTCGGTGGTGCTGGACGCCTGCACGGTGATGGTCGCGCCGGGTGCGACTGGAATCCTGTCCTTGTCCCACGTCGCGGCCGCGAAATCGCGCCCGGCCGTCACCTCCGCTACCGCCGCAGTCGCCGACCCGTCGAGCAGAACGGCCACGTGAATCGCGCCGGATGAGAGTCTGGCGCCGAGCTTGACGGCGATCCCGGTGATGGAGCCCTCGCGCAGCGCGTGCACCGCTCCTCCACTTCGCGGCAGGAGAGTCGGCGGCGAGCTCCGGTGCATGGCCTGCGCCGCCCATCCGTGGAGCGGCGTCCGGTACCCCCCGGGCGCGTTGAGGTCCCTCCCGAAGTCCTCCGAGTACGCGTTGGTCCGCCGCGAGAGCGTGCCGCCGCCGCAGTAGCTGGTGGTGGACCGTGCGTTGTCGAGGAGCCGGTGGTCGTTCCCGGTGAGATGCAGCTGCTCGTACGCGTCTCCCCACGTGCCCGTGCCCCAGTCCCGCGGACTGGTGTCCTCGGGCCGCACCGGCGACTCGAACACGTTATCGGCCAGCGTGAACTCGCAGTTGCCTTCGCCCTCGAGGTAGACGTCGCAGGCGCGCCGGGCGGGCCCGCCGAAGCCCGGGTAGAGTCCCGGCAGCTTCGAGGCGCCATAGAACACGTTGCCTCGAATGGTGATGAAGCGGCAGCTCTCGACGGCGTAGATGTGGTTCAGGTGCCGCTCGAAGTAGTTCTCGACGATCTGGATCGACCGGCATCGCCGCATGGCGATCGCCTGGCCGGGCCTGCCGTCGCCGCCGATCCGGCCGGTGCCCGCCTCGTGGTTGCTCTCGAAGAGGTTGTGGGCGACGAGGCCGCTGAACAGCTTGGCGCCCGGCTCGGGCTCGAAGACGAGTCCGCGGCGGTTCTCCCGGATGATGTTGTCCACGATCCGGCAGTTGGTGTTGTACGCGCCGCCGAGGTGGATGCCGTCGAGCTGATTGGTCTGGATGAGGCAGCGGTACAGGCGGTTGGTGTTGCCGCGCGTGTCGGAGTAGAAGCCGTGTCCGGCGCACCCGACGATGGCGCACTGCTCCAGGATCGCCGTCGCATCGCTGCTCGCCGGGTCGTGCAGGAGGAGCACGCCGGTCTGGCGGGTGTGGGGATGAGGCCGCCCCACGTACGTGCCCGTGATGCCGAGATCCCGAAGCGCGGGCGCCGTGTAGAACCGCAGGGCACCCATGCGGAGGAGAAAGACCGGCGCGTCGGCTACCGAGGCGACGATGCTGGTGGTCATCCCCTCGCCCCTGAGCAGGAGCTGGCGGGTGACCACGATGCTGCCGGTCACCCGATACGTGCCGGGGGGAAAGTACACCAGCGGCGTCTGCGAGATGCGGTTGCGCACCAGCACCGGGCTGTCGTCGAAGCTCGCCTCGGCCGCGTGCACCGCCTTCTGGATGGCGGGCAGATCGTCGGCGAGGCCGTTGCCGAGGGCTCCGTACGCTCTTACGTTGAACACCGCGTCGGCCGTGGCCGCCGGCTCGGCGGCCATGGGCCTCGCCCAGCGCTCGATCGCGGCCGCGAGGAGCGACTGACAGTAGAGCCGGCGTTCCGGCAGCATCGAAAGAAGGATCTCCTGAGGCGGTAGGCGGGGCACACTAACGAGCGGTCATGCGGTGCGCAAGCGCCATTCCCGAGCCGGGCTCCGATCCCTTCCTCACCACGCGGTGGACCCCATCGCCGCATTTCCACTGACCACGAGATGATCTCCCGGGACTTCACCGACCGCCTCACATGGGAGGAGAAGGCTCGGCGGAACCCCCTCTGGGCCGTCATGTCGGTGGACGAGTTTGCCCAGGCCGACGCCGACCCGTCGTCGTGGACCCCCGAACAGCTGTCGCTCTTCTTCGACAAGGGGCGGGCGCTGTTCGAGATCTACCTTCGGCCGTCCCTAGAGCGGGCCCAGATGGTGCCCGGCAGAGCAGTCGTCGTGGAATACGGCAGCGGAATGGGCCGCATCCTGCGGGCGGTCCACTCGGCGGGTTATCGCTGCGCAGGGGTGGACATCTCGGAGACGATGCTGGCGCACAGCCGACGGCTGGTGCCCCAGGTGACCGACCTCCACCTGCTCCGTCCCAACGGGTCGGTGCCGCTCCCCGACGCGTCGGCGGACTACGTGTACTCCTACGCCGTACTCCAGCACATCGCACGGGCGTCGCTGGTCGCGCGGGCGGTCGGTGAGATGTGCCGCATTCTGAAGCCGGGAGGGCTCCTGCGCCTGCAGTTCCAGCCCGGCTCCATGCCCTTCGGGTGGGCACCGCGCGCTGGGTCCAAGGCCCTGAACTTCGAGAACAGCAGCCTGCTGTTCCGATGGGTCAGGCTCCAGAAGCGGTGGCAGGTTCCGACCTGGATTCCGCGGCTGCCGCTGATCCGCCTCTACCGCCACACCAACTGGGGCGGGGTACCGCTCCGCTGGCAGACCATGCGCGACCTGCTCCGCTCCGGCGGCGTGCGTCTGCTCAGCCTCGAGCGCGACCCCGCGGCGGAGTGGAACAGCGTCTGGCTGCTCGGGAAGAAGGATCTTCCGCACTGAGGATGCCGGTGAGCGAGGCGGGGCGGCTGGTGGCGGTCACCAACGTCTGGCCGCCGATGGCCGCCGGCGCCGGGCAGGCGCTCCGCGGCATGGTCGGCACGCGCCGGGACACGGTCGTGATCGCGCCCACCGCGGCGGCCGCGGACCGCGGCGCCGGTGCGCGCGTGCTGCCGGTGCTGCGGTTCAGCGGGCGCACGGGCGGCCCGCTCAAGCTCTGGAGCGTTCTGCAGCATCTCGAGGTCGTCCTCGCGCCGGTCGCATGGTGCCTGACCCGGCCCTCCCGCCGGCCCGCGCTCATCGTGTGTGTGACGCCGCTCTCGGCCGGCGTCGGTGGCTGGCTGGCACGACGGCTCTTCGGGATTCCCTACGTCGTCCTGGTGCATGGCGAGGAGCTCACGCTGCTGCTCCGTGATCGCGCGCCCTTTCGGCTGCGCCTCCGACTTCAGCGGCTGGCCTTGCGGGAGGCGGCAGCCGTGATCTGCAACGCGCAGCACACGCGCAGCCTCGCGGCCGAGCGGTACGGCGTGCCGGAGCGGAAGCTGCGGGTCGTGCATCCGGCGACCGACCTCGATCGCGGCGAAGGCGAGCCCTCGAGCGTGGCAATGGAGCTGCGAGAGCGTCTCGTCGGGCCGGGCGCCCGGATGATCCTCACCGTCGGGCGACTCTCGGAGCGGCACAAGGGCTTCGACACCGCCATCGCCGCCATGACGACCGTGGTCCGGCGCGTCCCCGAGGCCCGGCTGCTCATCGCGGGTCCGGGAGACCAGTCCGCCCTTCGCGCCGCCGCCAGGGAAGCGGGGGTCGCCGACGCGGTCATATTCGCCGGCCTCCTCGACCGCGAGGACCTGCTGCGCGTTTTCCGGTCCTGCGACGTGTTCCTCATGGCGGGCCGGGAAGTCGAGGCGACGGCCGAAGGGTTCGGGATCGTCTATCTCGAGGCCGCCCGGTTCGGCAAGCCGGTCGTCGCCGGGCGCGCGGGTGGAGCGCCGGAGGCGGTGGTGGACGGCCGAACCGGCCTGCTCGTCGACGGCCGCTCGCCCGCGGAAGTGGCCGCGGCGGTGATCAGACTGCTGGAGGACCAGACGTATGCGGCCCGCCTCGGCGAGCAGGGTCGAGCGCGGGTGCTCCGTGAATTCGACGGCCGTCGTCAGCGGGAGCAGTTCGCCGCGCTGGTGGACGAGCTCCTCGGCCGGGAGGCCGGCACCCGGTCATGACACCGGCCGCCACCGTCATCATCCCGACCTATCAGCGGCACCAGCTTCTCGAGCGCTCGCTCGCGGCCGTGCTGGCGCAGGATCCATCCACCCCCGCATACGAGGTGGTGGTGGTGGACGACTGCTCGGGGCCCGAGACGGCCGAGGTCGTGCGCCGAGTCGCCGGGGACGACCCGCGAGTGACCTACATCAGGCACGAGGTGAACCGCGGCCTGAGCGCCACGCGCAACACCGGTGTGCGCGCGGCCCGCGGCGAGATCATCCTGTTCGTGGACAACGATGTGGTCGTCGAGCCGGGCTACGTGGCGGCCCACCTGCGTGCCCATGCCGATGGCGGGCACGAACGGGTGGCGGTCATGGGGAACCTGAAGTTTCCGCCCGACGTCGTCGGGGCGAGCAACTACGCCAAGTACCTGCAGTCCCGGTACCTCGGCGGGCGGAGCGCCAGGGCCCTGAGTCGCCTGCGCCCGAACGACCTGCACCCGCGATTCCTGATCGGTGCCGTGTGCTCTGTGCGCCGCGCCGACCTGCTCGCGGTGGGATTGTACGACGAGGCCATCCGCTACTACGGCTGCGAGGACCACATATTCGCCCAGGCGCTGCACCGGACCGGCGTGCGGATCCGGTTCGCTCCGGAGGCGCGCGCGCTCCACTACGACTCCGTCGCGATGGAGTGGCATCGCACGAAGCTCCTGGAAACGGCCCGAAACGGGATCCCGGCGCTGCTCCGGCACGCCCCGGACTTCGTGGAGCACACAGGGTATGCCGATCTCCTGCCGATCGATTGGAAGCGAGACAAGGGGGGCCGGCTCGGACGCAAGCTGCTGCTGCGCGCCGGGCTCAATCCGGTCACGATGCGCTTGCTCGAGGCCTGGGCCACCGCGACGGACCGCATCGGGTTTCTCTACGCGCCGGTGGTGTGCCGTGCACTGAGCGCCGGATGGATTCTGCAGGGGCTGGGGATGAGCGCCGGCGGCCCCCGACTCCTCGTGTATGAGCAGTGAGCGCGGGCTGGACGTCTCGATCGTCCTCTACCACTCCGACCCCGACGAGCTGCGCGCCACCCTCGAGTCCCTTCGGCAGAGCTTCACCGTGGCGCGGAGCGCCGGCCTCGTGGACCGGGCGACCGTCTGGCTGATCGACAACGGCTCCGACGACCCGGCGGCGATGGAGCGGCTCGCCGTCGGCGCACTCGAGCCGGGCGAGGCGCTGCGACTGACGGTGCTCCGCGGCCATGGCAACATCGGCTTCGGCGCGGGCCACGACCTGGCCCTGGCGCGGCCCGGTGGCGCCTGGCATCTGGTCCTCAATCCGGACGTCCTGCTCGATCCGGCGGCGATCGCCGAGGGCATTCGATTCCTCCACGACCACCCGGACGTGGGCCTGGTCACGCCCCGAGCCGTGGACCCGCAGGGACGGCGCCTGTTTCTCTGCAAGCGGTATCCCAGTCTCCTGGTGCTGGGGCTGCGCGGGTTCGCGCCCGAGGGCCTGCGGGCGAGATTCAAGTCGCTGCTCGACCGTTATGAGATGCGCGATCTGGCCGAGCACGAGCCGGCCACCGGCATCCCGATCGCGAGCGGGTGCTTCATGCTCGCGCGCGCCGGGCTCCTGCGCGCGGTCGGCGGTTTCTCGTCGCGCTACTTCCTCTACTTCGAGGATTTCGATCTGAGCCTCCGGTTCCGGCGTGTCGCGGAGATCGCCTATGCGCCGAGCGTGCGCATCGTGCACGCCGGCGGCGACGCGGCACGGAAGGGCTGGATGCATCAGCGGAGGTTCGTCCGCTCCGCCGTCACCTTCTTTTCGACCCACGGCTGGAAGCTGTGGTGAGCCCGACGCGACCCGGATCGGTGCCAGTGAGCCGAACGCTTCCCGCGTCCGTGCTGGTGACGGGCGCCACGGGCTTTGTAGGAGGCCACGTGTGCTCGGCGCTGATGGCCCGCGGCGTCGCCGTGCGGGCGCTCACCCGGCGGCCGGACGCAGCGCTTCCCGCGGGCGTAGTCCGTGCTCCGGCTCGCGGGCTCGACGATCTCGGCGCGATAAGGGAGGCGCTCCACGGGCAGGAGGGCGTCGTGCACCTCGCCGCGCGGGTCCATCAGCACTCCGATGACGATGACGAGGCGGCCCGCGCGGTCAACGTCGAAGGCACCCGCACGCTGCTGGAGGAGGCGATCGCCGCAGGCGTTCGCGCCTTCGTCTTCGCCAGCTCGGTCAAGGCGGTCGGCGAGCGCGCCGAACTCCCCTGGGACGAGTCCACCCGGGCCGCGCCGGTCGATCCCTACGGCCGGACCAAGCTGGAGGCCGAAGGCATCGTCCGCGAGCTCGCGGCCCGGCATGGCATGCACGCGCCGATCCTCCGGCTGCCGCTGGTGTACGGGCCCGGGATGAAGGGCAACGCGCTGCGGCTCTTCCGCCTGGTGGACCGAGAGTGGCCGCTGCCCTTCGGCCTGGTGCGGAACCGCCGCAGCCTGCTCTTCACCGGAAACCTGGTCGCCGCCCTGCTCGCGACCCTGGAGACTGCGTCGGGAGACGATACGTTCTTCGTGAGCGACGCCGAGTCTCCTTCGACCCCGGAGCTGGTCACTGCCATCGCGCGCGCGCTCGAGCGGCGTCCGCGTCTCGTCCCGGTGCCGGTCGCGCTACTGAGGGCTGCCGGGCGCGCCGGCGACCTCGTCGCCCGCGCGATCCCTTTTCCGCTCACGACCGAGGCGGTGAGCCGGCTGATCGAATCCCTGGTGGTGGACAGCTCGCGGCTCTCACGCTCCACCGGCTACACCCCTCCATACTCGATGGCGCACGGCCTCGGCATCGCGGCCGAGTGGTATCGGCATCGATTCCACCCGGCCTGATGGTGGCCAGCCTGGAACAGATCGTCGATCTGATGGGGCGGCGACCTCATGCCGGCGCCGACCTGGTCTGGGGACCGCATTGACGGGCGACCTCGTTCTGACCGGTGCGGTGGCTTTCGCGGCGAGCCTCCTGCTGTCGGCGGCGGTGCTCCGCTATGCCCGGTCGCGGGCCCTGCTCGACGTGCCCACCACGCGGAGCTCGCATACCCGGCCCACCCCTCGGGGCGGCGGACTGGGAATGGTCCTGGTGGTATTGGGGGGCGTCGCCCTCCTCACGACAACGGGCCGGCTCGCCGTCCCCACCGGCATCGCGCTTCTGGGAGGCGGGACGATCGTGGCCGCCATCGGTTGGCTGGATGACCTCAAGGACATCTCTGCCGCCGCGCGCCTCGCCGCGCATGCGGTGGCGGCGCTCTGGGCTGTCGTCTGGCTCGGGGGACTGCCGTCGCTCACGGTTGGCACGGAGGCGGTGCGGATGGGCGCCGCGGGCGGCGTCCTCGCCGTGCTGGGCGTAGTCTGGGCGACGAACCTCTACAACTTCATGGACGGAATCGACGGGCTCGCGGCGGGAGAGGCTGCGAGCGTCGGCCTGGTGGGTGCGATGCTCCTCGCCAGCCGGCACCCTGGGCTGGCGGCGGTCGCGGCGATCGTGATGGGGGCGGCGGCCGGCTTCCTTCCGTGGAACTGGCAGCCCGCCCGGATCTTCATGGGTGACGTGGGGTCCGGCTTTCTGGGCTTCGTCCTCGCCGCGCTCGCCGTGGCGTCGGAAAACACCGACGCCGTTCCGGCCCTGGTCTGGCTCCTGCTCCTTGGCATCTTCTTCGCGGACGCCACCATTACCCTGGTCCGGCGGATGGCCCGGCGCGAGCGGTGGTACGCCGCCCATCGAGGTCACGCCTACCAGCGGGCTACACAGGCCGGAGGGTCGCACGCCCGGGTAACCTCGGCGGTGCTGGTGCTGAACGGCGGACTCGCGGGGCTTGCCTGGCTCGGTCTCGAGCGGCCACAGCTGCTGCCGTCGTTGCTCCTGCTCGCGGCGGCGCTGCTGACGGGGCTCTATCTCCTGGTGGAGCGCTGGCGGCCGATGCCACGCGAGTCGCCCGCCGGGTCGATGGAAAAGCCGGTTCTCTGAGCCTATCTTCCGATTCTTCCGGAGGTTCCCCTTGATCACAGCCGAGCCGTGACCGCTCACGCGCACTCGACACCTTCCAGCATCACGCCCGTCAGGACTGAGCCCGAGGAGGGCATCTCCGTCCTCGGGCTCGCGAACCTCCTGCTGCGGCACAGGAAGATGCTCGCCGCCTGTGCGTTGACCGGTGCCACGCTCCTCGCCGGCATCACGCTGCTCTTTCCCCGCACCTATACGTCGGCCTCCGGATTCATGCCGCAGACTCGGAGCGCCGCCTCCAGCCTTTCCGGACTGGCCGCCACGCTCGGCTTCACGCTGCCCTCGACCGAGAGCGGGCAGACACCGTCCTTCTATGCCGATCTGGTCGAGTCGCGCACCATCCTTGGCGCGGTGGTGGACAGCACGTTCGAGTATCGGACGCCTGAAGGACCGGTGCGCGGAAACCTGGTCGAGATCTACGGCTCGGAGGGAGAAACGCCCGCACTCCGCAGGGACGCGGCCATCCGGCGCCTGGCGGGCGAGGTGGAGGCGACCACGGTCCAGAAGACCGGTGTGGTCAACCTCGAGGTCACCGCGGAGCACCCCGATCTCGCCCGACAGATCAATCAGCGCGTCATCGATCTGGTGAATCAGTTCAACCTGCGCACCAGGCAGTCGCAGGCAGGGAAGGAGCGCGAATTCACCGAGAGCCGGCTGGACGAGGTGCGGAATGAGCTTCGAGCGGTGGAGGATCGTCTCCAGCGATTCCTGCAGCGCAATCGGGACTACACCAACTCGCCGGAGCTGACGTTCCAGGTCGAGCGGCTGCAGCGCGAGGTGACGATGAGGCAGGAGGTCTTCACCACGCTGGCCCAGGCCTACGAGCAGGCCAAGATCGAGGAGGTGCGCGACACCCCCGTGATCACGGTGGTTCAACCGCCGGAGCTCCCCGTTCGCCCGGATTCGCGCTGGCTCGTGGTGAAGGCGTTGCTGGGCCTGTTCCTCGGGCTGCTGCTCGGCGCCGCGATCGCCGTGTGGAAGTCCTACACCGTCAACTCGGAGCGGCTGGGCTCGAGCGAGGCCGCCGAGTTCGCGCTGCTCCGCCGCCAGGCGATGGGGGAGCTGTCTCGGCCCTGGCGGTCGATGGCCAGAGCCCTCGGGCTGGCGCGCCGCGCCTAACCGCTGACCGGCAGCGGGTCGTCGCCGTAGTGCGTCACGTCCAGCCTGGAGGCCCAGTCCAGAACGAGGCGCTGTTCCTCGGCCGAGAGCTGACGCTTCCAGCTGGAGAGCCGCTGTATCGACACCTCGCGATCGCCGGCTCCGTCCCCGCCCCCGGCCCACGTCGTGTGACTGCTCCGCTTGAAGCGCTCTTCGTCGATCCGGCTCCCCTCGAGTCCCAACCAGGCGAGCATCTCCCCGACTGATTCCCTAGGGTTCAACACCAGCCGTTCGTAGTAGGAGCGGAAGTGGCGTCGCGTGGCCAGTTGAAGCGCCGCCACCCGGCTCTCCACCGACCACCAGATGGCGTGACTCGCCACCGGGTCGTTCCTTGCCCGCTCCATGTGGGGTACCCAGCCGGACAGATGGTCCTCGACCAGCTCCTCCTGGCGGAGGAGGTCGCCGAGGTTGATCCGCCACCCCAGGCGGATCCGGGAGGCCACGACCGCGCACGGATGCCGCAGCAGGTAGACGATACGTGGGCCGAAATGATCGTGAACGTAGCCCAGCATGAGGTTGGCGCGGATCTCCTTGATGAGGAGCCGCTCGGGAAAGAAGCTGGTCCGCCTCGAGTCCGTCCAGTAAGTCCGGCACCGGCCGGTCAGGACCTTGTACAGCAGGGCATTCCACCGCGGATAGTCTCCCTCCGGCCGCAGATAGGGCGAGCGGGCGGAGGTGGCGAGAGCAGGCTCCCAGCGAGGCGCCTGGCGTAAGGGCTCGAAGATCCGCTGGGTCCCCGGAACCGTGGAGAGCACATCCGACAGCCAGGTCGTCCCACTGCGCCCTGAACCGGCCAGCACGATGGCCTGCGACGGTTCGGGACCACCCCGCACCAGCCGCTGGACACGCTCGCCCAGCAGTCCGGCCTCGACCAGGCCCCGCTCGACCGCTGGTCGGAGCCCCAACGAATTCAGCGCCACCTTGGCGCGGGCCCTGATGTTCATGTCGCTCCGGGTGGGGATGGCGGATGCCAACGGGGAACTTCGCCGCTGCAAATGGGCACGCTCGTTGCTCGGGTGACTGCAAGGTTGCTGTGGGACAGCCACATACGAATCCTTGGCCGCGCCTGGAGAGCCGTCCCACCCTCGTCTCCAGGGGTCCTAAAGGTGGCTGGATCACAGCGAACCAGCGGTCCGGACCTCAGCATGGGGCCGCGAGAGCGCCCGGAGCCGGCTCGTGATTCTACCTGACGGGACGGTTCATGTCGCGAAACGACCCACCTCCCGGCGTCGCGAAACGACCCACCTGCCGGAGCGTTCCCGACTGCGGTCAGACGGTCTCCGCCGCGAAGCATGACAGTAAATGGCCATGTGGCAACAGCTTGACCTACAATCCTGGGGCTACTATCTGTTGACTCCACAATGAAACTCTCCGTGCGGCATCTCAGGAACCGTCATCTGCTCGCCCTGGACGCCCTGCTCCTCGCGGCCAGCACGATGGGCGCCTATGTCGTTCGGTTCGAGGGCTTTGACTGGGGGCCTTGGGTGCTCTTCACGGCCCTGGTCTACCTGGTCGTCAGTCTTCCCCTCAAGCTCGCCGTGCTCCACTACGTCGGCCTCTATCGGCGGCTCTGGCGCTTCGCCGGCGTGGCCGAGCTGGAGCACATCCTGGTCGCCACGGCGATTTCCGCGTCCCTGTGCGGCCTGGTCGGGGCGGTGCTGCTGCCCGGCCTCGGCATCACG
This sequence comes from Gemmatimonadales bacterium, assembly GCA_036259315.1. Classification (GTDB taxonomy): domain Bacteria; phylum Gemmatimonadota; class Gemmatimonadetes; order Gemmatimonadales; family GWC2-71-9; genus CAVVWJ01. The sequence continues at coordinate 5,420 of DATABZ010000093.1, read as the reverse complement.
CCGATGCGGGTGCCGCTGTCGGTGCTGTTCATCGACGCGTGCCTGAGCTCCGGGGTCGTCGCCTTGCCGCGGCTCTTCATCCGCCTGCTCGGCCGCCGGACGCAGTGGCGCAAGCTGGAGACGGCGAAGCGGGTGCTCATCGTGGGCGCGGGTGCCGCCGGCGAGATCATCGTGAAGGAGCTGCTCAGCCATCCGCAGCTCGGCCTCAACCCCATCGGGTTCGTGGACGACGACCGCAGCAAGCACGGCCACCGGCTCTGCGACCTGCCGGTGCACGGCTCGCTGGCGCAGATCAAGGACCTGGTCCTCCGCTACGATGTCGGGGAGGTCATCATCGCGATGCCGAGAGCCAGCGGGGCCATCGTGCGCGAGGTGGTGAAGGCGGCGCTCGAGGCGGGGGTCGGGACCCGGACGGTTCCGGGCATGTTCGACATCATCTCGGGTCGGGTCGCGGTCGCGTCGCTGCGACAGGTGGAGATCCAGGACCTGCTGCGGCGCGATCCCATCCGGACCGATCTCGAGCAGGTGCGGGTGCTGGCCACTGGAGAGACCGTGCTGGTCACCGGCGCCGGCGGATCCATCGGCAGCGAGCTGTGTCGCCAGCTCGCCCGGCTCGAGCCCGCCCAGGTCCTGGTGATGGGCCACGGCGAGAACTCGATCTTCGACGTCATGGCCGAGCTGACGGAGCGCTATCCCAACCTCGATGCCGTGCCCATCATCGGCGACGTCCGCGATCGCCAGCGGATGCGGCTCATCTTCGAGCGCTACCGGCCGTACGCGGTGTTCCACGCGGCGGCGCACAAGCACGTGCCGCTGATGGAAGAGAACATCGCCGAAGCCATCACCAACAACGTGCTCGGCACCAAGAACGTGGCGGAGCTCTCGGCCGAGTACGGGGCCGAGCACCTGGTCCTCATCTCCACCGACAAGGCCGTTCGCCCCGTCAACATCATGGGCGCGACCAAGCGGGTGGCCGAGCAGATCGTACAGGAGGTCGCGGAGTCGACCGGCCGGAACTTCGTCGCGGTGCGGTTCGGCAACGTGCTGGGCAGCCGGGGCAGCGTGGTGCCCACCTTCCTCCGCCAGATTCAGACCGGCGGACCGGTGACGGTGACCCACCCCGAGATGCGCCGCTACTTCATGACCATTCCCGAAGCGGTCCAGCTGGTGCTCCAGGCGGGGGCCATCGGAAAGGGCGGCGAGGTGTTCGTGCTGGACATGGGGGAGCCCGTGAGGATTCTCGATCTCGCGACCGACCTCATCCGTCTCTCGGGCCTCGAGGTGGGGACCGACATCGAGATCCGGTTCACCGGAACCCGGCCCGGCGAGAAGCTGTACGAGGAGCTGTTCTTCGATTCGGAGAGCGCGCTGGCGACCGACCACCCCAAGGTCCTGCGCGCCAAGAACGGCGCACTCCCCATCGGTCTGAGCACCGTGGTGGACCAGCTCGTCGACGGAGCGCGCAGCGGATGGGACGACGAGCAGCTCCGGTCGCTGGTGGCGCGGCTGGTGCCCGACTTCCGCACCTCCAGCGCGGAGCTGGAGCCCGACGTGGAGATCGCCGGAGCGTAGCACTCTCCGGTCCGCCCGCCGGATCAGCGGGTCGCGACCACCACGATCGTCGTCAGCACGCCCAGCACCTGTGCCACCGTGGCGAGCACGCCCGGCACCGGGCTGGGCCCTTCCTGGATCACCCGCGTCGGTACGAAGATGACGGCACCCGGCTTGGGCTTCGGCACCCGATCGGCGAAGACGGGCCGCCGCTTCACGCCCTCACGCTCGCCGTTCGGCTGAGTCACGTACGCGTGGCTCTGGTCTCCCGTCTGGGTGTAGCCCCCTGCCCGGTCCACGTACCAGTCGAGATTCTTCCCGGGCTCGTAGGCCACCGCTCCCGGAGAGTTGACCGAGCCGCGCACCATGATGACCGGATCGAACTCGGGGATGTGAATCGAGTCGCCCCCCATCAGCACGACGTTGTCCTGGAACGCCGGGTCATCGAGCACTCTCGGCAGGTCGATGCCGACCCGCTCCGGCACGCTGCGCCGGACCGAGTCCATGCCGGGGAGCTCGCGCCCGCGAGGAGAGACGTAAGCTCGTGGAGTCGCCAGTAGCGGTGAGAGAGGGTCACCGCCGGTGGGCCGCCCCGCCGTGTAGGACCGGTAGAACTGCACGCCTTCGGCGTACGCCTCGTCCGTCAGCCCTCCGGCCCGCGCCATCAGATCGCTCACCCGGTCGGTCTTGGTCAGGAGCGAGTACCGCCCCGGAAACCGGACCTGACCCGTGATCGCCACGCTGCGCTGGAGCTCCCACCCGGGCTGCCGCATGATCAGGAGATTGTCGTACGGCTTCAGCTCGGTCTCCGGGGCGCCCGACGCCTGCGTGGGCAGGCCCGGCGGCCCCGCGTACCCGTCGCCGGCACGTCGGCCGAACAGAAAGGACGAGTCGAGCGGCACCCGTATCGTCGTCGCCAGCGCTCCGGGTGTGGAGTCCTCCGCGAGGCGCGCGATCTCGGCTTCCTGGAGCCACGCGTCCGGCGTCAATCCTTCGGCGAGCAGCACCGCGTCCCTCACGGTCATGCCCTCGCGGTACCGTACCCTGCCGGGTTTCCTCACGGCGCCCACGACGGCGACGTAGCGCTCCTCCCTGAAGCTGGACCGGGAGAAGACCCGGACCTCGTCCTCGTCTTCCAGTACGATGTCCTCGGTCACCGCTCCCGTGCTGTCGCGGAAGGACGAGCGGAGCTGGACCATGCTCGAGTCGTCCCGCACCCGGGTGACGAGTATCCGACCGAGATAGACGTCCGGCTTCGGACCGCCCGCGAGACGGATGGCCTCGCTGAGCTTCATACCCGGCGTGAGCCCGACCTCGCCCTCGACCCAGACGTTACCGCGCACGGTCACGAAGCTGCGAAGCCGATCCGGCACGCCGTGCACCGTGACCGAGTCCCCGGGCGCCATCGGCACCGCCGGGGCCTCACCATCGACGAACTGGTCCGAGCCGACGGCGATCACCACCCGCGCGCGGCCCCCGGAGCCTCGGGAGGCCGGTGGCAACACCCGGTGAATGGTCACCCTCGCCTGGTAGGCGGTGGGATCGAAGCCGCCGGCGTAGCCGATGACGTCGCGGAGGGTCTCGTTCGGGCGCATCTCGTAGATGGCTGGACGCTTGACCTTGCCCGCCACCTTGATCAGGCCGCCGTGCACCGGCACGAAGACCACGTCCCCTGCCTGGAGGCGGACGCCGGTGGGGTTGATGCCCCTCGTGAGGTAGTCGTAGATGTCGATGCTGTCGACCAGCTCCCCGCCGCGGCGGATGTCGATCCGCCGGAAGCTGCCGTTGGTCGTCGGGCCGCCCGCCGCGTAGAGCGCGTTGAGCACCGTTCCGGCGGCGGACACCTGGTAGGCACCGGGCCGGACCACGTCGCCCGCAACGTACACCTGGACCTTCCGCAGCTTGGCGAGCGAGACCTGGAACCGGGTTCTGGCGTTCGGGCCGCGCCGGACACCCGAGTACACCCGGCCCAGTCGCTGATAGAGCTGATCCTCCAGCTGGCCCAGTGTGAGGTTGGCGACGTGGAGCTGCCCGGCCTGGGGGATGACGATGAACCCTTCGCGGGTCACCTCCAAGAGGTGCGCCTGCTCGACGTCGCCCGTCAGGATGAGTACCAGCGCATCGCCGGGCCCCAACCGGTAGTTCTCGTCCACCGGCCCCGCGTCCATCGGCTCGAACTGGGTGGAGAGCCTCCGGAAGGTCTGAACCCCGAAGAGGGCGAGCCCCCCTGGCCGGATGGCCTCCAGCGAGTCGGCGAGCGAGTCCGCACGGAGCGAGTCGAGGTGGAGGTACCGCAGCGAGTCGAGGAGCTGTCGGACGGAATCCGACACCGCGAAGGCGGAGTCGGCGAGCTGGAGCGAATCCATCTCCTGGGGCGACAGGATGCCCAGGGCCTGCACGGCGTCAAGCGTTCGCGGGCCTGGCCGCACGCCAAGCGTCGTGTCGGCGCCCGCGAGGTACTGGTCCAGGAAGGTCTCCGGGTATCCGGCGGCCCGAAGCCGGGCGCGGACCTGGTCCTCGGTCAGCCCCGATTCCCGGAGCCGCTCCCGGAGCTGGCGGACCAGGTCGGGCTGGTTCTGGAGGAGGTCGCGTGCCTGATCGGGTGACGGCAGCTGCTGACCGGGTCGCACCTGGACCGGCACCTGCGCGGCGAGCGCGGCCGGAGCCACGATGAGGAGGACGGCCAGCAGCAACCGGGGCCGCAGGCGGCAAATGCTTCGCATGGCTCTCAGGGACATGGGGCCTTGAAGTTCATCCGTAAGTTACAGAATGTCAAGCGGTTGCGGCGATGATCTCGCGCCAGAAGCGGAGGGTCTTTTCGGCCACGGCGGCGTCGGTGTACTCCTGCATGGCCCGGCGCCGGCCCTCCGCGGCGAGCCGCTCCCTCTCGGTCCGATCGTCGTGCAGGCGCTGGAGCGCCTCGACGATGGCCTCCACGTCTTCCTCGGGCACGACGATGCCGGCGGCGCCCACGGTCTCGGGCAAGGCTCCGGCCTTGCTGGCGACGACCACGACTCCGTGGGCCATCGCCTCGACCGCGGCGCGGGGCGCTGCCTCGACCCACTGCGGCGCGGTGCGGGAAGGAAGCACCACGCAATCCAGCCGGGACCAGACCTCGTCCACTCGCTGCCGCGGAAGGGCGCCGTACCAGGTGACCCGCCCGGCGATGCCGAGGCGCTCGGCGAGCCCCTCCAGCTCCTCCTGGGCAGGGCCCGTGCCGACGACGCTGATGGTCCAGCGTCCCACGAGCTTCACACAGGCCCGGAACAGGAGATCGAGTCCCTTCTCGGGGATCAATCGACCGAAGAACCCGATCGTGAGCCCGCTCCCCTCGGGCCGGGCCGCCTGAAGCGGCAGGGAGACTCCGAGCTGGGGGATGACCTCGGCGCGTAGCGACGGACGTTGACGGGTCACGAGCCTGACGGCCAACTCGTTCACCCCGATGAGCCCCCGCGCCTGGCCCAGGACGCGCGACCGGCGGAGTCGGCCCATCGCGCCGTGGCCGAGGGGAAGACTCTCACGCGTGAGCACCACGTAGGGCACCCGCAGGCGGCGGGCCAGCGCGGCCGCCATGCCCGCGGCCCGGGTCCACGGCTCCTCCTCGATCTGGATGATCGCGGGGCGAGAGTCGGTGAGGAGGCGCCTCAGGGCGCTGCGGGTCCAGGTGGGGTCGCCATCGGGCGCGGTGCTGCCCTTGACGGGGATGGGAACGGTGCGCACGCCGCTCTCGTCGCCCCAGGTGGTCCGTTGCACGGTGCCGAGCCCGAGCGGTGACCAGCGGTCGGGTACCGCCGCCACCAGCGACACGCCCAGACCCGCGAGCGCCTTGAGCTTGCCCCTGGTCGCGGGTCTACGCCGATCCCGCGACC
>DATABZ010000092.1:0-10100 GCA_036259315.1 Gemmatimonadales bacterium | reverse complement strand
CGAACACGATACCCCAGGAAATCGGCGACCGTGCCGTCCGATTGGCAGACGTGATGGCGGGGGCGACCGTCGAAGCGCTCGAGTCCGAGGTCACTACCAGGCTCCGCAGACTCGATCTGGGCACCGAGCGGCTCCCCTCGGCGGAGCTCACCGAGCTCCGGCGCCGCGATTGGCTTCTCGGCCGGCGGCTCCGTGGCCCGGTCCCGGGAACGGCGGCCGGCATTTCGGACGAAGGCGCCCTGCTGGTGCGCCACGAGCACGGCACCGTCACCGCGGTGCGTGCCGGCGGCGTCGAGTTGGCCCAGCCCTCCTTCACCCCGTAGCTTCGAGCCATGCTCCTCGCCCTCGACATCGGCAACACCGAGATCACCGCTGGACTCTTCCTGGGTGATACCCTGGAGGCGCACTGGCGGCTCACCACCAATCCCGACCGCACGCCGGACGAGTGGGCGAGCGCTATGGGCGGCTTCCTGATCCAGGCGGGGCATTCGCCCAACGAAGTGGCGGCGGTGTGCGTCGCCTCCGTCGCGCCGACGGTCACCCAGAGCCTGGTCGAAGGCATCGCCACGACGACCGGACGGATCGCCGTGTCGGTGCACGCCCGCTCGCCGCTGCCGGTGCGGCTGGAGGTGGACGAGCCGCTGACGGTCGGCGCGGACCGCATCGTCAACGTGCTGGCGGCGGTGGCGCTCTACCGCTCCGACACGATCGTGGTGGACTTCGGCACGGCGACCACCTTCGACTGCATCACCGCCGACGCGCGCTTTCTCGGTGGGGTGATCATGCCGGGCCTGCGAACGGCCTCGGACCAGCTCACGCGCCGGGCCGCCAAGCTCCCGGCCACCGAGCTCAAGGCCCCCTCGCGGGTCATCGGCCGCCGCACCGAGGAGTGCATTCAGGCGGGCGTGCTCTACGGAACGGCGGAGGCGGTCGACGGCATCGTGCGGCGGATCCGAGCCGAGTGGCCGGACGGTGGATCGCCCCGTGTGGTCGCGACCGGCGGACTCGCCCCTGTCGTGGCACCGCTCACGACCTCGATCGAGCACACCCATCCCGACCTGACCCTCCAGGGGCTGAGGATCGCGGCCGGCCATCTCGGGCTGCACTGGTGAGCAAGGCCCGAGCGGCAGGATACCGGCTGCTCGGCCGCCGTCTCGACTACCTCCTCCATCTCCGTCCGGCCGAATGGCCGATCATGGCTGCGCACACCGCCGCCGGCTACGTCCTCGCGGTCGGGCTCCGCGGCGCCGCCGGCGGCGAGCGGCTCGGCCCCGCGGCGCTCGGCCTTGCGCTCTGGGTGGGATGCCTGAACGGCGGGACTCTCGCCCTGAACAGCGCCTTCGATCGTGACGAGGGAGACATCGCGTACCTCAGGAACCCGCCGCCGCCTCCGAGGCGGCTCGCCGCGTTCGCCCTTGGGCTCATGGCGGCGGGGCAGGTGGCGGCGCTCGCTCTGCCGCCGGCGTTCGCGGCCGTGTACGCCGTGTGCTTCGCCCTCTCGGTGCTGTACTCGGTCCCGCCGTTCCGACTCAAGGCGGTCGCGGGCGCCGACTGGCTGATCAACATGGCCGGCTTCGGCACGCTCACGCCCCTGGCGGGATGGGTGGCGACGGGCCGTCCCCTCGACCCGACCGCCTGGCTCGTGCTGCTCGCATTCTGCCCTCTGTTCGCCGCGCTCTATCCGCTCACCCAGATCTACCAGCTCGAGGAGGACGCTCGGCGCGGCGACCGCACGCTCGCGCTCATGCTGGGCAAGCGCCGGAGTCTCGACGTGGCGCTCGGCGCTACGGCAGTGGCGTTCGCCCTGTTCGCCTGGGCGGCGCTGCGCTCCGCCCGGAGCTTCGGGGCCGGGGGAGCTTGGCGCTGGATGGCGCTCGGGGCCGCGCTCCTGGCCTGGCTGCTGGTGCTGGTGCCCTGGCGGATGGCCGCGGAGAGGCTGCTCCCTGAGGAGCACCAGCGGCGCATGTATCTCGCGCTGGCGGCCTGGGCGGTGACCGACATCGCCGTCGTCCTGGTCTGGGGCACCTGAGTCGGGCTTGGCCGGCCAGCGCGCGACCCGGTATACTACGGCCGACCCACCTCGATCGGAGACCGGATGGATTCCGCGGCCGAGCTGCGCGGCGAACACGACGTGACCGACGTCCCCTCGATCGTGCGAGGGGCGGTGCTGCTGGGGCTCTTCGAGTCCGTCGTCGTCCTGCTCTTCTCCCTGGCTTCCCGCTACCTCGCCGGGCCGCTCGAGACGGTGGTGCTCGCGCTGCTCCTCCTCCTCGGCCTCGCGCCCGTCACCCTGCTGCCCGGCATCTGGACTCGCGCGCGCACGATCGAGGGGATCGCCGGAGCCGCGGGGATCGGGCTCGGCGCCACTTTCGTGTTCCTCCTGATCGACGTCGTCCTTCTCCAGCACATCGGCACCTATACCAACCGGTGGTGGCAGATCGGCGGGAGCAACTGGTGGTACCATCCGGTCTGGTGGATGGTGGGAACCTTCCTCCCCTGGCTCGGCGCGTGGATCCTCGCGAATCAGGCGGAGCGCAACGGCCGCATCTCCGCGCCGGCGGCGTTCGGGACCGCGGTGGGCTTCGCACTCCTCGCCGGCGTGGTGGCCATTCTGATCGGTTTCCCGGGAGCGGACTGGAACCTGCCGACTTTCGGCGTCGCCTTCCTCCCGGGGCTGGCGCTCGCCACCGCCCTCTCGGCGCTGGGCGGTCGTCGAGCCTGACCGCATGCGCTGGATCCGGCTCCTCTTTCGCATCTTCGGCTGGCTGCTCACGCCATTCCTGGCGTGGGCAGCTTCGTTTTTCGGAGCCGTGGGCGGCGCGCTCCTTGCAATGCGCATGGAGGACCCCGTCGAGGGCCTGGCCCTCATGGCGCTGTTCGGTGCCCTCACCGGTTTCGCGGCCCTCATCGCCTGGCTGGGATACCTCCGGCGCTCGCCCGAAGTGAGGGAGGTGCTCGCGGTGACGGAAGACGGCACGCCGGACACCACCGAGATCCTGATCCCGCCGCCGCCGGACACGGAAGCTCCTTCACGGTGATGGCGCGGGGTGTGCGGCTCTGCGGCGTGTACCTGCTCGCGCTGGGATGCGGCCCGCCGCGCGCTGACTCGACGCGAGGAGAACGAGCGGAGGGGGCGTCCCCAGGCGACATGGAAGCAGGTGCTCGCACGGACGCCGCCGCGGACGCTCTCGTAGCAACCGCTCCCGGTGGGGTGGAGATCTGGTTCACGCTGGCCCGCGAAGCGACGGCGGCGGACGGAACCACGTGCACCGATCGCACGATCGAGATCCGCCGGGACGGCGAGCGCATCCCGGTGCCGCTGCTGTACACCGGCACCGCGCCCGAGATCGTGAACGACAGCACCATGCGCGCCCGGCTCTCCGACCGCTGCGTCCCGGGCGACGCCTACCTGGTAGACCTGCGGACCGGCCTGCCCGTGCGGGAGCGACCATGACGCCACGCCGTGCTCGATGCGGACCGAAGACATTGCTCGCGGCCATGTGTGCCGCGTCTTTCTGCGCGACGCCGCTGGCCGCGCAGGGTATCGACGGTCAGGTCGGGCGCTTCTACGAGGACGGGACCTGGGACTTCTACCGGCTCGGCGTCAACCGCCGTCTCACCGGTCCGATCGGCCTCGGTGTGCAAGGCAATTACTTCCAGCGCGCCGGGGGTGCGGAAGGACGATTCGCCGGCCTTTCGGCGGATCTGACCGCGTTCCGCGGTGATGGCGAGGGTCCCTACCTGGTGGCGGGCGTCGGTGCCGGGATGGGATCACCGCACTCGAACGAGCTCTCGAGCTTGTGGGGCTCATGGTCGGCGGGAGCGGGGTATCAGCTCCTGCCGGCCTCGTTCATCTCCTTCGGCGCGGAGGCCCGCTGGCGCCATCTGTCGCTGGACGTTCGGGATGGAGTGGAGATAGCGGCGGGCCTGTCGATCCGGTTCGGCGGCCGATCCGGAGCGCCGCCCGCCGGCCGGAGCCCTGCCGCACCCGGCAACGTCCCTGGAGGCGCCATCCCGCCGGGTTCCCCCGCTGCGGACCTCCCGCTCGGCCAGCCGGAAGCGCTGCCCGGAGGCTCTCCGGGAAGAGGCGTCGGCCACTCTCCCGCGGGCGCAGGGGGACCTCGCGCGCTCCGCGAGGCGGTCATCACCACCGCGACGGGCGCGATGGGACGGCCCTACGAGTGGGGCGGCACGGGTGCGAACGGCGGTGGGTTCGATTGCTCGGGCCTGATCCAGCACGCCTACGCGCGTCACGGGATCACGCTGCCGCGCACCAGTCGTGAGCAGGCCAAGCAGGGCAGGGCGGTCTCACGCGAGCTCGCATCCCTGGCACCGGGCGACCTGCTCACGTTCTCGAACGCCGGAGGCCGGGTGACGCACGTCGGCCTCTACATCGGCGACGGCAAGTTCATCCACAGCGCGAGTAGCGGCGTCCAGGTGAGTGTCCTGAACGGCGAAGACCCCTACGGGCGCTGGTGGTACAAGCGCTGGGTAGGGGTCCGGAGAATCATCGAGAGCTGAGCCGGCTCAATGGCCGCTGTGATCCTCGCTGCCGTGATCCTGACCGCCTCCGCCGTGCCCGCCGTGCCCGCCGTGCTCTGCTCCGGCGGCAGTCCCCCTCACCTGTAGCGATGCGAGGTCCCGCTGGTAGTCGGGATCGGACTCGTCGATCCTCGGCCACTTGCTCATGTCGTCGGGCGTGAACAGGCCCGACATGTGAGCCATGGCGCCCTTCACCAGCGTCTCCCCGGTGGGATTGTCGTACACGGCCACCACGCGGTATCGGCGGTTGGCCTCGAGCTTCAGTCCATCCCCTCGAACGGCGAACAGCTCGCGACTCACCTTGCTCACCTTGCCGGCCGAGTCCCGGGTGGCCTCCACCTTGGTCAGCACCTTGCCCGTCTCCGCGTCCTCGAGGCGCACCCCCACGCCGTAGTCATGGAGGTGCCCGCCGACGCCCAGCAACCGTCCGCCCACCGGCAGCGTGAACTCGTGGACCTTCTCGGACCTCCCCGGCGGCACGTCGAAGGTGTTGCTGCCGCCGACCGTGAGGTTCACGTCCATGTAGATCGGCAGTGAGTTGACCGGCGGCGGGTTCTGGTTCTTCGGGGTCCACAGCATCCGGAGCGTCATGTGGACACCGTGCAGATCCTTGCCCGTGTCGTTGTGCCACGCGACGTACATGCCGAGGTCCATCCCGGGCTTCAGCGGCACGCCGATGGTCTTCGGGACCTTGATGTCCTCGGTCTCGGTGCCCGCGCCCAGGAGCCGCTCCGGAGCCGGATAGAGCAGCATTCGGCGGCTGAAGTTGACCATGATCATGTGGTGGATCACGTCTCGAGGCACCGGGTTGCCCTGGCTGTCCTTCAGCTCCAGCTCGAAGCCGCGGAGCCAGCCGTCGATCGGCCACTGGAAGCGCTGGATCGGCGTATCGTGCGTGGCGCCGTGATCCATCATCGCCTGGTCCGCCATCGGTGGCATGTTGGGCACATCGAACGGACCCGCGGTGACGATCAGCTCCTTCCTGCTCGAGTCCACCGAGACCGTCACCTTCGGCTCGACCGGTCCCTGGTTCGTGCCGGAGGCGAGCAGGGCAGCGAGAATCGGAGTCCAGACCAGCATGTCGCGAGCTCCCGGAAGAGGTGCCTTGAGCGTGGCACACGCGCCATTGCGCAGGCGTCGGACAGGATCCAACTTGTGCGCAGCGGATGCGCCCTGTGTCGTGATTCGGCCCGCAACATCTGAGGGCAGGGAGGCAATGTCAAGCAGGTTCCGACGGGCGTGGACGGGGGTCGCCGCGCTCCTCGCGGTGCCCGGCGTACTGCCCAGTAGCGCGGCTGCCCAGAACCGCGTCTTTCCCGATGTGCCGAGCTTCGAGCGGCCCGAGGCGTCACCCCGTGTCCACGGCCTCGTGGCGAGGATCATCTCGGCTCGGCACGGGGACAGCCGATTCGGTGAGGAGGCGGAAGCCGAGGTCGCCTTGGGAGAGAACTTCCCGGTGCTCGCGCTCCGCCACGGGCCCAATCCCATCACCCTGGGCTTCGGCTCCCAGGTCTACGCCCGGTTCAGCCTGCACGACAAGAAGAGCGCGCTGATCAGCAATGACTGGGTGGTCGGGCTCAACGGTACGGCGGATCTGGGCGCCTGGGCGTTCACCGTGGAGGCGTATCACGAGAGCAGCCATCTGGGCGACGAGTACGAGGACCGGTTCGACGCCAGCCGGATCGACTGGACCCGCGATGTCCTGGCCGGTTGGGTGAGCTACAGCGCCGGCCACTGGCGGTTCACCGGCAGCGGCAGCTACGCGCTCAGGGACGAGCTCAGGCTGGGGCGGTCGGGCGGCTCGTTCGGGGTCGATTTCCTGCCGGCGCGCCGAGCCGGCGGCGGGGCACTGCGCCCGGTGGGCGGCCTCTACGTGGATGCGAGCGCGGCGACCAACTGGCGGCTGAGCGGGTCGCTCAAGGCCGGCATCGCGCTGCAGGCGTCGCCTACCGGGCGGGAGATCGGCCTCGCCCTGATCGCGCACGACGGGCTGTCCACGCAGCGGCAGTTCTTCCGGCAGGAGAGCAGGTATGTGGGGCTGGAGGTCCGGTTCGACCTCTGATCCTTGCGCCAAGACCAGGTCCCGCATATGTTTGGAGGCTAACGTCTTGGCGACCTAACTCACGGAATCCCTCATGTACGCGATCTTCCGGGCTCTTGGCAAGCAGTACCGCGCGGAGAAGGGCCAGACCCTCAGGCTCCCGCTGATGGACGCGGCTGCGGGCTCCAAGGTGACCTTCGACGAGGTCCTCCTCTCGTCCAACGGCGAGACGATCACGACCGGCGCCCCCCTCATCCAGGGCGCTTCCGTCGAGGCCGAGGTCGTCGGCGAGGGGAAAGAACCCAAGATCTACGTCTTCAAGTTCAAGCGGCGGAAGAACTACCGCCGCAAGACCGGGCACCGGCAGCGGTACACCGAGGTCCGCATCACCGATCTGAAGCTGGGTTGAGGCAGACATGGCACACAAGAAGGGCGTAGGCTCCAGCCGGAACGGGCGGACCAGCAACCCCAAGTATCTCGGCGTCAAGCGGTACGGGGGCGAGAAGGTGGTCGCCGGCAACATCCTGGTCCGGCAGCGGGGCACCAAGTTCCACCCCGGCAAGAACGTCCGGCGGGCCAACGACGATACCCTGTTCGCCCTGGTCGACGGGGTCGTCAAGTTCGAGTTCAAGGACAAGGACCGGCAGAAGGTCTCGGTCTACCCCGCCGAGGCTGCCGCGAACTGAGCCGGCCTCGAGCGAGACGGATACGGAGAGGGAGGCGACCGACGTCGCCTCCCTCTTTTGCCTTATCTTTCCCGGGAGGCCGATTGGCGGTTCGCCGGGGAAAGGTCCACTGGCCGCCCGCCATGCCAATGGGAGGAACCACATGACCAAGTCCACGCTGTTCGACCGGCTGAACCAGGAGCTCACCGAGTTCGGGAAGAAGGCGCAGGCCGCGCTCGACGAGGGGAAGCTCCAGATCGAGCTGCTGCGCTACCGACGCAAGCAGGACAACGCGGCCCGGGATCTCGGGCTCTTGATCCATCGGCGGGAGCGGGGCGGCGATGCGGAGCCCCGGCGGTTCGACGCGCTGCTGCTGAGGCTCGACGACCTGGAAAGGGAGATCAGCCGGCTGGAGTCACAGATCGCGGAGGCGCGTCGCCAGCGCAGTGCGGCGGCAGCGGATTCGCCCGCCCCCGCGGCGGCGTCCGCACCGACCGTCCCGACCGGCGCCGACTTCTCCACGCCGACGACCTGACCGGCAGACACTCGAGCCGGCGTCACGACCGGGCGACACTCTGAGCTGCGACCCTGAGCTCAGGTGCGAGACACCTCTTCCACCCGGGTTGCGATCGCCACCCGGATTCGATCGGGGTAGTTGCCGCACAGCCCGTCCACACCGAGGCGGGCCAGCCGCTCCATGTCTCCGATCTCGTTCACCGTCCAGGCGACGATCGTGCACCCGGCATCGTGGACCCGGGTGACCAGCTCCTGATCCACGAGCTGCCACTCCTGCCAGAGCGTGCCGGCACCGACCCCGCGCATCGCCGCCACGGGATCGTCCAGATACGCCGAGAGCAGGATGCCCCTGCGGAGCTCCGGCCGGCAGGCCCCGAGGCGGCGCACGATGCGGTGGTCGAAGCTGTGAATGGAGTAGCGCTCCGGCGCCGGTCCTCGGTCCAGCACCGCCAGCAGTGCTTCGTCATGGGCCTCGGGAAGGCTCTTGATCTCCACGTACACTTCACGGTTCCCGACCAGCTCGAGCACCTCGGAGAGGAGCGGCAGCGGCTCGCCGTTCCGGATCCGCACCTGCCGGGCCTCCTCGCGCGAGAGCAGGGCGATGGGGCCGAAGCCGGGGATCTCCGCGTCGTGGTGCACCACGATCGCACCATCGCGGGTGGCGTGGACGTCGAGCTCGACGCCGTCGGCATCGAGCATGACCGCCCGCCGGAAGGCGGCGCGGGAGTTCTCGTACTCGTACCCGGAAGCACCGCGGTGGGCGATGACGTTCGGACGCTTCATGGGCCTAAGATAGCGGCGCTTAACAGGGCGCGACACTCGACGTCCAGCAACGCCGGATGAGCGCCTCCCCCGTGCTGGAGACACCCTCCGACCACGAGCTGGCCGCCGCCTACCGGGCCGGTGACGAGAGGGCGGCGGCGGAGCTGGTGCGCCGGCACGCGCCCGCAGCAGGGCGATTCCTCTACAGCTCCGGCGCGGACCCCGACGAGATCGACGACCTGGTGCAGGAGGCGCTGTTCCGGGCCTTTCGGCGGCTCGACGGCTGGCGCGGCGAGGCGTCGTTCCGCAGCTGGCTGTTCGCCATCGCCGGGAACGTGCTCCGGGACGAGGTCAGACGGCGCAAGGGCCGGCGGATCCTCTCGATCGAGGACCGGGATCTGCCGGACCGTGCGGATCCCCACGCCGACTACGCCGCGGTGGAGACGGAGGAGGGACTCCGGCGGGGTATCGCGACCCTCCCCCGGCTCCAGCGTGAGGTCTTCCTCCTTCGAACACAGGAGGGTGCGGGATACGTCGAGATTGCCGCCGCCCTCGGCACCACACCCGGCGCGGCTCGAGTGCACTACCACCACGCGGTCAAACGCCTCAAGGAGCTGGTCCGATGACCGACTGCGAACGCCTGTCCGATCGGATGCCCGCTGTGGCCCTGGGTCGGGCGACATGGAGCGCGGAGGAGACCGCCCATCTCGCGGCCTGTGCGGAATGCCGCGCCGAGTGGGATCTGGTTCAGGCTGCCCGGCGACTGGAGCAGCGCGCCCCGAGCGTGAATCCGGCAGCGATCGCGGCCTCGGTTCAGCGGCGACTCGTCGACGAGCGTGCGGCGGCGCGCCGCACGCGCTGGATCTGGACGGCAGCGGGGTCGGTCGGCGCAGCAGCCGCGCTGGCGATCGCCGTCGTCGCGGGGTGGGAGGACCGTCCCGCGACGGCTCCCCTCGCGGTCGCGGAGGCCGAGCCGCTGATGCCGCTGCCGGAGCTCGAGGGACTCGAAGCCGCGCAGCTCGACACGCTGCTCGACGCCCTGGACGAGCCGTTCGCCGGCACATCCACGCTCGAGTCTTCGACGCTGGGCGACGGCGCCGAGGCCGAGCTGGAGCGGATTCTCGCCACCTGGGAGGGCTGATGCGCGTATTGGCGCTGTGTGCCGTGCTGCTCGCCACCTCCGCCGGGCCGCTGTTCGCGCAGGGCGACTCCGGAGCGCCTCGCGGGCCGCGCGTCCGGGAGCGGATCGAGCACCGCTTCGCCGAGCGGCTCCGGCGCGAGCTCGACTTGACGGACGAGCAGGCGACCCGGCTCCGGGAGGTCGCCCACGAGAACGGCCGCCGGCGCCGCGAGCTTCGGTCACGCGAGCACACCCTCCGCGCCGCGCTGGACGAGCAGCTGCGGGAGGAGGCGAAGGCCGATCAGGACAGCGTTCTCCGCCTTACGAGGGAACTCCTCCAGCTCCGGGTGGAGTATGCCGAGAGCTGGCGGCGGGAGATGGGGGAGCTCGACTTCCTCAGTCCGGTGCAGCGGGCGCGGCTCATGGTGATGCGTGAGCGGCTGCTCCACCGGGT
>DATABZ010000091.1:0-13677 GCA_036259315.1 Gemmatimonadales bacterium | reverse complement strand
GTCGAGCAGGCGGTGTCCGAAGCCGGCGCCAACACTTCGGTCATCTACGTTCCGCCGGCCTTCGCAGCCGATGCGATGTTCGAAGCGGCCGATGCGGGGGTCGAATTCATCGTCTGCATCACCGAGGGCGTGCCCGTGCTGGACATGACGCGCGTGCGCCCCTACGTGCTGGAGAAGGGCGCGCGCCTGCTCGGCCCCAACTGCCCCGGTCTGCTGTCGGCCGGGAAGAGCAAGGTCGGCATCATCCCGGGGAACATCACGGCGCCCGGTCCGGTGGGGCTGGTTTCGCGCTCCGGGACGCTGACCTACGAGGTGGTGGCGAAGCTGAAGGGTGCCGGGATCGGCACGACCACCTGCGTGGGCATCGGCGGCGACCCGATCAACGGGACGAGCTTCATCGACTGCCTGGCGGCCTTCGAGGCCGACCCGGACACCAAGGCGATCGTGATGCTGGGCGAGATCGGCGGCACCGACGAGCAGGACGCCGCGCGCTACATCAAGGAGAACCTCTCCAAGCCGGTCGTCGGCTTCATCGCCGGCCAGACGGCGCCCCCGGGGCGGCGGATGGGCCACGCGGGCGCCATCATCTCGGGGTCGGCGGGGACGGCGGAGGAGAAGATGCAGGCCTTCCGCGACAACGGGATCGGCGTGGCGCAGCGCCCCGTCGACGTGGTCGGGCTCATCCGGGAGGTCCTCTGAGCCCTCCGGCCGAGGGGGCGCGGGGGCGCGAGGTGCGGCTGACGGAGATCCTCCGTCCCGAGCACGTCGTGGCCCCCCTCCCCGCCGAGACGGTGCACGCCGCCGTGGCGGCGATGGCCCAGCGCCTGATCGACACGGGCGCGGTGGACCACCCCGAGCGGCTGGCGCGCCTCTTCTCGTCGGAGGCGCGCGTCCGCGACCTGATCCACGTGGGCGACCGCGTGCTCCTGCCGCACCTCCGCACCGACGCGGTCTCGCGCCTGGTCGTCGCGATCGGCGTGGCCCCGGCGGGGCTGAAGGTGGCGGGCGACGAGGCGGACGCGGTGGCGCGGGTGCTGGTGCTGGTGGTCGCGCCGCCCTCGGCGGCCGATCTGTACCTCCAGACGGTGGCGGCGCTGGCGCGGGTGCTCCGGCACGACGAGGTGGTGGACGCGCTGGTGGCCTCGGCCTCGCCCGAGGCGGTCCTCCAGATCCCGGCCATCGCCGAGATCACCATCCAGCCGCGGCTCACCGTGCGCGACGTGATGACGCAGCGGGTCTACCGCGTGGGCCCGGAGGCCACGGTGCAGGAGGTCCTCGACCTCGTCGCCGAGCACAAGCTCCGCGCCGTCCCGGTGGTCGGCGAGGACCGCGAGGTGCTGGGGATCGTCACCGACCGCGACCTCCTGCGCTACCTGTTGCCGGGGGTGCAGAAGCAGGGGGCCAGCGTGACGTCGCTCCGCGAGGCGCGGGTGCGCGACGTGATGACGCGCTCGGTGATCTGCGTCTCGGAGGACCAGGCGCTGGCCGAGGTGGCCGGCGTGATGGTGAGCAAGGACGTCGAGCGCCTCCCGGTCACCAACGAGGGGAAGCTCACCGGCTTCCTCACCCGCGGCGACATCCTGCGGAAGCTCTTCGCGTTCGGCGGGGTGCTGAAGTCGAGACGCGAGAACGACGACGAAAGTCCTGAGTCCTGAGTCCTGAGTCCTAAGTGGGTTCGGTGTTACTCAGGACTTAGCGCTTAGGACTTAGGACTTTCTTTTAATCTTTCACCTGAAGGATATCTCCCATGTCGCGTACCTTCGCCATGATCAAGCCCGACGCCGTGCAGAGCGGCAGCGCGGGGAAGATCATCGCCCACATCCAGAGCGCGGGCTTCCGCATCCTGGGGATGAAGCTGACGCAGATCAGCATGCAGCAGGCGCGGAAGTTCTACGAGGTGCACAGCGCGCGGCCGTTCTACGGCGAGCTCACCGAGTTCATGTCGAGCGGGCCGAGCGTGGTGCTGGCGCTGGAGGCCGAGGGCGCGGTGGCCAAGTGGCGCGAGACCATCGGCGCCACCGACCCCGCCGAGGCCGCCGAGGGCACCATCCGCAAGCTCTACGCGGAGTCCAAGGGCCGCAACGCCGTCCACGGCTCCGACTCCGACGAGAACGCCGACCTCGAGATCGCCTTCTTCTTCAGCGGCACCGAGCTGGTGGGCTAAGGCTGGCGGTTTTCGCGGCTGGACATGAGCGTGCCACCCGGACGGCCTGTCCGGGGGGCACGCTCGCGTTTTGCTCGCGGGTGTCGAAATGTAGTCGCGCAATTCATTGCGCCGCAGTTGCGGAGCCGGCCCCCGGTGGGCACGTTGGAATCGCGCGGCTCCATCGACGTCCACGCCTCACGCGGATCAGGCACTGAGATGACCGGCTACATCATGGGAGGAGACTGCCCGGAGACGCCGGGCGGAAGCCTGACCGCCTTCGCGGAGCGCGAGCTCGGGGAGCGAGCTACGTTCGCCGCGCCCGTCGTCCTGGGCGAGCTGGTCGTCACGGCTTCGTTCCTCGTGATCGCGAGCCGCGACCGGGACCGCCGGCCGCAGCTCGGGTCGCGCATCCTGCTGAACGAGCCGCTCGACGTCGAATGGTCTCAGCCCCGTCCGCGCGACGGGGCAGTGAAGCTCTTTGTCGACGGATTCGGCCCGCGGCGGCACGGCGACACACGCGGCGCCAGGGTGTGCCTGGAGTGCTGGGTCGAGCTCGGGCAGCGGCCGGCGCTGGAGCCCGCGCTGGCGCACCTCCAGGAGATCGCGGATCGAAACGGGCCTATGCCGGCGCCGGATCTCGACTAGGGCTACGCGCCATCGGCGGCATTCGCACGCTATACCGAGAGTTTCTTCTATGGGAAAGTCAAGTAAGACATTTCGTTTTTCTGTCGGCGCAGAGAACGAGCCGCGTAGTGCGGTTTACCGTATTTGGAGCGGATCGGCTGACGTATATATAGCCAAGCGTACAATGGGAGACCAATTCAAAGTTAGCCTTCATGAACGTCGTGGGCACATAGCTGTGAGTGAAGACATTCAAGAGCAAGTCGGGCTTGAGAA
This sequence comes from Gemmatimonadales bacterium, assembly GCA_036259315.1. Lineage (GTDB taxonomy): Bacteria > Gemmatimonadota > Gemmatimonadetes > Gemmatimonadales > GWC2-71-9 > CAVVWJ01. The sequence continues at coordinate 10,634 of DATABZ010000091.1, read as the reverse complement.
TCGCTTTCTTGTCACTTGGCCGCGGATGGCTAAGTCGGCGGATTCGATTCCCGATTTCAGGATTATCTTACTTACTAGAGAACTCCACAAAGAGTCTGATGAATCCGAAGATACGAAAGGGGTCCGCTGGATTCTCCCCGCACCGCCAGCTGGTGCAGTTGAAGTGTCCTTATATATTGACAAACGAGAAAATTGGCCCGGGCAGCGGGATGGCAAAGCGGAACTGATGCCAAACTCCCTTTGAGTGATGGCTTTACATGTTGGGTGGTTAGTTATACTGAATCTGAAATGCCGAGGGAGTTTATCCATGCTGTGGATCGTGCAAAAGCTAAACTATCGAAGCAGAATGTCACATTTAGTATCGGCGAACCAGATCTAATGGATCTCAGAACACGAGCAATACTGCACTCTAAAACTGAGCCAAATGTATGGATTGAGGCGTTTCTCGGAAAGGTAGATACTGAGCAATAGTCAAAATAAAGTACGTCGTCCATTGTCTTAACTGACGGACGTCCCCGCGCGGCCCGGACGGCGCGCTTCATCCCACCCGTAAGGAGGAGGCGCGAGGATGCGCAGGAAGCTGAAGCTGGCCGTCGAGAGCCTGGAAGTGGAGACGTTCGAGGTGAGCGCCGCGCGGGACGAGCGGGGGACGGTCTTCGGGCTGCACGTCTCCACCGCCGTCACCTGCTCGATGAGCGTGGACGTGATGTGCGACGCGCCGAGCGACACGGTCACCATGGACGTGTACGCCGGGGCCTGCAACACCCTCGAGTGCCCGGACGACGGGAGCCTCTCGCAGTACGGGTGCAACACGAAGTGGCTTTGCTGACGTCGGTGGTGTGGCGGCGTGACAGCGGAGCGTAAAGGACGCGAGGACGGCCGGGACCGGCGGGTGTCCCGGCTGTCGTCGTTCTCGGCGCACCGGCATCCCACAGACGCGGAATCGCCCCTCTTCCTTCGCCAGGAGAGGGGCGACAGACATTTGCACGTGGCAAGCCTTCACCGCGAGACCGGCCGAAGGCGTGCTCAACGACGCACGTGTACGGGCACGATTCCGTCCACCGAGGTGCGCCCAAGCTCGACCCGGTCGGCACCGAGCCGGGTGAAGACATCGTACCAGATCTGATCCACCGCTCCGTAGATCTCCGGGAAGTCCGGCGTGGTGCCGCCGGACCACGGCTCGTTGGTGCAGCGGGGCACACGGACCGAGTACACTTCGAACCGGATGTCCGGACCGAGGTCGGTGAGCGGCATGGACGGAGGAAGCGTCCCCTCCGAAACGGCGTGGGCGAATAGATCGCGCGAGTACTCGTCCGCAAGGTTGAAGCGTCCCCGTTCGACGTCCGTGTCCCGCGCCCCCGCGTTGTAGTGGAGCATGTCGCTCAGGAACACCACCCGCACCGTCCGCGTTCCCGCGCCGAAGAACTGGCTCCGGCCGTTGACGAGCGCGAGAACCCCGCGGGCCACGTTCTGCAGGTTTCGCTGTTCCGCGTCGGCCAGCACTCCACGATGCCGCGTCTGGAGCTCGGCCGTGATATCCTCGATGGCATAATCGCGTGAGGACGGCATCCTGAGCTGCCGTCCATCCGCCCAGGCGGGGGACAGATCGGTGAACGAGGCTAGGGCGCCAGGGTTCGCGTTGAGTGTGAACACCTGCGCGTCGACGGTCAGGCTGCTGTCCTGCACCGCGGCATACCGCTCCGCAATCCGCTGGATGAGCGGCTGCATGCCGGCCGGCCCCCAGACGGCTTCGAACTTCTGACGCCCGCAGGGGTTGGTGTCGGCGTAGTCGCTCTGGAGAAAGATCACGTAGCGCTCGATCTGATTGCTCCTTGGGGCGCCTCCGGCTCCCCCTGTACCGCGGCCGTCGCCACAGGCCGTCAGACCGAGGAGGGAAATCGCGAGGACAGCGGAGCAAGGTCGCAGGGTCATCATGGGACGCATCGTGGATGGAGAAGAATTTCGTTCGCAGGAATCCGTTCAGGGCTGTCCCCGCCCATTGGAGCCGTTCGAGGCGGTAGCTGCCGACGCGTGCTCAGGGTCTGGGAAAAGCCCCCGCAAGAGCCGAAGGCGGCGCCAAAGAGCGGACAGCTCGTCTTCTGACTCCGGCGGAGATCCCGGCTGCGGTACGCCCCCGGCGCGCACGACCAGACCGTGCGCATAACCGCTCTCGACGGCCGCGAGCGCTGCCTCGAGCGGCCCTCCCCCCCCGGACAGGAGCGACTTTATCGCGTCCGCCTCGTCTTCCAGCCGTTTGTGCGCGGCGTCTCGCCGCTCCCGCTGGTCGTTCCGCTCCGCCCGCAGTCGATCGACTCGTTTCCGACGGTCGGCGATCTCCGCGTCGAGGGCCTCCATGCGCTCCTTGATGTCCCGCGTCTTCCGCCTGTACAGGTCCACGGAGCGCAGCAACAGGTGCAGCAGCCATCCATTCAGGAGGGTGAGGGTCAGCGTCAGGAATACGAAGACGAACCCCATGCTCACATCCTGGTAGCGAGCCAGCCGCCATCCCAGGCTTACGAGGTATCCCACCGCGCTGACCGCGAGGCCGAGGTTCACGATCCAGCGTGCTTCGCCCCGGCGGGGGAGACCGGAGTCGAGCAGGCTCTTCACCCAGAAACCCAGCGCGAAGGGAATGAACGAGATGAAAATCGTCGAGACGAGGTCCGAAAGCCGATCGAGGTGCCACCGCCCCTGCGAGTACACCCTCGCCAGCAGTTGAGAGAAAACGCCAATGTCCAGGATATTCCCGGTGATCTTGCTCACCACCGCGAACTCCGCGACGGCCGCGCCGACGACCGCGACGAGGAGCAGGACGAGGCCGCCCGGGCGCTTCGCGAGCACCGGCTCGTTCAGGTGGGCCAGCGAGTCGCGGATGAATACCGCGTCCTTCGACACCTTCCGCGCATGGTCGGCCGTGACGATCTCCGCGTGCTGGACGGCCAGGCCGTCCATCTTGGCCACCTCTTCCCGGATTCGCTTGCTGACCCGGACGCGGACGGTGATCGCCTGCTCGAACGCCGACTCGAGTTGAGAGAGGCGCGCGGTGAGCGCCTGCCGGACGTCAGGGTTCTCCGCCGTGGACAGGCTCTGCTGCACGTCGGCCATCTTCTCCGCAAAGGTCTGGTGCACGGCCTGGAGATCCTCGACGCTCTGATGGACCAGCCGCATGCGGGCGCGGAAGTCCTCGGTGACCTCGGCGTTCAGCGTGTCGAGGAACTCGACGTGTTTTTCCTGGTTCGCCCGTAGCGCATCCCGGACGCTCGCTCCGGGGTCCTCCCATTTCTGGTTCTGCAGGCTCTCCTTGCGCTTGGTCAGAGCATCGATCTCGTCTTCGAGCGCCTTCTCGCGCCCGAGCAACTCTTTGTCGCTCCCGTCCGTGGGCGTATCCAGCTTCGACTTCACGCGCTCCTGAGACGAAGTGGCCAGCGCGGTGCGATAATCGAAGTATCCCCGGACCAGCCGCCGGATCGCGTGGATGTTGCTCCCTGCTTCTCCCGCGTCTCGCCCGACCCGGTACCAGTCCAACTTCCGCTGGCCGATCAGGTCTTCCAATTCCAGGCGGAACCGCTCGGGTTCCGGATCGCCCGACGCGGAGCCGGATCGGGGTGGAGGGCTCCCGTTCCCGTTCCGATGCCCGTTCCCGAACCATCGCCGGAACCATGGCGGAAGGTTGTCGTCGCGTCCTCCACCGCCGTTTCCGCCTCTCTCGTGCTTCCTGCGCATATGAAATGGGTGCTCCTGATCGATGCTGATTGAAATCGGGCGCGTACGTTCAACGACGCCGCTCGCGGCGGGGATATCCTTCAGGCCGATGTACGATCGACCCGAGGCGTCGTACGCGCGGCATGGAATCCGACGATCATTCACCCGCCTCTCTTCGGGCGAGGCGTCCCAGTTCGTAGCTCTCGGCCATACGGCGCGCCAGGACCAGCTCTGAGCGCTCGAGCTCGAGGAGGTCGCCGAGCGAGCCGCTCTGCAGGTCCTTCACGCGCCGTACACCGCTGGCGAGGACGTCGCGCGCCTGCCTCCACTCGGCATCGAGGGTGGTGATTTGCTCTCGTCTCCGCTCCAGGTACCGTCCCGCGGCGGAAGACTGCCGCCAGTCCACCCTGCGGAGCCCAACGAGGCAGGAGAGCAGCGCAACGAGTCCCAGCGCAGCCGCGCGCAGCGGGTTCGGATTCGCTTCCGGCGCGAGGGTGACCGCGAGAAGGAGCGCCAGCGCCGCGCTGACCCAGTGGAGCCGCTCGCTCGACCGGCCGGTCGGGAAAATCCGCTCGCACAGGAGGTGGAAAAGAGTGATCGCGCCCGCTGTCAGGGCGAGGCCGAGGAAGACCCTCAGCCGCTCGAAGAGGACCATGTTGGTGCGAAGTACGTCCGCCAGGAGAAGAGAGGCCGACCACCACGCCAGGAGGGAGACACCGACAACCAGGATCGCCCGCCGGCCGTCGAAGCCGTCGCCGACGTAATCCTCCGCCAGCATGGCTTCGGCCTGCTTTCCCACCTCTCGGTAATGCTCGACCAGCCCAGCCAGCGGGCGGACCACTTCCTCGAGCTGATGCACCGCCTTCTGGGCTTCGTCCAGCTCGTTCGCGCGGCGACCGCGCAAAGCGGTCAGGCGCTCCTGGATCGGCTTGATCACGGGGTCCTGCACCGTCTTCAGCGACTCGGCGCGGAAGCCCGCGCGGAACGCGATATCCGCGGCACGCTCGCTCATGGCCCGCTCTCCGGTCTCTGGACCTCGATCACCAAATCGATGCGCCGGTTCACGTCGAGGACCTGCCCTGCGACCGCCCCCCCGCCGGAGTAAAGGACCTCGAAGTTCCGGCGCCGGTCCTCGGAGCTCGTGACCCGCTCCCGGAGCGACTGGGCGATCTGCTCGGCGCCGCTGTGACCCCGGGCCACCGAGAGCTCCAGGTTGGAGCGAATGAAGCCGGAGCCGCTTCGCCCGCCCTCCAGGGAGAAGGGACGGACCTCCATCGGGCGGAGGCCGAGGTCCGCTCCGCCGGAGTACGCGATCCCGCTGCGGATTGGGCGTGCGTCCGAGAAGCCGCGGACCGTGATGCGGTACCGGTCTCCCGGCTGGCGGAGTCGCAGCAGCTGCTCCGTTGCGAGGTCGAGGGCATAGCTCATCTCGCCGGAAAGGCGGTACTCGCCCGTGGGGAAGGGGAAAATGGAGTCGGTGGAGCCCTTGAGGAGCTGGAGGAAGCTCCACACGTCGGGAAGGAGCGCCTTCAGGCCGTCCACCTGTTCGGGGTTCTCGCTCATCCGCTCGCGCAGGCGGTCCCGCAGTGCCGGGTCCGACGCGAGCTCCTGCACAAGGTCGATGTGGGTATTGATGACGATGGGCTCGCGGCGGTCGATCCCATCGCGGATCAGCGCGTCCAGCAGCCGCCGGTAGCCCTCGTCCACCGGCTCGCGGATATTCTCCGGGATCAGGTCCCTGATGTCGCGCCGGATCCAGAAGGAGACCGTGTAGTTGTACGTGGCGGCCCTGCAGTCGACGTATGCCTGGTGGTCGACGAGGTTCACCGCCTGCGCCAGGCTCCCGCGCTGGGCCAACATGTCGTCGAACGCGCTATCTGCGCCCGCGAGCGCCGCCAGGGCCGACGTGTTCCAGCTGACGGGGCGCTCGTTCAGGAACGCGCTCAAACCGTCGTGGTAGACGCGCCTCCAGAACTCCGGGCGCGACTCCATATTCAGCTCCTGGAGTGAGATAGCGTCGGGATAGGGGTGGCTTCTCACGTAGTCCACCGGATTCAGGCCGCTGGTGTTCGGCGAGGGCAGCGTCGAGTCGCGGACGATGCCACCGGTCGCGCGGCCGTCTTCGTTCCGGCAGTAGTACGTAAACGGATCCACCCCTTCTGGGGGAGGGAACTGTACCACCGGGTCGTTGCTCGCATCACCGCCGCAGGCCGCGAGCAGTAGCGCTCCGCCGGCCAGGGCGGGGAGGCGGAATCGGGATGGTCGCGCGAGAGGGAGCACGGGCGTGCAGTAAAGAAGTGAGATATGTGCGTCGGCCATCGGAGCCGAGGCGACTTCGCTGCTCAGCTCACGTCGCCGTCGCACGCGAGGAGGGCGGCGGGGTCTTCACCAGAGTCGGTGAAGACGTAGGCGATATGGGCGTCGAAGACGTTGTAGCGGTGCTCCCGGACCGTCTGCCGGAGCACCCTGATATGGCGCGGTCCGATGGGCGGAGGAACAACGCTCGCCAGCGCTTTCCGTACGGCGCTCCGCGCGGCGGGGAGCCGGCCGAACTCACCGCATTCGTATTTCGCATCGCTCCTCCCCGTCACCGAGCGAAGGGCTCCCACGGGATGACCCTCGGGCAGGGAGTCGAAGCTCATCTCCTCGAAGAGCTTGGGATAACGTGCACCGCGCTCGTGCGATCCCAGGCGGATCGTCTTCACGGGAAGCCAAGCGCTCGATCCCTCGTCGCGGCGCGAGAGATGGATGGTGGCCTCCGCTGCGCGGTTTTCCACGGGGGGACTCAACAGGTCGCCGGTGATCCGCCACGGGCAGTCGGGCCGCGCGGCGGTGCCGAGGTCCGCGGACCACCGTGGCCGAAGCCGGAGCCCGCCGTCCTGCGGCAGCGTTCGATTCAGTTCCGGGACGAGCACGGAGGTGAACGACCGGTCAAGGTCGTGACGGAGCGCGAAGACGTCGACGCAGCCGGACCCCAGGTCGACGTCCTCCCAGAGCGGCTTCAGGGATACCGCGATGCGGGGGGGAAGCTCAATGGGAGAGCGGCGGAAAAAGTCCTTCCAGACATCGTATGTAACCCCCAATATGCCGATGGGCCCGCCAATGGCTGCGCAGATTGCCAACCATCTCCGCACCCGCTTGGAGCGCGGCCACTTGCTGGTCGAGGAATGCGTGAGCGTTTTTTCGGCGCTGTCTGCGCGCGCACCGCCGCCGACGGCGTCCGGACCCGGCGGGGAAGGTCTCATCGTCTTGAGCGTCTTGAGCAGCGTCTCGGCGGTCCCGCGCTGGCCCGGAATGGGAGAGAGGAGCCGGTACACCGCCGCGGACAGCCACGCCGGGACGCCCTCCGGAAGCGGCGGCGGGTGCAGCGGATCGCCTTCCGCCGCCGCGTCCAGCTCCTGCTCCGAGAAGGGAAGGCGTCCGGTCAGGACTTCGTACGCCACCACACCCAGGCTGAAGAGGTCGGACGCCGGCCCGACCGTCCGCCCCACCCGCTGTTCGGGGGACGCGTACCGGGGGGTCATGGGACTCCCTTCCCCCAGCCGGGTCAGGGCCTGGTACCCCTCCTTTTCACCGAACGATTCTCCGATTCCGAAGTCGATGAGGACCACTCGAAAGCCCGCCTCGGCGGGTACGACCAGGAAGTTGGACGGCTTGATGTCGCGATGGACGATTTTGGCCCGGTGCGCGGCCGCGACGCCTTTGGCGGCGTCGGCGATGAGCTGGATCGCCTCGGGAAGCGCCAGGCTCCGCGTGCGGAGGACCTCGCTCAGGTCCCGGGCGCCCTCGTAGTGCATCATCACGAAGTAGTCGCCGAGCGCGCTGCGCTGATGGTCGAAGACCGTGATGACGTGGTCGTCGTGTATGGCACCGGCGAGCGAGAACTCGCGCCAGAGACGGCGGCGGGCGGTGTCGGTTACTTCCCCGTGGACGGGGCGACAGACCTTCACCACCCGACGGCTGCGCAGCCGGCCGTTGGCTCCCCGGCCCTGCTCGACGGATGAATCCTCAACGACGAAAAGCCGACCCTGGCCGCCGGGCCGGGAGATCTCGCGGAGGATGCGGAACCGATCCTGGGGAAGAGGAGGCGGGGAGCCTATGGAGATTTCTGTCATCACTCGAGCTGAAGCAAATCAATGTTCTTCGCACCAGAATGTCCGGTATTATTAATCCGGAAGTATGCATCCAACAAGCTCCTTGTGTGGGCGGACTGTCCGCTCCTGGCCGGGGTTCTTGTTGCCGCTTTAAACGTAGGCGGACCGCAGCCGAGCTGCACGCCATTTTCCTATCGTCGTGCGCACCAATCGCCCGTCGCGTGGTACAAAGGTCGCGCAGGCGGGTTCGAGGCGCCGCGCCCGGGCCCCGCGAGGGCGGGGGCGGCGTACGTAGCGGCGGACAACCGACCTTTTCGGGCGAGATGCGGAGCACGATGGCCGACGAGCAGCCTTTCGATATCGCGGTGGTGGGGGCGGGGCCGTGCGGGATCGCGGTGGGCGTGGCGGCGAAGGGGCGGGGGTTGAGCTGCGTCCTCTTCGACAAGGGCGCGGTGACCGACTCGGTGTACCGCTACCCCACGTACACCACCTTCTTCAGCGGCCCCGAGAAGCTGGAGATCGCCGACCTCCCGTTCACCACCTCGGGCGACAAGCCCACGCGCCGCGAGGCGCTGCGCTACTACCGCAAGGTGGTGAGCTACTTCGGGCTCCAGGTGCGGCAGTACGAGGAGGTCCTCCACGTCGAGCGCGTGGACGGCCTCTTCGTCGTCGTCACCCGGAGCCGCGACGGGGTGGCGGCCACCTACCGCGCCCGGAGCGTGGTGATCGCCACCGGGTACTTCGACACGCCGCGGAGGCTGGAGGTCCCCGGCGCCGACCTCCCGAAGGTCGTCTCGTACTTCACCGACCCCTTTCCGTACTTCGACCAGGACGTGCTGGTGGTCGGCGGCGGGAACTCGGCGGCCGACGCGGCGCTCACCTGCTGGCGCGAGGGGTCGCGGGTGACGATCTGCCACCTCTTCCCCACGCTCGACAAGGGGATCAAGCCCTGGGTGCGGCCGGACCTCGACAACCGGATCGCCGAGGGCTCCATCCCCGTCCTCTTCTCGCACCGCGTCACCGCCATCCGCCCGCGCGAGGTCGACGTCCTCGACATGCAGACGGGGAAGACGGTGACGCTCCCCAACGACTGGGTGCTGGCGATGACGGGGTACGTCCCCGACCCCGCGCTCCTGCGCGAGCTCGGCGTCACCATCGACGGCGAGACGGGGATCCCCGTGCACGACCCGGGGACGATGGAGACCGACCGCCCCGGCGTCTACATCGCCGGCGTGGTGGCCGCCGGCTTCGACGCCAACAAGATCTTCATCGAGAACGGCAAGCTCCACGGCCCGCTGATCGCCGACTCCGTCCTGGCGGCCCGCGACCGCGCGGCCCTCGCGCCCGAGGAGGCGCGCCCGCCCGCGCGGCGCCGGAGGTAAAGGGATCGGGGGCGCGACCTTTCCGGGACCAGGGGCGGAACGATACAGGTCCGTCTGAAGAGCGGTTGATCGAGAGAAACTCCGACCTGTCGTTCCGAACGAGGAACGAGTGAGGAATCTACTCGCCCCGCCAGGTGGGCCGTTCCCGGTGACGAGCGCTCCGAACGGGGTTGGCCGGGGCGCGGCGGCGATGTAGGATAGAGCCGCGGCCCCTGTGACGCGCGCGGCCGGGCCCCTGCCGCGTCGCGCATCCGTCCGATCCCGCGTCCCGCACTCACCCGATCCGGTCTTTTCGGAGGCGTATGCGTTCCCTCTCGCGCTCCCTCGTCCCGCTCTTCGCCCTGCTCACGCTCGCCGCCACGGAGGCCGCCGCCCAGGCGCCGCCGGGGCTGCGCGTCTACGAAGACCGGCCGCGGGGCGAGATGGTGCTGGAGGTGGGGCCGGTGGACCTCCCCGCCGGCTCGGGGCACCACCAGCTGGCCCCGCTGGAGGCGGCGATCCCCGTGGCCGGGTGGCTGCGCGGGTTCAGCATCGAGATGGTGGACGGGGCGGGGCGGCCGGTGCCGCAGCAGACGCTCCACCACGTCAACGTCATCCTCCCCGAGCGGCGCGAGCTCTTCAGCCAGATCATGCTGCGGCTGGCGGCGGCGGGGCAGGAGACGGCCCCCGCGCGCCTCCCGCGCCTCTTCGGCTACCGCGCCCGCGCCGGCGAGCGGGTGCTGGTGACGGCCATGCTCCACAACCCGACGGACGCGGCGTACGACGACGCCTACCTCCGCGTGCGGATGCCGCTCACCCGCAGCGGCGCCTTCGTCGAGCCGGTCTCCATCTACCCCTTCTACCTGGACGTGATGCCTCCCGCGTCGCTCCACTCGTACGACCTCCCCCCTGGGCGGTCGGAGAAGAGCTGGGAGGGGGAGCCGGCGGTCGACGGGCGCATCCTGGCCGTGGGCGGGCACCTGCACCGCTACGGCGTGGCGCTGCGACTGGAGGACGTCACGGCGGGGAAGACGATCTGGGAGGGGCGCCCGGAGGTGGACAGCGCGGGCGAGGTGACGGGGATGCCCACGAAGAAGTTCATCTGGCGCCTCGGCTACCCCGTGCGCGCCGGCCGCACCTACCGCGTCACCGCCGTCTACGACAACCCCACCGGCGCAACGATCCCCGACGGCGCGATGGGCGCCCTCGGCGGCGTCTTCGCCCCCTCCGGCGACCGCCCCTGGCCGGCGGCGAACCCGGAAGACCCCGAGTACAGGCTCGACGTGCACCTGGTCCACACCGGAAACCAGGAGATGAAGGGCCAGCCCGGCGGCCACGGGGCCCACGGCGGGCACGGCGGCGAGCATGCCGGTCACGGCGGACACGGCGACCCCGCCGCGCCCGCTTCGCCCGCCCCGTCGGCCGGTCACGCGCACGGGATGCCGCCCTCGCCCCCCGCGGCCTCGCCGGCGCCGCC
>DATABZ010000090.1:0-2746 GCA_036259315.1 Gemmatimonadales bacterium | reverse complement strand
TGCCGCTCTGGATGGCGGATGCCTTCACGCCGGGGACACGGGAGACGTGGCGCGACTGCTTGGTCGGCGTCGTGCTCTGTCTGGCGGTGATTCCCTGGGGCTATGTGATGGCGACCTACGTGCGGGCGCCGGGCGACCGGTGGAGAAGCGGACCGCCCGCGCTCGCTCCGGGCGAGCTGGAGGTCGGACGGACCGCGTAGCGGGCGCTACGCCGGCGCCCCCGCCTGGGTCGCCGGCGCTGCCTCACCGCCGGCAGGGTCAGCAGGGAGAGGACCGCCACGTAGTGCGAGGCGATGATCGGCGGGAACGGGACCCCAATCCGTAGGCCGATCACCTGATGGGGGCAGCCGACCGCGCCGCAGCCGTCATGATACTCCTCAGGTTGTCCGGGTTGAAGAACGACTCTCGCGGGATCATGCCTTCGCGGGCCATGTAGAAGCGGTTGGTGGCCTCCTGGTTGCCCCGCAGGGCGGCGCGGAGCTGGTTCGCTTCCTCCGGAAGCGGCCTGAACTGCGCCATGTGGAGGTTCTCCATGTACTCGGGCAGCGTCGCCTCGTTGCGCCGACGCTCGTAGTCCGCCAGCGCCTGGTCGAGCGCACGGCGGCCCGACAGGCCGTCGTCGAGCGCGTCCACCAGGAGCTCCGCATCGCGGAAGGCGTCGCAGACGCCGAGGGCGAGGAAGGGATCCTTGTGGCACCCGGCATCGCCGACGAGCGCCCAGCCCGCGCCGTGGGGCTTGCGCAGGAAGTTCGGGAGGTCGACCGCGCCGCAGAAGCGTTCCTCCCGCCTGCCGCTCCGGACGCGCTCGGCCAGGCCGGGCACCTTGCCGACCGCCGCCATGAATTGCCCTTCGAGATCCGCCCGAACGGCAGCCAGCTCCGACGCCGGCCAGGCGACGAAGAGCCCGAACAGGCCGGCGTTCGTCGGGAAGGCGAAGACGACCCGCCGGTCCCTGACGTACACCTCGAGACCATTGGCAGGCACGCCGCTCCAATAGGAGAAGTACCAGCAGGTGACGGCCTCCGTCGCCTCGTACGCCGGCGCGCCGACGGTCCGGGCGAGGCGCGAGTTCCTGCCGTCGGCACCCACCGTGACGGTGGCGCGCTCCGCCACGATCGCGCCGCCCGCTCTGGCGCGTCCTCGCACGCCGCAGATCCGGTCGCCGTCCGTCATGAAGGATTCGACCACGAACCCTTCCCGGATCTCGGCACCGGCCTCGGCCGCGGCATCGACCAGGACCTTGTCGAGCGCGCCGCGCCGGGGCGCGTAGCCGAAGGCGACCCCGCCCTGGACCAGGTCCTTGCCCGTGAGTGGAAAATCGCCGAAGTCGGTGGTCATCGAGGTGACAGGGGGGCACCCGGTCGCCACCACCCTGTCGAGCAGCCCCCAGCGCTGGAGCCGGCCCGGGCCGTGTCTGTGGATGAAGTGGCCGTGCGGGATCTCGCTCGGAAAGGTCGCCCGATCCACCAGGAGGACGCGGCATCCCTTCCGCGCCAGGAGCATCGCCGTGGACGCTCCGGCACAGCGCGCTCCGACCACGATCACGTCGTACATGTTCGACTCCTTCCCCTAGGAGGCGCCCCGGCGGAGCTCCCGACTGGATCTGTCACCGGCCTCCCTCCACCAGCTCGCGGAAGTCGGGGTGAGTCCGCAGGGCGGCGAAATGCGGATCGATCCGCAGCCGTTCGCGGGAGAGCGCGGAAGGCCTCGTGACCACCAGTTCGAGTCGCTCCACGGCCTGGTCCGGCTTCCCGGCCATCGTGTAGATGCGCGCCAGGAGCTCCTGGAGGTAGATGCCGAACGTGGCGTTCTCGGAGACCGGCAGCAGCTCCACCGCCCGCTCCCCCTGCCGCACGGCTTCCGCAGTCCGCCCCATGTAAGCGAGGGAGAGCGCGTGCAGGGCCAGGGATTGGGCGTCACCGGGGACCGCCTCGAGCTGCTCGGCGAACCCCGCTCTGGCCGAGTCGGCGTAGGCGGCGGCACGGGCGCGATCTCCCCAGGCCGCGTAAATCTGGGCCAGCGCGAGTCCCCAGCTGCCGACATCGCCGTCGAAGTCGTCGGGTCCCGCCGTCAGCACCGCTGCCTGCTCGGCCGAGTCGAGGAGCCAGTAGAGCTCGTTGTAGGTGGCGAAGTAGATCGCGAGCGCCCGCCGATCGATTTCCGCCGGGGCGTTCGCCACGATGGCGCGGGCCCCGGCGAGGTCGCCCTGGCCCAGCCGTGCAGTGGCACGCGCCTGAACGACACCCAGACTCCCCGGCGACAGCTCCTGCGCTCGGCGGAGGGCCGAGTCGGCGGCCGCATACTGCCTCAGCCTCAGCAGGACCACGCCGGTGCTGGCAGCGGTCACCGGCGAGCGTGGGTCGAGCCGCTCGGCCTGGCGGAGGAGTGCCAGCGCCGAATCGGCTCGGCCGAGGTTCTGCTGCGCGCTCGCCAGCGAGGTGAGGGTCTCCACGTTTCCGGGGTCCAGCCGTCGCGCGAGCGCCAGCTCCTCCATGCCTCGCTCGACGTCGCGGTCGACGATCAGATGATAGGCGGCGATGGCGGTATGCCCGGCAGCCTGTTTCGGTGCCAGCGCGATCGCCCGCTCCGCGGCCTGGCGCCCCTGATCGGCGAGCTCGCGACTGGGCGCGGTGTTGCCGTAGAGGGACGTCGAGGCGCGGGAGAGCCGGGCCCAGGCGAGGGCGAAGGTGGAGTCCAGCGCGACGGCCCGCCGATACAGGGCGATCGCCGTCCGGAGAGAGGCCGG
>DATABZ010000089.1:0-5058 GCA_036259315.1 Gemmatimonadales bacterium | reverse complement strand
CGCTACGTTTCTGCGCACCCATGGAGCCAGCTTCATGCGGGAGAGAAGGCGTGGGCGAGAAAGACCGGGAGGGCGGGGAAGACACCGGGGGGAAGGGGTACGACCTGCGGCTGGTCCGCCGGCTCATGGGGTACCTCCACCCCTACCGGCTGAAGGTGGCCGGGTCCATCGCGCTCCTCTTCGTGGGCGCGGGGCTGGAGCTGGTGGGTCCCTGGGCCACCATGCTGGTCCTGGACCGGGCGGTCCCCCGGCGCGACGAGGGGCTCCTGGTGCTGCTCACGGCGGTGTTCGCGGGGGCGCTGGTGCTGGCCTTCGTCGTCCAGTACGTGCAGGCGCTGCTCACCACCTGGCTGGCGCAGCGGGTCATGTACGACGTCCGGGTGGAGGTGTTCACGCATCTCCAGCGGCTGTCGCTGCGCTTCTTCGACGCCAACCCGGTGGGCCGGCTGATGACCCGGGTGACCAACGACATCGAGGTCCTCAACGAGATGTTCGGGGCCGGGGTGGTCACCATCTTCGGCGACGTCTTCGTCCTCCTCTTCATCGTCGCGGCCATGTTCCGGATGGACTGGCGCCTGGCGCTGGTGACGCTCACCATCCTCCCCTTCATCCTGGCCGCAGCCTTCCTCTTCCGGGCGCGCATCCGCCTGGCGTACCGCGACGTCCGCGTGCGGCTGGCGCGCATCAACGCGTACCTCCAGGAGCGCGTGGGCGGGATCCGCGTGGTGCAGCTCTTCGGGCGCGAGGCGCAGGCGGAGGAGCGCTTCCGCGAGGTCAACGACGACCACCTGGAGGCGCACCTCCGCTCCATCACCTACTACGCGATGTTCTTCCCGGTGATCGAGGTGCTCACGGCGGTCGCGCTGGCGCTGATCCTCTGGTACGGCGGCATGCAGGCGCTCGCCGGCACGGTCACGGTGGGGACCATCGCCGCCTTCCTCCAGTACGCGCGGCGCTTCTTCCGCCCCATCCAGGACATGTCGGAGAAGTACAACATCCTGCAGGGGGCCATGGCCTCGTCGGAGCGGATCTTCGCGCTCCTCGACACGGAGCCGGAGGTCCACGACCACCCGGACCCGCTGCACCTCCCGGTGCCTTCGCGGGGGCTCATCGAGTTCCGCGACGTGTGGTTCCGCTACGGCGAGGGGGACGGCTGGGTGCTGCGCGGGGTGAGCTTCACCGCCCGGCCGGGAGAGCGGGTGGCCATCGTGGGCGCGACCGGGGCGGGGAAGTCCACCATCATCAACCTGCTGATGCGCTTCTACGAGCCGCAGCGGGGGGAGGTCCTCTTCGACGGCGTCCCCGTGCGGCGGGTGCCGCTCCGGGAGCTGCGGGAGAAGGTGGGGCTGGTGCTCCAGGACGTGTTCCTGTTCAGCGGCGAGGTGGCCTACAACATCCGCCTGGGGCGCGACGACATCACCGACGAGCGCATCCGCCAGGCCGCGGCCCGGGTGGGGGCGGACGCCTTCATCGCGCGCCTCCCCGGCGGGTACGCGCAGCCGCTGGGCGAGCGGGGGATCTCGCTCTCGGCGGGGGAGCGGCAGCTGGTCTCCTTCGCGCGGGCGCTGGCCTTCGACCCGCCGGTGCTGGTGCTGGACGAGGCCACCAGCTCGGTGGACTCGGAGCTGGAGGCGCAGATCGAGCGCGCGCTGCGCGAGCTGATGCGGGGGCGGACCTCGCTGGTGGTCGCCCACCGGCTCTCCACCGTGCGCGAGGCGGACCAGATCCTGGTGCTGCACCACGGGGAGGTGCGGGAGCGGGGGACGCACGCCGAGCTGCTGCGGCTGGGCGGGCTGTACGCGCGGCTGCACGAGCTGCAGTTCGTGCGCGCGGAGCTGCACGAGCCCGAGGGGGGCGGGGAGGGGGCGCGGGCGGACCCGGCCGCCTGAGGCCCGGTCCGCTCCGGCGGCACGAAGGGGGTCCCCCACGCGGAGGACCCCCTCGTCGTTCCGTACGTCTACCGCCCGCTCCCCGTCACGGAGCGAAGTCGATGGGGCAGGCGTTCGGGTAGCCCTGGAGGAAGTCGCCCAGGGAGCCGTTGTTGTTGATCATGTCGAAGATGTTCTTCACGCGCTCCTGCTCGGAGCGCAGGGCGCCGGCTCCGACGGTGACTGCGCCGTTCTGCCCGGCGAACGCGCCGGACGCGATGGGGTTGGCCAGGAGCGAGTTCGCGTAGGTGATCAGCTGGGTGACGGTCAGCGCGCCGTCCACCGCGATGCCGCCGTCGGTGAAGCCGTGCTGCACGTCCAGGTACGTCGCGGACATCTGCGCCGAGAGCATGTACGCCATGTTCATGGCGTTCGCGGACAGCAGCCAGCCGTTGAACGCGGACTTGTTGCTGGCGAGCGACGCCGTGAAGTCCCGGTTGGTGCCGTTCGCGTTCCGCAGGTTGAAGGCCGTCAGGGCCGCGAAGTTGCCCGAGGTGAGGCGCGACAGCCCGTTCTTGTTCGACCAGAAGCCCAGGGTGCGGCCGCCGGGGCGCACGTAGCAGACGTTGCCGAAGTACAGGCCGTCCGTGCTGCCGTTGAGCACGGCCACCACGTCGTACTCCATGCCGAGCAGCGTGCTGGTGTTCAGCAGGTCCACCGTCTGGTCCACGGTGTTGCCGGTCTGCTGCCAGTAGCCGGTGGCGGGACCGGCGCCGATGGTGAAGCCGAGCGGCTGCCGCTCCTTCAGGTGATAGGAGCCCGGGGCCACCGTGAGCGGTCCGAACAGGCCGCCCGCCCCCGTCGTGATCGGGCTGAGCCCGGCCACCGCGACGCCACCGCTGGTGAGGTCGACCAGCCAGCCGGTGATCCCCGGCTCGTCGTTGTCCCACTCTCCGTTGGTGTTGAGGTCGTAGTACTTCCCGCCGGAGAGCGTCGGGTCCTCGTCCTCCACCTGTGTCCGGACCTTGAACGCGTCGAACTTGCAGTCGTCCGGGTCGCCGCTCTCGTTCAGCCTGCAGACCGACAGGATGTACACGCCACCGTTGTTGGTGGTGTTGTCGTAAGGCATCAGCCGGAGGATCGCCTTGCCGTCGCCAGCGTGCGTGCCGACGTCGTGCAGGGCATACCCGGTGCAGTCCGTCCCGCCCGAGGGATAGGCGATGTCGCCGTCCGTGTCGATGTCGAACACGCGGCACGACCGCGTGTCACCCGAGCCGGCGTTGAGGGGGACGAGGCCGTTCTTCTGGTCCGCACTGGGCACGTAGTCGCTCAGGTTCCCGCGCTGGCCGTCTCCCTCCACTCCGGGGTTCTGGAACCCGGGGACGAGCACCGCGAACATGAACCGGCCGGCTCCGCCGCTGATCCCGAACGCAGCCGCGATCGGGCCGCCGCTCAGGAATACCTTCTCCTTTCCGGTGTACAGGTTGCAGTTGATCGTCCCGTCTCCGTTGAGGCACCCGAGCTCGACCTCGTCCACGGTGGTGAACGCGGCGCCCGTGACCTTGGCGAAGCTCGGTCCGTCCGGCGCCGCCGGGCTGCCGCGGTCATGCAGCTCCGTGGGATTGTCGCTGCACCCGGCATAGAGCGCCAGCGCGGCGAGGGGGAGGAAAGCGAGCTTTCTCATGGCCTACTCCTTACGACCGAGACCTTGCCGGCGGGGCGCGCCGGCAGCGCCCTTCTTCGGCAGCCCGGCCGTCTCAGGGGAGACCCGTGGCTTTGCGGACCGGCCTCGCGGCCGGGGTGCCCTTGTCGGAAGGAGAGGGAAGCGGAGCAGCGGGCGGAGAGCGGCGTGCTCGGGGGCCACGCCGGGTCGCTGCACGGCGGCGGGCAGCCGGAATAAGGGTGCCAGGTTCGTGTGGTGCCGTATCTCCCTGTAGGAAAACGACTTGCGTGCATGCGTGCCCCCTCGTGGGACATTCCTGGGACACCGGGTTCGTAACTCGCATTCCGAATTCGTAACGCGCGGAATCCGCCCGCTGCCTGGAATCCTGCACGCCGCGGCACTGGCGGGTGGGGCGGAAATGCCACAGCGTCGTGCGGATCCTGCATGACATTGCCGCCAGCGGATCGTGTGCGTGTATTGTAAGTATCTGCGAACCAGGGACTTGCGCACGTCTCGCAAGCAGCCTCTGTATCGGTACGCGCATTGCACGTCCCCGTCGGGTCCTGCCCCGGCCGCCCTCGCCGGTTCCGCACGGCGCCCCTCGCATCGCGGTGCCCAAGATGGCCAGCGGAAATGCACCCCTCCAGGCACGCCCCGGGGCCCGGCACCACGTGAAGCAGAGCCCTGCGCCCCCGGACGCGCTCCGCCTGCTGGTGGTGGACGACGACCTGCTCTCCGCCCGGCTGGTGGCGAAGCACCTGGAGCGCCCCGGCCGGGTCCACGCCGCGCCCGCGGGCTCCGCGGAGGAGGCGCTCGAACGCCTGGCCCGCGAGCACTACGACGCGGTGCTGCTGGACCTGGTGATGCCGGGGATGGACGGGTTCGAGCTGGTGCGCCGCATCCGCGAGAGCGACCGCTCGCTCCCCGTGTTCATCATGACGGCGCACGCCACGGTGGAGGGCGCCGTGGAGGGGATCCGGGCGGGCGCCACCGACTTCCTCCCCAAGCCGCTGGAAGCGGGCGCCGTGCTGGCGCTGGTGGAGCGTGCCGTCTCGGACCGGACCATCCGCGAGGAGATCACCACCCTCCGCGAGCGCCGGGCCGCCGCCGACGCCGCGGAGAGGGTGTTCGGGACCGACCCCCGCCTGGCGCAGGTGCGGCGCACGGCGCGGCAGATCGCCGCCGCGCCCGACGCCCGGGTGCTCATCACCGGCGAGTCGGGGACGGGGAAGAGCCTCCTGGCGCGGCTCATCCACGACCTGTCGGGGGCGCGGGGGAGGTTCGTGGAGGTGAACTGCGCCGCGCTCCCGCCCCAGCTGCTGGAGTCCGAGCTGTTCGGCCACGAGAAGGGCGCCTTCACCGACGCCTCGGCGCTCAAGCGCGGGCTGATCGAGATGGGGCAGGGGGGGACGCTCTTCCTGGACGAGATCGGGGCCATGCCGCCGGAGCTCCAGGCCAAGCTCCTCCTCTTCCTGGAGAGCCGGGAGATCCGCCGCGTCGGGGGCGTCCACTCCATCCCGGTGCGGA
>DATABZ010000088.1:0-4909 GCA_036259315.1 Gemmatimonadales bacterium | reverse complement strand
CAGGAGGGGAACTACGTCGCCAACCTCGATCCGAAGACGGGAAAGTTCAAGCGCTACGAGATCGACGCGGGCACCCATCCCCACAACCTGGTCGTCGCGCCGGACGGGATGGTGTGGTACACGGGCAACCGGAACGGGCGGCTGGTGAAGCTCGACCCCGAAACCGGCAAGCTCACCAACTATCCCATGCCGGATCCGGACGTGAAGGACCCCCACACCATGGTGCTCGATCAGGCGGGGAACGCGTGGTTCACCGCACAGGGCGCCGGGGTCGTTGGCCGGCTCGACGCGAAGACCGGCAAGATCCGACTGTGGGAGATGGGGAGCGGCACTCGCCCGTACGGCATCGAGGTGGACGCCCAGCAGCGTCCGTGGTACGTGCTGTTCGGCACCAACGTGATCGGGACCATCGACCCGGCGACGATGGAGGAGCGGCGCTACGAGCTCCCGGAAGGCGCGCGCCCGCGGCGGCTCACCGTCAGGAAGGACGCGATCTGGTATGGAGACTATGCGCGAGGCTATCTCGGCCGCCTGGATCGGGCGACCGGCAAAGTGACGGAGTACGCGCTGCCGGCCGGCCAGTCCTCGCTCCCGTATGCCATGGCGGGAGACGACAAGGGCAGGATCTGGTTGGCCGAGACCGGTGTACAGCCCAACCGCCTGGTGGCGTTCGATCCCGGCGCCGGCAAGTTCAGCCAGGTGGTGGAGACGGAGGGTGGGGAAGAGCCGAACACGATCCGGCACATGGTGTTCCACGAGGCCACTCGGGAGATCTGGT
Source organism: Gemmatimonadales bacterium (assembly GCA_036259315.1). Lineage (GTDB taxonomy): Bacteria > Gemmatimonadota > Gemmatimonadetes > Gemmatimonadales > GWC2-71-9 > CAVVWJ01. Next base: position 4,131 of record DATABZ010000088.1, on the reverse strand, counting down.
ACGGCACCGACCGGAACACGGTGGGACGGCTCGCAGTGCCCTAGCCGCCGTTTCCGGCCCCCTCCAGACGATCCGGCTCCCTGACCGTTGGGCGCCGAGTTCGCCGCATCGGGTTCAGGAGCGTTCATCGAGTCGGGTATCCGACAGCGAGGTAGATTCGGCGGTGAGGTGTCTTCAGAGCGCGTTCGGTGAGGCCTGATCCGATGCCGCCCATGCGAGCGACGATTCTGCTCACGGCCTGGCTGATCGGCGCCGCCCCCGGGACCGCTGCAGCGCAGCGGGCGATTCCCGACGGCAGAATCGCGGCCGGCGTGCTGAGCTTCGACGGCCGAGCGACAGTCGGCGACTTCACCGGTACCACGACCGCGGTCAGGGGTGAGATGACGGGGGGCGCTGACCTGTCGGAGGTGCGCGGATGGGTCGAGGCGCCGGTGAAGTCCCTGGATACGGGAGACGGGAAGCGGGACAGAGACCTCAATAAGTCCATGGAATCGGACAAGTATCCGACGATCCGTTTCGATCTCACCGGCGTGATACCGGGCGCCACCCGGGGGGACACGGTGGAAGTGACACTGCTGGGGAACTTCCGGATCCACGGGGTGACACGGGAGGATTCGATACCCGCCACGGTCGTCCTGGGTCCGCAGCGGGTACGGGTGCGCGGCAGTACGCCGCTCGACCTGAAGGACTACCGCATCGGCGGGCTGTCGAAGGCGTTCGGGATGCTGCGGATGCAGGAGGAGATCCTGGTGCACCTGGACCTGACCTTCGCCCTGCATCAAGGCCCGGCGGGCAGCAGCTCGGCGAGCACGAACGGCCGGCGCTCGTAGGCTTCCTTCCAATCGGGGCGATGTCGCTCGAGCACCAGAGCGAGGCCGGCCCCGAGCGCGTAGAAGCCGACGCGCCGGCTATGGGCGAGGCTCATCTCCCGCAGGTCGCGCTTCAAGTCGCCGCGCATGCGCGCCGCGAGCGCGGCGTAGCCGTTGCCGGCGGCTTCCGCCACGGCAATCTCCACGAACCGCGACACGCCCTCCTGCCAGAGCTGGAATTCCAGATACCGGTAGTCGGCCGGCGAGAGCAGGTCCCGGAGCCGATCTCGGTCCGTCACCGACGCAAGCAGGGCATCCGTCCGTTCGTCGGGTGGCGCACTCAACGCACGATTCAGCGAGGCGGCGAGGTCGCTCACCGCCCGCTGAACCGGCGCCGAGTCGTACGGGAATGGATAGTCCAGCATCCACCGCCCGGTGGTGTCGCCGCGCGCGAGGTCGAGGGCGGCGACCCGGCCGTAGTAACCAGGGAGAGAGCTCTGCCACTGGTGGAAGTGCTCGTGCAGCAGCGTCAGCACCCACTCGCGGGGCGACTTGCCGGTGCGCTCGGCGGAGCCGACCACGATCGTCGGCCGTCCGGCGACGGCCGGGAACGTGGCAAGAAGCGTCGGGGGAAACCGCCTCGGGCGACTCCAGATCTCGCCGCGTAGCAGCGAGTCGTGCCCGAGGGGCGTGAACCCGGTCCCGGGAGGGCGGTGATCGATGAGGAACTCGCTCGACTCCGCCACGAACAGCACGGGCATCGCCGTACGCTCCCATCCGGGCCAGACCGCGTGTCGCACGGCCTCCGCCAGCCGAACGGCCTCGGCGAGGCGCGACCGATCGGGCTGGGGAATGCGTCCATCCACCTGGCCCTGCCCGGTCCCGGCACCGATGAAGAGTGCCATCGACAGCAAGCCGGCACTTCGCGTGGTCAGTCCCATGGCGGGAGAATGCCCGTACGGTAAGCAGGGTCGCAGAGGTACGGGCGCTCGAGCGTGCGATCGGCGGCCACGAGGGTGCGGGCGGCTCGGCCGAACCAGTCGTGCGGACCCACGCCCCGCGACGGATACTGGAGCCGATCATCGATCCATGTGAGGGTCCAACACGGGTTGCCGTGCGTTACCTGGCAGGAGGTGGGCCAATGGGCACCAGTCAGGGCGTAACGGACAGGACGGCGGTTCTCTCGTCGAGGGCTCTGGAGCGCCGCCGAGACCATCGATTCTTCACGGGAATGGCGCTCGCCGCCGCCCTCACTGCGTTCATCGGCTTCGCACCTTCGTACTATCTGCGGACCTTCTCCGAGGCGCCGCCGCTCCGGACGCTGGTCCACCTGCACGGCGTGGCCGCCACCGCATGGATGCTGTTGTTCGTCGGCCAGACGTCGCTGGTGTCCGCAGGGCGAACCGACCTGCACCGGCGGCTCGGCATTGCAGGCGTGGTCGTTGCCACGCTCTTCGTCGTGGTGGGATACGCCACCTCCATCACGGCGGCCCGCCTCGGCGTCACTCCCCCGGGCGGCCCTCCTCCGCTGGCCTTCCTGGCCGTGCCGCTCGGCACCCTGCTGAGCTTCGCCGTGCTCGCTGCCATGGGGCTCTCCCTGCGGCGCGACCGCGACACGCACAGGCGGCTCATGCTGCTCGCCACCATCGCCATCCTGCCGCCGGCGTTCGCGCGCATGCGCTGGCTCGGGGCGGGCGGGCCGCCGGTTGCGATCAGCGGGACCTGTCTCTTCGTCCTCACCTGCCTGGCCTACGACCGCGCGGCGCACGGTCGCATCCATCCGGCGTTCCTGTGGGGCGGGTTGCTGCTGATGCTCTCACTGCCGGCGCGGTTCGCCCTCACGCGCTCGGACGCGTGGCTGTCGCTCGCTGCCCGCCTCACGGGAACGGCTCCCTGAGGGAGACAGTCCTCACTGCATGTGGAGGCCCTCGACCCGGATGATGGTGTTGCCCTCGCTGCGCAGTTGAGAGGGGCCGAGCTCGAGCTGAGGCGGTCCCGGTGGCTGCGGCAGTCAAGTACACACTGGTGGTGACGCCGCGCGACTCGGGGCCACCCCGGCTGCTTATCTTACGCCAGCCTTCACACGGGGACGGACTATCCGGCGCCGGCTCGTCCGGGACCTCAGCTCGGGGCCCCAACTCGATCTCTTCCTCGTCTCCGCCGTCGCCAGCGTCCTGCTGATCCGGTTCTATCTCGAGCTGACCGGCTACCCTTCGGTCGGCGGGGCCACCCTCCACATCGCGCACGTCCTCTGGGGCGGTCTGCTCATGCTGGCCGCTCTGGTCCTGCTGCTCGCCTTCCTGGGCCGGGCGAGCCGCTGGTGGGCGGCGGTGCTCGGTGGCGTGGGGTTCGGCACCTTCATCGACGAGGTGGGGAAGTTCGTCACCCGCGACAACGACTACTTCTACCGGCCCGCGGTGGCGATGATCTACGTGGTCTTCGTCCTCGCCTACGTGGCCATGCGCTCGATCCACCGGCGGCGGACGCCCGCCGGAGAGGAGTACGTCGTCAACGCGCTCCAGGAGCTGGAGGAGGCGGCGATGCACGACCTCCAGCGCGAGGAGCGGGAGCGGGCGCTGCACTACCTCGCGCGCGCGAAGCCGGGTGACCCGCTGGCCGAAGGACTCACCCGGCTCATCGCCGGCCTGCACGAGGCGCCCTCGCGACCGGCGAGCCGGGTGGAGCGTGCGGCCGCCGAGCTGCTGCGGCGGTACCGGCTGCTCACGGTCCGTCCGGCGTTCTGGCGCACGCTGGTCGTCTTCTTCGCCGCCCAGGTGATGGTCAAGCTGATCCACGTCGGCATCCTGCTGTGGTACCCGGAGGCGGGGACCTCGCCATTCGCCCGGTTCGCCTTCATGAGCCGGCGGATCGACGACTACGCGTTGCCCGAGTGGCTCCAGCTGGGCTCATCGCTCCTGTCGGCGGGGTTCGTGACGGCCGGTATCGTCGCGCTCCGGCGCTCGCGGCAGCAGGCGTTGCGCCTGTTCCAGCGCTCGATCCTCATCTCGGTCTTCGTCACCCAGGTGTTCATGTTCTACCGGTCGCAGTGGGAGGCGCTGACGGTACTGGCGTTCAACCTGGCGGTACTCGTGGCCCTGGGATACATGCGGGCGCACGAGGAGCAGGAGCGCGCGTGAGACGCGAACCGTCCGGCTCCCCTGCCATGTGAGGCCCTTCCACTTCAGATTACCACCACCACCATTCTCCGGAGGCAGCATGGCAGCCAAGAAGAGCACGTCGCGCAAGTCGAGCGGCCGACGGTACGGCAAGAAGGCGAGCAAGAGCGTCGAGAGCGCCATGCGCCGGCGCAAGAGCGGCACGC
>DATABZ010000087.1:0-10007 GCA_036259315.1 Gemmatimonadales bacterium | reverse complement strand
CCCCCCCCCCCCCCCCCCCCCCCCACGCCATGGCCTCCTTGAGCACGTTGGGGATCCCCTCCTCGTCGCCGTCGGCGGCGGTCACGCTCGCGGCCACCAGCGCATCGGCACGGTCGAGTCCATCCCGAACGGCGGGCTGCTCCCCTCGCCCCTGAAAACTCACCCGGTCGGCGATTCCGAGCTCTTCGGCCAGACGGGTGAGCCGGTCGCGCAGCGGGCCATCGCCGAACACGCGGTACTCGACGTCCACCCCGCGGTCTTTCAGGATCCGGGTCGCCCGCAGAACGTGGGCGACGCCCTTCTTCTCGACCAGCCGGCCGACGCTCACGAGCCTGAGCCTGCCCTCGGGCCCGGGGTGACGCTCACGATACGGCCACCGGCGCAGGTCGATGCCCGTGCGATGCACCACCACCCGCTCGGCCGGCGCACCGAGCTCCACGAGCCGCCGGCCGAGAAAGTCGCACACCGGAAGCAGGAGGCGCGCCTCGCGGAAGGTGCGAGCGTAGACGCGGGGCCCCCGCCGAGCAACGTACTTCGTCGTGTCCGCGCCACGGTAGGCTACGACCAGCGCGCCGCCGAGCACACCCAGCCGCCGCAGCCGCAGCGCGTGCGGCGCGTCCATGCCGAAGGCGCAGTAGCAGATCTCGTACGGCCTGACGGGAAGGAAGCGGGCCGTGCGGCGGAGCTGGTCGAGCGTCCAGGCACGGTGCCAGAAGAGCGACGGGTCCAGCGTGCGGAGCAGCGTGCGTCGCTCGGGGCCGCGATGCGCCAGCACGACCTGCGCCGCGGCGCGCCACCGCTCCAGTCGGGCCGAGGGCCAGCGCAGCGGGTACCGGGTGAGCGACTGCAGCCCCAGCCGGTCGACGTCGGGATGGTAGCGACCGCCGGGCTGCGGACCGTCGGCGTACACGTCCACCTGGTGGCCACGCTCGAGCAGGCCGACGATCTGATTGAGAAAGGGGATCTCGGACAGCACGGGAAACAGGGCGGTGAGGTACGCCACCCGCATGGCTCAGCCCCCGGCGAGCACGCCGGCCACCCGATCCATCTCGTCCACCGTGTTGTAGCAATGCGGGCTGAAGCGGATCGCGCCCTCCCGAAGGCTGCAGATGACGCGCGCCGCCTTGAGCCGCCGGTGCACCTCCTGCACCCGATCGGGCGCCACACAGAGAATCCCGGACGCATTCGGCGCGCCGGGCGACACGACGCGTGCGCCGCTCCGCTCCGCCCACGCGAGCACCGGCTCGTGCAGCCTGCGGACGTGATCCCGGATCCGCTCGATGCCCAGGAAGAGGAGCAGGTCGAGCGACGAGTTCATTCCGGCGAAGTCCTGGTACGGCAACGTCATCAGTTCGAACCGCCGGGCGTCGGTCCGCAGCGTGCTGTCGTAGCGCGTCAGCCGGCTGAGATCGTCGGTGCCCTCGAAGGCGAGCCAGCCGGTGACCACGGGATCGAGCGAAGGGATCAGCTCGCGCCGCACGTAGATGAATCCCGAGCCCCAGGGAGACAGGAGCCACTTCTGGCCTCCGCAGGCCAGCAGGTCGACCGGTGTGCGGGAGAGGTCCAGCGGCACGTGGCCGACGCCCTGGATGGCGTCCACCACGAGAAACACGCCCGCCGCGCGTGCCGCGTCGGAAAGCCTGGGGAGGTCCACCAGATACCCGCTGCTGAACTGCACCAGGGAGACCGCGAGCACGCGCACCCGCGGATCCCGGAGTCGCTCGAGGAGCCGGGGCTCGTCGGGCCAGCCTTCGGGTGTGGTGGGAACCAGCTCCATGGTCACCCCGCGATCGGCGAGCCGCATCCAGGGGTAGACGTTCGCCGGAAACTCCTTGTCGCTCACCAGCACTACGTCTCCGGACTCCAGCGGCAGCGAGCGCGCCGCCATGCTCAACCCGAAGCCGGTGTTCACCGCAAGCGCGATCTCCTCCGCGGTCGCGCCGACCAGCCGGGCGATCTTGCGACGGGTGTCCGCCAGTATGGCGAAGAGCTCCCGGTCGGGCAGCAGGTGCGGCGCCGAGCGGCCGCGATTGAACCGATCCAAGGCGAGGCGGGTCCGCTCCGGAAGCGGCCCGATGCTCGCGTTGTTGAGATAGATCGTGTCGGTGGTCCAGGGGAACTCGGTGGACCGGAGAAGGTGCACGTCGTAATCGCCGGATGAGGGATCCGAGGAAGCCAGCGCGAGCTCCGCCCCGAGCGCAGCCGTGTCGGAACGCTCCGGACCCTCACGCCCGCGGTCACCCGTCACGTTTCACCTCTCACGCTACCCGTTTGATGTTCCGCTTCTTCGGCCTGCCAGGTGACCTGGATTACCGGCGGGACCACCTATCGCGCATGGGGTTGCACCCCCTGCGGGGTCACTGCGCCTGGCGCACGATTCTTGCACCTTCGAGGGGCGTACGTTACGCAAGGGACCTCAGCCCCGGCAAGCGAGTGAATCCGGACCGACCCTTCACCCTGGTGCTCAGCGGCGGCGGCCTCAAGGGGCTGGCGCACATCGGAGTGTTCCGCGCTCTCGAGGAGCGCGGGCTGGTGCCGAGCCTCGTGGTGGGGTCGAGCATCGGCTCGCTGATCGGCGCCGCCTGGGCATCCGGCGTTCCCCTAGCACAGATGGAGGCGCGCGCGCGCGCGGTGCGCCGGCGGGACATCTTCCAGGTCGCCAGCACCGACGTCGCCTTCCGCCGACTCCTGGCTCCCGCGCTCTACCGCCGCGAGCCGCTCGAGTTCCTGGTCCGGAGCCTGGTCGGGGACGTCACCTTCCGCGACCTCCATCGACGTCTGCTGGTCAACACCGCCGATCTCCACTCCGGCATCCAGGTCATGTGGGGACTGCCCGGGCTCCTGGACACGAAGGTGGCGGACGCGGTGGTCGCTTCCTGTGCGCTCCCGGGCATCTTCCCGCCGCGAATCATCAACGGGCGGGCATACGTGGACGGCGCGGTAGTGGAGAACCTCCCGGTGCGCCTCGCCGCCTCGCTCGGCACCGGTCCGATTGTCGCCGTCAACGTCTCCGCCACCAGCGTAGTGCGCGCGTCGCACGAGACGGAGGGCTTCGCCGCCACCTACACCCGCGGACTCGAGATCGCGATGCAGACGCAGCTCGAGGGCCAGCTCCGCGACTGGCAGGGCCCGCCGCTCATCCTGGTGCAGCCCCGGGTGGAGCACATCTCGATGTTCGCGTTCGACCGCAACGAGGAGCTGCTGGAGGCGGGCTACCGCGCCGCCTCCCACACGCTCCAGCAGCTCGGCAACCAGCTGGACACGATGCCCCGCGGCATGCACCCGACGCGACGGCTGCGGGTGCTGGTCGACGACGAGCGCTGCGTGGGGTGCGGAGCCTGCGTGGTGCAGGCACCGAAGGTGTTCCGGCTGGACGCGCGGGGGAAGGCCGAGGTGCTCACGCCGGTGCAGACGTGGTCGCCGATGGATGGGGCGTACGTGCTGAACTGTCCGACCTACGCCATCAGCGTGCAGCCGGAGGATTCGGCGGCGTGACCTCGAACAGGAAGATGCGACCGCCCTTCGTCTTGCGGAACGGTATGCGGTCCCGCACCGGGCGGCGGGCGTAACGGAACACGTGGACCCTGCCGTACGGCGACAGCGCGCGCTTGAGCTGTGCCGGATCGTAGATACCGCCCTTCGTGACCTCGCCCTCATCATCGGCCACCGGCGTAGTGCCCACCACCGAGCCGCCGGGCGCGAGATAGCCGACCAGCTCGCCCACCAGCGCCGAGTCGTCCGCCACGTGCTCCAGCGCCTCGCTGCAGTAGATCAGGTCGAACTGCCCGGGACCCGGCGGTACGGTCGTGAACACCGGCCTCGCCGCCGACCCGCGGAATCGCTTCGCCTGGCCGATCGCCGCCGGGGAAATGTCGTAGCCGACCGCCTGCGCACCCATCTGCTGGAGCCGGAGGGTGAACACGCCGTCCATGCAGCCGAAGTCGAGCACGCGCTTCCCCTCCGGCGGATGGCGCCGCAGCAGAACCCGCTGGCGCCATTCGAGGTGCGTGAGACGCCAGTCGAGATCGAGCGCCCGGGCGCCGTGCTGCTCGAGCCAGGTGTGGTAGTGGCGGTCGTACTCGTCGGCGGCGGGAGAGTGCGGCAGTGTGTCGTCCATCATGACACGGCCTGCGGCACGGCGGGTCTCGCGAGCTCGCGGCCGATGCGGCCGATGTCCGCAGCGACCCGGTCCCAGTTGTAGTACGTCTCCACGGACTTCCGACCCTCGGCCCCCATACCTGCCCGGAGCTCCCCGTCGTCGAGCAGGCGCCCGACGGCCGCCGCCACCGACGCGGGATCCTCGGCGTCGACCAGGAACCCCGTCTCCCCGTCGCGCACCGCTTCGGGAATGCCACCGCTCCGGCCGGCGACCACCGGGACCCCGCAGGCCGAGGCCTCCGCGAGAGAGATCCCGAAGCCCTCGACCCGCTGCTCCATGAGCCGGGACACGCCGAGGTACACCTCGGCGCAGTTGTAGAGAGCCGGGAGGTCGCGGTCGGGCACCTCGGTGAGGAAGCGAACCCGATCCCCGACCCCCAGGTGCCGTGCTTCCGCCTCCAGTGCGTCCAGCTCCTCCCCCGAGCCGACGACCGCGTACCGGAGATCCGGGTACCGCGAACCGAGTGCGGCGAGCGCCTTGAGCGCGGTATCGACACCCTTGTGTCGCGAGAGGCGCGCCACCGAGAGGAGCCACCTCCCCTCGCCCAGCCCGTAGCGCTCCCGCACACTGCTCGTGTCCACACCCGGACGAAAGAAGCCGTGATCCGCCCCGAGCGGCACGACCTGGACCAGGTCTTCGACCGGCTCGATGTCGAGCTCGCTCAGCAGCGTCAGGCAGCGCTCCCGAGTCCAGCGGCTGTTGGCCACCAGCACCGCGGCCGAGGAGAGCAGTGCCCGCGCGGTCCGGCGCTTGAGCAGGGACTGGTGGACCTGATGCTGGAGGATCAGGAGATCGCCGCCGTGCAGCAGCACGCCGAACGGCGTCCCCAGGCGCTCCATGGTCCACTTGGCGGGATACGCGGCCGGCTTCATGTTGCCGCACCAGATGAACTCGGCGCCGCATTCGCGCGTGAGCACGGCGGCCCGGCGGGACCAGAACAGCAAGCCACGCAAGGTCCGCAGCTTTCGAGCCGCGAGCGGCAGCCGATCCACGCGATTCGGGAAGGTGGCGTCCACGTCGGGGGCGTCGGGGTGCTGCCCGGTGGAGACCACCAGGGACCCGGGCGGATACCGTTTGGCCAGCTCCGCCATCCACCGCGCGATGCCGCCCCCGATGGGCGGAAAATCGTAGGTGAGCAGGAGCTGCGGAGCCATGCGGCTAATCTACTCGATGACCGCGAGCAGCGCGGCCTCGTACCGGTCGATCATGCGGGCCACCGGAAATTCGGTCGCGATCCTCTGCCGCGCCGCCTCGGCCATGCGACGCCGCCGCTCGGGGCTCTCGAGCAGCTCGCGCACCGCCCCGGCGAGCGCATCGCTGTCGCCGGGCGGCACCAGCACCCCCGCGCCGTCGCGCCCCACCAGCTCGGCCGTCCCGCCGGCGTCGGCGGCCACCACCGGGCGGCCGCACGCCATGGCCTCACCGACCGCATTCGGAAAGATCTCGTTGAGCGACGGATGGACCACGACATCGGCCGCGGCGAGGGCCGCGACGAGCTCGTCGGCTTCCAGCAGGCCGGTGAAGATCGCGGGCACATCGGCCGCGCGTGCGAGCGCGCGGAGCTCTCCTTCGCGACCCCCGTCGCCGCAGATCAGGTACACCACCGGTGTACCCGAGCCGTGCAGCCGGCCGAGCGCCGCGATGGCGACCTCGTGCCCCTTGTTCCGGGTGAGCTTGGCCGAGGTCAGGACCACCTGCGCGCCGGCCGGAATGCCGTAGCGCTCGCGAAACGCGCTGCCCTGCTCCGGCCGCGGTGCGTAGCGCTCGAGATCGTAGCCGTTCGGGATGAGGAAGGCCGGGATGCGCCGAATCCACGGGGCACGCGACGCCTCTTCCCGGATGTAGCGGGACTGGTACACGCAGGCCGACACGCGCCTCAAATACGCGCGGTCCATCAAGTCGTCGCGCGGGGGACGGTAGTTCAGGTTGTAGCGGTAGACGATGCTCGCCTGATGCAGCAGGGTGGCCCACGCGGCGAGCCGCACGTCGCGCGGTGTATCCACCAGCACCACGTCGGCCCGGATGGTGCGGAGGATGCGGAGCAGCGCCGAGATCTCGCGAGGACCCGTGTTGCGTCCGGGGAGCTCGGTGACGGGGAGCGCCATGGCGGCGAGCCGTGGCGTGAGCCGGGCAGACGCAGTCACCAGGTGCACCACGTGACCCCGCTCGCCCAGTCCGCGCGCGATCTTGGCGTAGCTGGAGCCCGACCCCCGCCAGCCGTTGGCGGAGGTCAGCAGGGCTACACGCATGGCGGCTGCATCCAGCCTGGGCGCGGGAGGTGGGACAGGAACCAGCGGACATCGTTCATCAGGGGGTCACCCGCCGCTCGTTATATTCGGCGCATGCGCATCGCGGTGGTGGGAGCCGGAGGCGCCCACAAGACCGAAGCCGCGATCGTGCGGGCCGCGCGATCGCTGGGACATCACTGCCGTCTGGTGAACGTCGTCGGTTGGTCCCGCTACACCGGACGGCTCGCGGGGCGGGCGGTCCGCTATCTCGTGGACAGGATCGAGCCGGATTTCGTGCTCCTCACCCGCCACGCGATCGAGGTCGGCGAGCCTGCACTGCGACGGATCCTCCGTGGCCGTGAGGCTGTCTTCTGGTACTTCGATGCCGAGCCGAAGCCGAAGGTCCTGGCATTGGGGCGCCTGGTCGGTCGCATGTACATCACCTGCCTGGGACAGGTCGGGCGGTATCGCACGGCGGGCGTCGAGCAGGTGCGGTTCCTCCCCCAGGGCGTAGACCCTCACGAGGATCGCCCGGCGGCCAGGGCGCCGCGCCGGTACGCGTGCGATGCCAGCTTCATCGGCTCGGGTCAGTACCCGTATCGCTACGCCGTGCTGCGCGCGGTCGCCGCGACGTGTCGTCTTCAGATCAGGGGTCCCGGGTGGGAGCATGCGCCGGGGGACCTCCCGGTCGCCGGCGGACCGATCCACGGGCGTAGTCTCCGCCAGGCGATCCGCGGCGCGGCGATCTCGCTCGGCGCCAACGCCCGCCCCGAGCAGGATGAGGACCGGGCGTCCGCTTCCAACCGGATGTGGAAGGTCATGGGCTGCGGCGGCTTCTATCTCGGGCCGTACGTGCCGGACATCGAGTGGTTCGCCGTGGGACATCGGCACTGCGCGTGGTACCGTTCGGGCGACGAGGCCGCCGAGCTCGTCCGGCACTATCTGGCGGCTCCGGAGGAACGCCGCCGCATCGCAGAGGCGGGACGGGCACACGCGCTCGCGCATCACACCTACGCCCATCGAATGCGCCTGCTGCTCGCGGACGGGGAGTATCAAGCCGGCCCTCCCTCAGACGATGGTGTAGTTCCGGAACTCGAATACCCGAACGCCCGTTAGCCGCTCGATCACCCCCGACGCGTAGTAGCGGAGAAATCGCCAGCGGAACCGGCGTGGAGCGATCACCCGCTCGGGATCCTCCGCCCGCGCGGCGATCCACTCCTGCGCGACCGCCGGGTGGCTCCCGAGGAACGGCTGGATTCCCGGAATCCAGGCGAGGAGCGGTTTCCGCTCGTCGGCATCCCGCCACGGGTACATCGTCTTGCCCAGCTCCCGCTTCTCCCTCAGCGCCTGGGCAGGGCGAGCCCAGCCGTAGTGGAACATCTGCGCGCCGGTGAGGCGGGCCCGGATCCGCCGGTGCTCGGGGCCCACCCGAAAGCCCTGGGCTCCCTGGTACGGGCGGATGTCGAGCGCGGGGTCGAGGCGGACCGCGCGCACTTCCCGGCGGTACCAGCGCCGGTGGGTGGCGATGGTCTGGAAGCCGCCGTAGAAGTGCAGGTAGCGCACCAGCAGTCCTTCCACTCGAGGATCGGCGTCGTGCTGGCGCACCGCGGCCGCGAGCTCCAGGGCCCCGGACTCGTGCAGCACCTCGTCGGCCTGGATGTAGATCCCCCACGGGTGAGTGCAGGCGCGCATGGCCCGCAGCGTCTCGGCCCCGAGCACCGTATTGCGCCGGCTCATGTCCCACTCGGTCTCCAGAATCCTGATCTTCGGGTCCGCGATGGAGCGGACCAGATCGAGCGTCTCGTCCTCGCTCCGCCCGACGTTCACGATCACTTCGTCGCACACCGGCAGGATGGACCGGATGCTGGCCTCGACCGGGAAGTCCAGCTTGATCGCGTTCCTGACGATGGTGAATCCGGAGATCCTGACCACGGGCTCGTTCCAGGTGCGGGGGAGTGGGCGAGAGAATCTCACCCGCCGGGCGAGGCCGGAGCAAGCGTCGAGGCCGGCAGCAGGGACCGGTAGAGCTCGACCGTTCGCTCGACGGTGCGCTCGAGGCTGAACCTCTCGCGTGCGGTCCGTCGGGCCGCCGCTCCCAGCCGGGCCGCCAGGGCACGGTCGGCCAGCACGCAATCGATCGCCGCGGCCCAGGCGCGCGGATCGAGCGGAGCCACGAGAAGCCCGTCCACTTCGTGGGTGATCAGGTCCGGGTTCCCGCCCGCGGCGGAGGCGATCACCGGCTTGCCCAGCGCCATCGCTTCGAGCAGCGCCTGGGAGAACCCCTCGATGCGCGAGGGAAGCAGCGCCACCTCCAGCAGGCGGTAGAGCTCCGCCACGTCGCGCACGAACGGCACGCAGGCGACCGCGTGGGGCGCCGGGACGGCACGCGCCCTGGCACCGATGGGGCCGGCCGGGTCCACGCCCGCGAGCACCAGGAGCACCGGGGTCCGCACGAGCCGGAGCGCCTCGAGCACCACGTGCTGGTCCTTCGGCCGGGCGACGACGCCGATCGTGCAGCGGCCGGGATCCCAGCCGACGCGGTCTTTCCATTGGAGCAGCGCGTGCTCGGAGACCGGCCCGTCCACCCGGGCCGTCACCAGCCCGTTGGGGATGACGCTGAGTTTCCGCGCCGGTGTGCCGCGGCGGCGCAGCGCCGCGGCCACGGCGTTGCTCACCGCGATGATGCGATCGGCCGCGCGAGAGGCGATCCAGTTCTCGACCGGAAACGTCCGCGGCATCTGCCGGCGGGTGAGCACCAGTCGCTGAGTGAGGCGGCCGGTCAGCCGGAGCCACGTGAGGGCGGCGCGGTCGCGCGCGCTCTGGGAGTTGACCAAGTCCACGGGATGACGGGCGAGCAGCCCCGCGAGCGCCGCCGCGTTGGCGCGGCGTGCGCCGGGCTCGAGCGCGAGCGGCCGAACGGCGAGCCCGCCGTCCGCCGCGAGCGCCTCCACCTCGCTCCCTGGCGGGCAGACGAACAGCACATCGACGCCGGCCCGCCTCAGGCCCAGGCTGAGATGCAGGGTGGACGTGACGGAGCCGGCGCCCCCGCCTTGATGGAGCACCTGCATGACGCGAAGCGGCATCGGGGGTCAAGATGCATAGATTTGGCCCGCCATGCACATCGCGCTCTTCTTCTGGGACCGGCTCCCGGTCCCGGAGTACGGCGGTACCCAGCGGATGGTGGTCGCGCTGGCGCGAGGGCTCGCGGCTGCGGGCCACCGCGTGACGCTGGTGGCGGGGCACGGCTCCTCCGTGCCGGAGGCCACCCTGGTTCCTGTGTCGATCGTGGAGGCGCGGAAGCCGACGTTCGACATCCGGCTGCTCCTCCCGAGAGGCCTGGACATCGTGCTCGCCTGCGCTCCCCTGCGGATCCCTCCCGACGTGCCGTGGATTCGGCGGCTCGCGGGAAACTGGAAGCCGGGCACCACCGGCGCCCCCAACACGCTCTACCTCAGCCGGAACCACGCGCAGCGGCATGGGGGTGCGGCGTTCGTGTACAACGGGGTGGATCCCGCCGACTACCGCTTCCGCCGCCACAAGGACGATTACGACCTCTTCCTCGGCCGGCTCCACGGGGTGAAGGGCTACCGGTGGGCCGCCGCGGGCGCGAAGCGGCTCCG